>CANQIO010000028.1 GCA_947624065.1 uncultured Oscillospiraceae bacterium | reverse complement strand
GGTCCATCCTGGCCGCCAAGGCGGTGCTGGACCTGATCATCGTGCTGGTGATGACCTGCTCGCTGGGGAAGGGATGCCTCTTCTCCGCCGTCCCCGTGGCGCTGTGGCAGGGGGCGGTGACGGCCCTGGCCCGGTTCATCCGGCCGGTCATGACCGACGCGGCGCTTGCCAACCTCTCCACGGTGGGGTCCATCCTCATCTTCTGCGTGGGCCTCAACCTGGTGTGGGGGAAGAAGATCCGGGTGGCGAATCTGCTGCCCGCCGTGGCGTTCGCGGTGCTCTTCGCGTTCCTGCCCCTGTGAGGCGGAAAAGCATATAGTCTGCGGGCCGTGCCGGGAGGCATGGCCCGCTTTTGTATATATTTGCATCTGAGCGTATCCGACAAATCTTGATGGCCTGCTTTTGGTTTCAGCTAAACTTGGGATACTGAAACCGATAGGAGGAAACAGCATGTCAGAAAGTATTTTCGGTTACGTCCGGGTGTCCAGCAAAGATCAGAACACGGACCGGCAGCAGATCGCCATGCGGGAGTTCGGCGTGGCGGAGAAGAACATTTTTACGGACAAGCAGAGCGGCAAGGACTTCGAACGGCCGGCCTACCGCCGGCTGGTGAGAAAGATCAGGCCGGGCGACACCCTGGTGATCAAGAGCATCGACCGGCTGGGACGGAATTACGACGAGATCCTGGAGCAGTGGAGGCTGCTGACCAAGGAGAAGAAAGCCGCCATCGTGGTGCTGGATATGCCCCTGCTGGACACGCGAAAGGGCCGGGATCTGACGGGAACGCTGATCGCGGACATCGTATTGCAGCTGCTGAGCTATGTGGCCCAGACGGAGCGGGAGCTCATCCGCCAGCGCCAGGCGGAGGGCATCGCGGCGGCCAAGGCCCGAGGCGTCCAGTTCGGACGCCCACCCAAGAAGCTGCCGGAAAACTACGGCGATGTGCTCCGGGAATGGGAGGCGGGGCGGATCTCCTCCCGGAGCGCGGGCGCGTCTCTGGGCGTGAGCCATAAGACCTTCCTCAGATGGGCGGGGGCGTCGCTGAGAACGTGAGGCGGTCATGGCCGGAGAAGCGCCACGGCCACGTCGTTGACGTTGGTGCCGGTGGGGCCGGTGAAAATGAGCCCGTCCACGGCCCGCAGGGCATGATAGGCGTCGTTGTCTGCCAGGACGCGGGGGATGGAGAGCCCCCGCTCCGCCAGGGCGTCAGCCGTGCCGCCGTCGACTATGCCGCCGGAGGCGTCGGTGGGCCCGTCGGTGCCGTCGCTGCCCACGGAGAACACCAGCGCGTTGTCCAGCCCCGCGATGCCCTCCGCGGCGGCCAGTGCCAGCTCCTGATTCCGGCCGCCCTTGCCGCCGCCGGTCAGCTTGACCACCGTCTCGCCCCCGGCGATGAAGGCCAGCGCCCTGCCGTCGGCGGCGTGGGTGCGCGCGACGGAGGCCAAAAAGGACCCCGCCTCCCGCGCCTGGCAGCACAGCCGGTCGGTGAGCACTGTCGGCTCGTATCCCAGCGCCCGGCAGGCGTCCGCCGCCGCGGCGCACAGGGCCCGCACGCTGCCCACCACACAGGACTCGGCGTTGTCCAAGGCCTTGGGCGTCTCCCTGGCCAGCAGCGCCCGCGTCTCATCGTCCAGGCGCAGGGCGTATTTCTCCGCCACGGCCAGCGCCTGGGCGCAGGTGGATGGGTCGGGGCAGGCCGGGCCGGAGGCGATCATGTCCAGCGGGTCGCCCAGGATGTCGCTGAGCACCACGGAGAATACCCGCGCCGGGGCGCAAAGCTGGGCAAAGCGACCGCCCTTCACGGCGGACAGGCGCTTGCGCACGGTGTTGATCTCCACGATGTCCGCCCCGCAGGCCAGAAGCTGGCCGGTGACGTCCTGCAGCTTCTCTGCCGGCAGCAGCGGCTTTTCAAAGAGGGCACTGCCGCCGCCGGACAGCAAAAACAGCACCGTGTCCTCCGGCCCCAGGCCGGAGACCGCATCCAGCGCCGCCTGGGTGCCGCGAAAGGAGTTCTCATCCGGCACCGGGTGACCGGCCTCATAGCAGCGGATCCGGGGGAGAGGGCCCATCACATGGCCGTATTTGGTGATCACCATGCCGGCGTCGACGGTCAGGCACCGGCTGGCGGCGCTGGCCATCTGCCAGGCGGCTTTGCCGGCGGCCACCAGCACCACCCGGCCGGGGAAGGTCCTGCCCTCCAGGGCCCGGCGGACCGCCTCATCGGGGAGAACGGCGTGGATGGCCCGGTCAATGACGGTCCGGGCGTCGTCGCGCATAGTCTTGTCCATAGTGCCTCCTGAGCTGTTCATATGGCTGGCCGGTGCGCCCCGGCGTCACGTCTGCTGCTCATGCTCTGCGGGGAGCAGGCCGACCTTCTCCGACAGGAACTGGCGGACCGCCCGGGCATAACCGTCCGGGTCGGCGATGAAGCTGAGGCCGTGGCCGGCCCCGGGGAAGGTCACGCGCATCCTGGGGGCGGGACAGCTGTCGAAGATCCCCCGGCTCATGTCGCAGGGCACGAACCGGTCGTCCTCCCCGTGGATGATGAGGATGGGGATCCTGGACTTCTCCACCTCCTGGGCGGCGGTGGTCTCGCCGATGTCGAAGCGGCCGAAGAGCCGCCCCGCCAGGGCGATCAGAGGGAACATCAGACCCGCCGGCAGATGCACGCTGCGGCAGACGGATTTTATTATGTCAACTGGAGAGGAATAGGGGGAGTCGGCGACGATCCCTTTCACCGACGCCGGCAGGTCCAGCCCGGCCGCCATCAGCACGGTGGACGCGCCCATGGACACGCCCGCCAGGACGATGGGCGTGCCGGGGAAGCGCTCCGCGGCATAGCGGCACCAGGCCAGGCAGTCATAGCGCTCCCGGAGGCCGAAGGTGATGGTCCTGCCGCCGCTGCGGCCGTGGGCCCGCTGGTCCGGCACCAGGGTGTTCATCCCCATTTCACGGGCCAGCTTGTTGCCGCCGCAGAAGTCCCGAATGGCGCTGCCGTGCCAGCCGTGGAGCTGGATCTGCAGGGGCGCGCCGTCGGCCACATGGTAGTAGCGGGCGAAGAGCGGCGTGCCGTCATAAGAAATTATGTTAACTTCTTCATAGGGGATGGCGTCCATCTCCCGGATGAGGGAGACCATCACGTCCCGCTTGTGCTGATACTGCTCTCCGCCGGGGATGTCGTAGATATCCTCCTTGTGGGGCAGAGGGTTGCAGAAGGGGACCCGGTAGCAGATATACAGCGCCCCGCCGAGCACCAGGATCACCACAGCAATGGACCAGAGCATGGCGCGCCTCCCATAAAAAATGTGGTACGATAGCAGGACTATTGTACCATGTCGCGCGGTTCCGGCGCCAGCCGGGAGCGCGACTGGTATTTTGTGGTACAATAGCGGCTTTGCCGCTATTGTACCACAGCGGCGCGCCATATGCCAGCGGTTTTAAAAGCTCCCGACCAAGAGCGTGCGTAGCTGCTGTGCCCTTGTCCTGGCGTCGGCGGCAAAGGCGGCGAAGAGCGAAGCCAGCTCGCCGCCGGCGGCTTGGGCGGCGGCATCGTATCCCTCGGCCAGCGCCCCGGCCTGCAGATAAGCGCCGCGCAGAGCGGCCAGCTTGTCGGCCGGGACCCGGCAGTCCACCTTGTCTGTGCCGGAAAGCCCTGTGACGATGAAGCGCTCCGCCCGCAGCCGGCGCACGTGCAGCCGCGCCAGCTCGGCCTGGCGCTGGAGCAGGGTCCGTGCCTCTCCCCGGAACTGCCGCGCCAGCGCGGCGGCACGGACGGCGGCGCACGCCTCCTCCTGTATGAAGCCCAGTAGGGCGTCCTCCGCGTCGAAAGCCGCCGGCAGCGCCGGGCGGACGCCGGCGACCCGCTGCCAAAGGGCGTCGAAGCCCGCCAGGCTCTCCTTGATTTCCTCCATATTTCCCGCCTCCGGGCCATCCTATGCCGGCGGGGGAGAAAATGACAGCACCCCGGCTCTTGCCGGGGCGCTGAGTATCATTATCACGGGCGATAGCGCAGCAGCTCGTCCACATCCTTGCGGGGCGGGGCCTTCAAGGCGGCGTCCTCCGGCCAGCCCATGGCGATCAGGGCGGTGACCCGCTCCCCGGCCGGCAGCTGGAGCAGCGCGGCGGTCCGGGCGTCGTCGCAGATGCCCATGATGACGGTGCCCACGCCCAGGCCGTGGGCGGCCAGGCAGAAGGTCTGGGCGGAGATGCCCGCGTCATACATCTCCCAGCCGTCCTTCTTGCTGGTGCTGTAGCTGCCGTCCGGCTCATAGCCGCTGAGGCCCGTGACCACGCTCTGCACCGCCAGGGCGGCGCAGCGGTGGATGGTCCGGGCGTTGAACGTGAAGCCCAATACGCACTCCTCGGCGATCTGGTCCAGGAGCGCCCGGTCCTCCACCACGGTGTAGCGGACGGTCTGGGTGTTCTTCCAGGAGGGGGCGTAGGCAGCCAGACGGACGATCTGCTCCATGGTCTCGCGGGGGATGGGGTCCGCTGTGAATTTCCGCACGCTGCGGCGTTCCAAAATGGCCTGTTCCAATTCCATGATCAGTCGCTCCTTATCATGATAATGTTGTCGTATTCAAGAGACTCACCGCTTGAGGTGCCGCTTCAGCTTGCCGAACACCGCGTCCGGCGGCAGGACATGGTCGTCCTCCAGCTCCTTCCGGATGAGATCGAGCCGCTCCTGCAGGTGCTCCAGAGGCGACTGGGCGGAGTGGAAGGGACGGAAGAAGTGGTACTTCTGCGCGTTTTCCTCCTGGACAGAGCGGATGTGGGCCTTCAGGTTCTCGTACTTGATGAGCACGTCGTTTTCCTCGGCGAACAGCTTCAGCTTGGACACCAGCTGCAGGGAGTGGGCCAGGTCGATGATGAACACGCCGTAAAACATGCCGATCACGAAGGAGAAGGCCAGGTTCTGGGCCAGCCAGTGGAGGGCGCCCAGGATGTGCGGGTGGATGAGGAAGTAGTATGCCGCGCCAAGGACCGCCCAGGCCGCGGAGAACTTCGGGCAGATGATGCCCTGGATGTTGCCCCACTGGTCGGAATAATCCCACAGCCGCACCTTGGCGATCTTGATGCTGAGGATGCCGGCGACATACTCGATGGCCGTCATGCACACCGCCATCCACAAAAACAGCACCGTCTTTTCCCAGAAGGGGTCGGCGATCAGCTGGGTGTCCTCCAGACTGGCGATCAGGAAGAGAAAGCACAGCCCCGCCCCGTACAGCGGCACGTAGGGCCCGGTGCAGAAGCCGGGGTTGATCCATTTCCGCTCCGGGTTAGCGGCGGAGATGAACCGCCGGAAAAACAGCTCCAGCACCCATCCGAACACCGAGCCGATGAAAAAGAGAAAGGCCAGCGTCAAAAATAGATTCATGCTCTGCTCCTTTGAGCCCGCGCCCCGTTACTGCCAGGCGTGGGTCCGGACATATTGCAGGATGGCGCGCAGGCCGTCCGGCGTCAGATGGATGCCGTCATTGCCGCCGTCATACTGGACGGGCAGGCTGCCGGTGTCGTCCATCAGATAGTCGTGGGTGTTCAGATACCGGGTGCCGGTCTCCTCGGCCAAGTCCAGTATCCAGCTGTTGGCGGCGTTGATCCGGTCATTTTTGATGCCCCCCGGGGTCCGGGCGTCGATGACGGGATAGATGGACTGGCAGATGATCTTGGTGCTGGGACTGGCCTCCTGGATGGTCTGGATGAGCCGGCGGTAATAGTCCTTGAAGCCGTCCTCGTCCAGCATGGCCACGCCGTTGAGGCCCAGGGTGATCACCAGGTATTCCGGCTGCCGGGTCCGGGCGGTGTCGGCGATGGACAGGCTCACGGGCGTATCCGGGGAGTCGGGGGCGTAGTAATTGATGGACTCCGCCGGCCAGTTGAACAGGCTCAGCGTGCCGCTGGCGGGGGTCCACACCTGGGTGAAGGGGAGCACCCCATAGGCGGCGAAGCCGTAGGTGGTGCTGTCGCCCAGAAAGACCAGCCGGTTTTGATAATCCTCGCCCATGTCCGGCGTCTCCCCCAGCACGGTGGACGGCGCGGCGGGCTCGGGCGTAGGCTGGGCCGCGTCCTGGGCTGGCTGTCCTTCCGGAGACTGCCCCTCAGCGGGCTGACCGTCCGCAATCTGTCCTTCGGTTTGCCCCTCCATGGGCTGGCCCTCGGCAGCCTGTCCCTCCGGCGGGGCGGTGGGCACGGCCAGCGTGGCGCCGCCGCCGTCGGCGACGGAAAAATAGACCAGCACGAACACGCATACCGCCAGACAGATCAGAATGGCGGCGGTCCAAAGAAGATAAAAGCTCTCTCGGGTGCGTCGGTTCAAAGATCGGCTCCTTTCTCCCCGGCGTTACTGCCAGGCGTGGGTGCGCACGTACATGAGCATGGCGTTGAGCCCGTCGGTGTCCATATGGATGCCCATGCCGTCGTTGTTGTCATACTCTGGCCGCATCCCGCCGTCCGGGCCCATGAGGGTGTCGTGGCTGTTGAGATAGTGCACGCCCATCTGTTCAGCCATGTCCCGGATCCAGCCGTTGGCGGCGTTGATGCCCGCGTTGCTGATGCCCCGGGGGACCTGGCTGTCGTCCACGGGGAAGATGGACTGGCAGATGATCTTGGTGTCGGGGCTGGCCTGCTGGATGGCGCTGAGCATGCGGGTGTAGTAATCCCGGAACTCGGTCTCGTCCAGCAGGGCGATGCCGTTGAGGCCCAGGGTGATGACCAGGATATCCGGCTTGCGCCGGGCGGCGCAGTCGGGGATGAGAAGGCTCACGGCCGTGTCCGGCGAGGCGGGATCGTAGTAGGCGATGGGGTCCACCTCCCAGTTGAACAGGCTCATGGTGCCGATAGAGTCGGTCCAGACCTGGGTATGGGGCAGCACGCCGTAGCCGTAGAGCCAATAGGTGGTGCTGTCGCCCAGAAAGACGATCCGGTCGATATATTCCTGGCCGGCGTCCTCCGTCTCGGGCAGCTCCACCGGCACGGGCGTGGGCTCCGGGGTGGGGCTGGGGGTCGGCTCGGCGGTGGGCTCCGGCGTGGGGACCGCGGTGGGGACCGGCGTCTCCGGCACAAAGGTGGGGGAGACGGACGCCGTAGGTCTGCCGTCCTTTGACGCGGGGACAAAATGGCCCGTCAGAGCCAGGACGAGAACGACGCTGGCCGCCAGGATCAGCGCCGCCAGGATGACGATGATGATCCGGGGCAGGAGCTGGTTGCTGTGCCTGTCCATGTGGTGCCTCCGTTTCTGAATCCAAATCGAAGGGGAAGCGGATGCTTCCCCTTCGCCGTATGCGGTTGGTAAGGCTTACTCGGCGGCCTGCGCCTTGGCATCCTCGATGATCTTCTGCTGGACGTTCATGGGGGTCTCGTCGTAGCGGATGAAGTCCAGAGTGAAGGAGCCGCGGCCCTGGGTGATGGAGCGCAGGTCGATGGCATAGGTGGTCATCTCCGCCATGGGCACCTCTGCCTCCACGACCTGCATGCCGTCGTGGGCGGTCATGCCCAGCACAGTGCCGCGCCGCTTGGAGGGAATGTCCGACATGATGTCGCCCAGGTTGGCGTCGGGCACGGTGACCTTCAACAGGCCGATGGGCTCCATGATGACGGGATTGGCGTTGACCAGCTCCTTATAGGCCAGGCCAGCGGCGGTCTTGAAGGCCATTTCGGAGGAGTCCACGGGGTGGAAGTCGCCGTCGTACAGCACGGCCTTCAGGTACACCATGGGATAGCCCGCCAGCACGCCCTTGACGCAGCACTCGCGCAGGCCCTTTTCCACGGCGGGGAAGAAGTTCTTGGGCACGCTGCCGCCGAACACTTCCTCGGCGAAGATCATGTCCTCCTGCTCGTCCTGGGGCTCGAAGCGGATCTTCACGTCGGCGAACTGGCCGTGGCCGCCGGTCTGCTTCTTGTGGCGGCCGTGGGTGTCCAGGGTCTTGCGGATCTTCTCGCGGTAGGCCACGCGGGCGGGGCTCAGCTCCACCTCCACGCCGAACTTGCTCTTCAGCTTGGAGCACAGCACGTCGATGTGCATGTCGCCGGCGCCGGCCACCACCTGCTGGTGGGTCTCGGCGTTCAGGGTGACGGTGAAGGCGGGGTCCTCTTCCGCCAGACGGGCCAGACCCTGGGCGACCTTGTCGTCCTGGCCCTTTACCTTGGGGGCGATGGCCATCTGGTAGCAGGGGATGTCAAAGACGATGCCGGGCAGGGCCTCCACGGCATTGGCCGCGCAGAGGGTGTCGCCGGTCTTGGTGTCGGAGAGCTTCGAGACCGCGCCGATGTCGCCGCAGCAGATCTCGGTGACCTCGGTGTTCTTCTTGCCCTGCATGCTGTAGATGTGGCCCAGCTTCTCCTGGGCGCCGCTGCGGGCGTTGGTCAGGGTCAGATCGGCGGTGACCTTGCCGGAGACGACCTTGAACAGGCTGAACTTGCCGAACTGGTCGGAGATGGTCTTGTAGACGATGGCCTTGGCCGGGCCGTTGGGGTCGCAGGCCTTGCCGCCCTCCATGGGGGCGGGGAAGATGCTCACGATGGCGTCCAGCAGGACCTGGGTGCCCATGCCGGTGAAGGCGCTGCCGCAGTAGACCGGGCAGATGGCGCCCTCGGCCACGCCGGCGCTCAGGGCGCCGGAGATCTCCTCGGGAGACAGCTCCATGGTCTCAAAGTACTTCTCCATCAGCTCCTCGCTGGTCTCGGCCGCGGACTCGGCAAGCTCCGTATACAGCTCGTCCAGCCGGCCGCCCATGGCGGCGGGCACGGGGATCTCCACCCGCTTCTTGCCGTCCATCTTATAGGCCTTGCGGGTGATCACGTCCACGACGCCGATGTACTTGTCGCCCTCCTTGATGGGGGCGGTCATGGCGCACACGGAGTTGCCGAAGCGCTCGCGCAGGCCGTCGAAGGTCTTGTCGAAGTCGGCGTGCTCCTCGTCGATCTTGGAGATATAGATGGCCTTGGGCTTGCCGGCGTCCCGGAGGTACTTCCAGCTCTTCTCCGCGCCCACGTTCACGCCGTCCTTGGCGGAGACGCAGATGACGCCGCAGTCGGCCACCCGCAGAGCCTGATAGACCTCGCCCACGAAGTCGAAGAAGCCCGGGGTGTCGATGATGTTGATCTTCGCGCCGTTCCAGTTGGCGTACATGGTGGCGGCGGAGATGCTGATCTGGCGGCGGACCTCTTCGGGGTCATAGTCAGAGACGGTGTTGCCGTCGGTGACCTTGCCCTGACGGTCGGTCATGCCGGCGACGGAGAGGATGCTCTCGGCCAGGGAGGTCTTGCCGTTCCCGCCATGGCCCAAAAGGCAGATGTTACGGATGTTTTTCAGTTCGTAGCTCATGTGTCGTCTCCTTACAAGATACTATTGAAAGTTGTAGTTGGTATTTCATCTAAATATCTATTATACACGATTGTAAAAATATTGGCAACAGGTACCGGAAAAACTTTTTCGGCCTCACCGAGAGGACAAAATGGCCACCGGCAGCGCCCACAGCAGCATGTAGCTGAGCACGTTGCCCGCCGTGGCGGTGTCGTAGCTGCCTGCCCGGCAGAGCAGGAACATGGTCAGCAGGCCGATGACCGAGCCCGCCAGGGAGATGATGGTGCCCAGACGGCAGGCGCTGTATAGCTTGCGCCCGGTCTCGGCCACGTCCACCAGCGGCCCCATGCCCGACCGGCCCAGGATGGCGCATACGGGCTGCTCCCGGTCGCTGCCGCTGGCGATGCGGTACCGGTCCCGGAAGGTGGGGAAGTTGAAGCTCTCGGTGGGCAGCCGGAACAGCTGTCGGATCATCAGAGGCGTGATGTTGAAATCCCGGATGGCGAAGATGGGCTGGGTGCGGCCCTGCAGCAGGGTGACCAGCGCGTCCTGGACGCTGGTGACGGGGATGTACTCCAAAGTAAAGACCCCCACCAGCTCGCCGCTCATGGCGGTGCACACGGCGTTTTTCACCGTCATGTTCTGGGGCAGGCGGATGCCCATCAGGTTCATAAAGCCCGCCGAGCCCACCAGGACCTGCTCGTCGCCCACCAGCGCGGACAGGCCGCCGCCCTCGTGGCAGCGGAATTCCTGGGGCTGAAGGAGCTTGTAGCCCCGGCGGGTGACCAGCTCCATGAACACGCCGGTGACGCCGCTGCCGGAGGCAGCCAGCAGACTGGTGGTGCCGGCCACGACCTTGTCCACCTTGGCGCCCTCCAGGATGTTGATGCTGCTGAGCTTCATGGTCCCCGGAGGGAACAGGTCCCCGTCGGAGATCACCAGCCGGCGGGTGCGCCCGATGTCGGCGCAGCCGGCGTAGCCCATGACGGCGGCGCCGGAGGCCTGGAGCTTGCGGGCGGCCGAGGAATAGGGGAGCGGAAAGCTCAAAAAAGCGGTAAAGGAGGCGCTGACCGTCAGCAGGGCGGAGAGGGTGTGCAGGAAATAGGCGCCCTGGCCGCCGGAGGATGCCATCACCGCCAGCAGCAGACTGGCCACCATGAGGATCGGCGCGGCAGTGGCGTAAACGCTCTGGCAGAAGTCGGTCTCCTCGCTGCGGCGCACGATGCCCTCCGGGAGGCGCTGGGACCGGCCCAGATACCGGCCGCCCCGGTCGTTTTCCCGGACGGTGACGGTGGCGGGATTCTTGGAGATGGCGGCCATGCGCATGGAGCGGGCCCGGGCGGTGCAGTCCAGCTTTTCTCCCCACAGCGCCGCCGTCAGGGAGAAGGCCCCCGCCGCGCAGAAGGGCAGGCTGGCGCTGAAGCCGATCATGACCATCACCGCATCCACGCAGCTCATCAGGGAGGCTAGGAACGCCAGCGCCTCCGCGCCGGGACGCAGCTCGAACAGCTGCCGCACGCCGGCGGCCAGGATGTCCAGCGAGGCCATCATCACGGTCATCAGCAGCACCAGCGACACGCCGGCCTGGATGGAGACGCTGCGGCCGAGCACGCCGGCCATGGGCAGCCCCAGGCTGATCCACGCCAGCGTCACGCACAGCAGGAAACTCACCCGCAGCCGGAACCGCAGGGGCCGCAGCTGCAGGGCATAGAATTTGTTGGCCTGTTTGGGGGTCAGCTCGTCCGTCTCCCGGATGTCCACCGGGTCGGGCCAGCTGGCCGCCTCCGCCTTTTGCATCTGGCGGCGGGCGATCCGGGTGGCGGCCATGCGCACGATGGGGCCCAGGAACCGCTCCCCAGCGTTGGGCCGGCCCTCCCGGGGCTGGCGGCCCCTCCGGGGAGCGGGGCGGTCCCACTCCGGGACCTGGTCCTCTTCCGGCACGCCATAGGCGCCGGCCTCCTCTGGGGCGGGCTCATCCGTCTCCGGGATGGGCTCCTCTTCGTCCTCGCCCATGTCCAGGTCCAGCGTGATGGTCCCGTCGGGGGCCACATGCACCCGATCCTTGGCCGACAGGGGGGCGCGGCCGCTTTCGGCGGCAGCCGCGGCCGGATGCTCGGCGGACAGGGCGTCCACGGCGGCCCGGTCCAGCCGGCGGGTGGGCTCCTCCTCCCCGGCGGTCCTCTCCGGCCGGGCGGCAGCGCCCTCCTTGATGGCCTTATCCAGCCGCTGGGTGGGCTCGTCCATCTCCGGGGACCGGGGGCGGCCGGCGCTGCCGGGCCGGGTCCTGTCGGGGTCCGGCTCCAGCTCCCTGCCGGGGCGGAGCATGGTCTCGCCCAGGGCCTCCATCACGATCTGCCGGGACCGCTGGGCAATGGCCTCCGCCGCCCGCGCCGGGCGAGCGGGATCGTCCTCCGGCTGGGGAGGATGGTCCTGGGCCACGCGCTGGCGGTAGCTGTCCAGGAAGGACTCGACGGAATATTCCCCAAAATCCGGCAGCAGGTTGTCCAGATAACGGTCACTCATGGCGCTGCCGGACGATCTCATACAGGAGCACCGCTGCCGCCGCGGAGGCGTTCAGGGAGTTGACGCGCCCCATCAGGGGGATGCTCATCACAAAGTCGCAGCACTCCCGCACCAGCCGGCTCATACCCGCGCCCTCGGAGCCGATCACCAGGCAGACGGGGCCCTTCATGTCGGTCCGCCAGAGGGGGCTGTCCCCGCCGGCCTCGGCGCCGTAGATCCAGATGCCCCGCTTTTTCATGGTCTCCAGGGCGGCGGTGATGTTGGGCACCCGGGCGATGAGCATATGCTCGGCGGCCCCGGCGCTGGCCTTGTCGGCGGCGGCGGTGAGCCCGGCGCTGCGGTGTTTGCCGATCACGACGCCGTGGGCCCCGGCGCACTCGGCGCAGCGGATCACGGCGCCCAGGTTCCGGGGGTCCTCCAGCCCGTCGCATACCACCACGAAGGGGTCCTCTCCCAGCGCGTCGGCGCGGGCCAGGATGTCCTCCACGGTACAGTACTCCCGCGCGGCGGCCACGGCGATGACGCCCTGGTGGGCGTGGGTGACGCTCATGGCGTCCAGCTTGCGGCGGTCGCATTCTGTGACCACGGCGCCGGCGGACCGGGCGGAGGAGGCGATGAAGGCCAGGGCTTTATCGGTACTGCCCCGGACCAGATATACCTTGTCCAGGGGCCGGCCGGCCCGGATCGCCTCGGTAACGGCGTTTTTTCCCTCTATTATGTTTTCTTCTGACATATTCATACAGCATGTACTATAACACAAAGCACCGCGTTTTAAAAGGGAGAAAATCGTCCTTTCGGGAAAAAAGCGGCGCGGATGCGGGGCTCTGGGGCAAATTTGTGTGGACTTTGGCACCAAAAGAGGGTATGATTGGAGGGAGGTGATATTTTTGAGGTCCCTGAATCGAAAGATCGACCGGTTCTGCATGGATCATCCCCGGTTCGGCATACCGAGGATGATGCTGTTCATCGTCATCGGGAAGATCATCGTCTGGCTGTTTTGGCGGATGGACACCACCGGCACGCTGACGCACCTGCTGTATTTTGATCCGGCCATGTTCTGCCGCGGGCAGGTGTGGCGCCTCGTCACCTTCGCGCTGATGCCGGATTCCGACTCCATCCTGTGGTTCGCTATCGCGCTGTACTTTTATTACTTCATCGGCTCCAGTCTGGAGAACGCCTGGGGGGCCGGCCGGTTCACCATCTACTATCTGAGCGGCATGGTGCTGACGGCGCTGTATTCGCTGGTCTACTATTGGATCAGCGGGATGCGGGTGCTGGTGAGCTCCTCTTATCTGAACATGTCGCTGTTTTTCGCCTTCGCCACCCTGTGGCCGGAACAGCGGGTGCTGCTGCTCTTCTTCATTCCCGTCAAGATCAAGTGGCTGGCCTGGCTGGACGCGGCCATGTTCGGCATTTCCGTGCTTCAGTATCTGATGGCCGGCAGCGTGGGCCTGGCCCTGGTGCCCATCGTGGCGGTGGGCAATTACCTGCTGTTCTGCGGGGACTGGCTGTTCGACTTCTTCCGTCCTGCCAGCATGCGCCGGCGGACGAAGCAGCGGGTGCGGACCATCCAGTTCAAGCAGGCTGCACAAAAGGCCCAGGCCCAGCAGCAGGCCCAGGGCTATACCCGCAAGTGCGCCGTGTGCGGCCGGACGGACCGGGACTATCCCGATCTGGAGTTCCGCTATTGCAGCCGCTGCGTGGGCTATCATTGCTTCTGCATCGATCACATCAACGACCATATCCACTTTACGGAATGAACCCCGTCGCGGCGGCGGACGCCGATAGGGGATAAGAAACGAAGGGATCGAGTTTGAAACGGAAAACCATCGTGAAGGCCGCGGAGTGCTGCGTGCTGATCGCGCTGCTGGTATGCCTGGGACTGCTGATCCGCGCGGTGCGGGAAGGCGGCGCGGCCCTGCCCGCGGGGCTCGCCTCGGCGGACCGGGAGGAGCAGCCGGAGGAGACGGAACGCACCCCGCACTCCACCCCCGTGCCCACCGCGACCCCGGAGCCGACGCCATGGCCGGACTTTGAGCCCCAGTTCTCCCAGCAGCCCACCATCACCGAGACGTCCATCAAGGTGGGGGAGGAGATCGTGGACTCCTACAAGGCCGACGCGGACCATATCATGGACTTCGGCGGCCCGGAGGACTATACCGACATGACCGGCATCGTCACCTTCCGGGGCAACAACTTCCGCAACACCTCCGCTTACGGCACCGCCCAGCTGAACGCGGCCAAGTTCGGGGAATACTGGTCCGTGCCCATCGGCGCCATGGCCGGCTGGGGCGGCAGCGGCTGGACTGGCCAGCCCCTGGCCATGGTCTGGCCCGCGGAGGTCAAGGCCCACATGGATATGTATGAGTGGGCCAAGCAGAAGGACGACCTGGTGGAGGTCATCTACGCCACCCTGGCCGGGCGGGTCTACTTCCTGGACCTGGAGACCGGCGAATCCACCCGTGACTCGCTGTATCTGGGCTATCCCTTCAAGGGTGCGGGCTCCCTGGACCCCCGGGGCTACCCGCTGATGTATCTGGGCGGCGGCGTCCAGGGCGACGGCACGCCCCGGATCATGGTGGTGAGCCTGCTGGACGGAGAGGTGCTGTTCACTGTGGGCAACGGCGACAAGTTTGCCCCCCGCGCCTGGACCGCCTGGGACAGCGCGCCCCTGGTGGACGCTGAGACAGACCAGCTCATCTATCCCGGCGAGAACGGGGTGCTGTATATCATCGATTTGAACACCGCCTATGATCCGGCGGCGGGGACCATCTCCGTCGACCCGGAGGTGGTGCGCTTCTCCTACCGGTCCACCACCGGCGCGAAGTTCTATTACGGCATGGAGGACAGCGCCATCGCCTGGCGGGGCCATCTGTTCATCGCGGACAACGGCGCCAGCTTCCTGTGCATCGATCTGAACACCCTGGAGATCGAATGGGTCTTTGACTGCCTGGACGATACCAACTGCACCGGCGTGCTGGAGGTGGACGACACCGGCCACCCCTATATCTATATGAGCACCTCCTACCATCTGGGCTGGCGAGGATACGGGGCGGTGGAGATCCCGATCTGGAAGATCGACGCCGTCACCGGCAAGGAGGTCTGGCACCAGTCCTATAACTGCTACTCGGTGGCGGACCTGTCCGGCGGCGTGCAGGGGTCCCTGTCCCTGGGCACGGGCCCGCTGGAGGGGATCGTGTACGCCTCGGTGGCCCGGTGCCCCGGCGGGGAGAACGGCATGCTGGTGGCGCTGGACAGCCAGACAGGCGAGGAGCTCTGGACCTATACCTCCAGCAGCTATTCCTGGTCCACGCCGGTGTGCTTCTATGACACCGACGGCAACGGCTATGTGCTGTATGCCAGCGCCATCCAGGGCAAGCTCCACCTGTTCAACGGCAAGACAGGGGACCTGTTGGACGAGTTCGACTTCAACTGCACCGTGGAGGCCACGCCCATCGTCTGGAATAACACCGTGGTCATCGGCACCCGCGGCCAGAACATCTTCGGCATCACGCTGGACTGACCGGCAAAAAAATATCACGGGCGCGGCATTTGCCGCGCCCGTGTCGTTTATGCCGTTATTTCCCGCTGGCCACCAAATCCTCGCCGATCTTGTATACGTCGCCGGCGCCCACGGTGAGCACCAGGTCGCCGGGCTGGATGCTGGCCCGGAGGATGGTCTCGATCTCGTCAAAGGTGGGCCGGAAGATGCTGCCGGGGATCTCCTTGGCCAGGGAGGCGGAGGAGATGCCCAGAGTGTTGGTCTCCCGGGCGGCGTAGATCTCCGCCAGGATGGTCAGGTCCGGCCGCTGCAGCTGGCGCACGAAATCGCCGAACAGGGCCCTGGTCCGGGAGTAGGTGTGGGGCTGGAACACCAGGATGACCCGCTTGTAGCCCAGCGGCTCCACCGCGTCCAGCAGGGCCTGCAGCTCGCCGGGATGGTGGGAGTAGTCGTCGTAAATGTCTGCGCCGTTGAACTTGCCCTTGAACTCAAAACGCCGGTTGGCGCCCTGGAAGCCCGCCAGGCCGTATTTCACCGCCGTGGGAGAGATGCCCAGAGTGATGGCCGCGGCGGCGGCGGCCAGGGCGTTTTTTACGTTATGCAGCCCTGGCACCTGCAGGTGCAGGTGGGTGAAGAGCTGGCCCCGGTAGAGCACGTCGAAATCGGTCTGGGCGCCCTTGCTGACGATGTTCACCGCCTGCACGTCCGCCTCCGGCGTCAGGCCAAAGGTCAGCATGGGCCGGTCCAGATCCGCCAGAGCGCTCATGGTGTTGGCGTCGTCCCGGTTGGCGATCACGGTGCCGTCGGGGGAGACCAGCCGGGCGAACCGGCGGAAGGAGGCCTTGATCGCTTCCAGGTCGGCAAAGTAGTCCAGATGGTCCGCGTCGATGTCCAGGATCACGGCGATGGTGGGATAAAAGGAGAGGAAGCTGTCATAGTATTCGCAGGACTCCATCACGATGGTGTCCCCCGCGCCCACCCGGTGGCCTGCGTGGAGCAGGGGGAGGGTGCCGCCGATCATGACGGTGGGGTCCTTTTCCGCCGCCATCAGGATGTGGGTGCACATGGAGGTGGTGGTGGTCTTGCCGTGGGTGCCGGCGATGCACAGGGCGTTCTTGTAACGCTTCATCAGCGCGCCCCACGCCTGGGTGCGCTCAAAGACGGGGATGTTCATCTCCCGGGCCGCCCGCACCTCCGGGTTGTCGTCCCGGGCGGCGGCGGTGCGGATCACGAAGTCCAGCTCCGGCGTGATGTTGGCGGCGTTGTGACCGATGTTCACCCGGATGCCCAGGCTCTCCAAATGGATCACCTTGTCGCTGCGCTGGATATCGCTGCCGGTGATGGAGAGACCCTCCCCGTGCAGGACCTCGGCCAGCGGCGCCATGGACACGCCGCCGATGCCGATGAGGTAGCCCCGCTTGCCGGGGCGCATATATTCGTCAAAAGCTGTCGTCATGATGGTGACTCCTGATATCAGCAGGAATAAAGCTGATACATTATATTCTCTCCATGCCGATTTTACAAGTGGGATTTTTCATCGCCGGCGATGGGCCGTCCCCGGCGCGCAAAAAGAAAGCCCGGCGCGGGCCGGGCTTTCCGGAAAGACGCTGCTTTCAGGACTCGGAGGAGGGAGCCTTGGGGGCCTCCGGCGCGGGCTCTGCCTTGGGCGGTTCCGTGGGCGCGGGGGCGGGAGAGGGCGCCGGGGCATAGGCCGGCGCGGCCGGGGCGGGAGCATAAGCCGGCGCGGCGTAATAGCCCGCCATGGGAGGCATGGGAGGCGCCTCGGGCACGGCGGCGGCAGCCTTGGCCGCCTTGCGGTTGCGCACAGCCACCAGGATCAGCACGATCAGGTCCAGCAGCCCGTTGATGCAGAAGCCCAGACCCAGGGCCAGCATGGCGTTGATGAAGTCGTTGCTCCGCAGGCGCAGCATCACGCCGAAACTGTCCACCAGCCCCAGGGTGGTGAGCACGCCCAGAGCGATGCCCAGCAGGGCCATCAGGAACGCGGCCCACCAGCCGCCGAACTTCATCCGGGCCAGATCCAGGGAGTACTGCAGCTTCATCACGCCGTCCATGGCGATGAGCACGCCCAGGGCGGTGACCAGAAAGCGCAGGGTGATGCTGATGCCGATGGCGTCCGGGCGGAGACTGGCGGCGATCACATAGCCGCCGGCCGCCAGCATCACGATGCCGGTGGCGAACTCGGAGCGGTAAACGCCGCCCACCGGCTTGCGGCAGAAGTAGATGATGATGTAGACCAGACCCAGCGCGCACAGCAGCCCGCCGATCAGGAACCCGCAATAGCTGCGCACGAATTCGGGCACCAGCACGAACGCCGCGCCCAGCCCGAAGCAGACCAGCATGGCCACGATCATGTTGCGGATGGGGTTGGTGAGCACGCCGCTCTTTTTCGCGGACTGCTCGTTCTCTTTCGCGAGCTTGGGGTCATAGCCGTTCTTTTTGTTTGCCATGGTGGACCTTCCTTTCCGGCGGCGCGGCCGCGCAGCAAAACATAATGTATTTTTGACAAAAGCCACACGTATATTCCTGTTTATTTTATCACAATTGCCGGCTCTTGTAAAGGGCCTCTTTCATGGCGGCGCAAGGGGCCCCGAAGGGCTGCAACGGGGGATTTTTGAACAGTTTGTAAAACTTCTCGGGGCCGTGTTGCCTGGGGACGGCGGGGCATGGTATCATACCTATAATTCATTTGCGATTTCATTTTGCTCTGGGGCTGGGCCCGACCCCGGTCCGCGGCGGCGCGGGGCGCCCGATTCTCTTTCTCGAGGTAATGATCATGTCAAAATTCAGCGTGCGCAAACCTCTGACCGTGTTCGTGGCGGTGCTGGCGGTCATCATCCTGGGCGTGGTGGCGTTCACCCGTATGACCCCGGACCTGTTCCCGAACATGGATTTCCCCTATGTCATGATCATGACCACCTATCCCGGCCAGAGCCCGGAGATCGTGGAGGAGGAGATCACCCGTCCCCTGGAGCAGAGCATGGCCACCCTGGAGCATATCAAGCAGATCACCTCCTCGTCCCGGGAGAATTACTCTCTTCTGGTGATGGAGTTCGACAACGATGTGAACATGGACACCATCGGCGTGGACATCCAGCAGAACATCAGCGCTCTGCAGGGCGGCTGGGACGACACGGTGGGCGCGCCCTATGTGCTGAAGATCAACCCCTCCGTGATCCCCATCGAGATCGTGTCCGTCTCCCGGGAGGGGATGGACATCACGGAGCTGTCCGACTTCCTGGACGAGACCGTCGTGCCCAAGCTGGAGGGCGTCACCGGCGTGGCCAGCGTCAGCGCCAGCGGCTCTGTCTACCGGCAGATGAACGTGGTGCTGAGCCAGGAGAAGATCGACGCGGTGAACACGCGCCTGGCCGATAAGGTGAACGCCAAGCTGGACGACACCCAGAGCGAGCTGGAGGACGCCAAAAAAGAACTGGAGGACGCCAAGAGCGAGCTGGAGGACGCCCAGAAAGAGCTGGACGACGGCAAGCAGAGCCTGCTGGGCCAGTCCTCTTCCGCCCAGTCCCAGCTCAGCAGCAGGCAGGCGGAGCTGCTGGAGGGGAAGCTCCAGCTGCAGCAGCAGCTGGTGAGCCTCCAGCAGACAAAGACCACCATCGAAGAGGGACTGGCGTCCCTGCGCCAGGCGAAGGACGGCTATACCCAGCTGGAGGACGCCATCGCCCAGCTGAACGACGGCATCGCCCAGCTGGACGCGCTGCCGGAGACGCTGGCCCAGGCCCAGACCCAGGAGACGGTGCTCCAGGGCCAGATCGCCGAGCTCCAGACCCAGATCGATACCCTGCCGGGCCAGATCGCCGTCCTGGAGGGGCAGGTCGCCTCTCTGGAAGAGCAGATCGCCGCCCTGGAGGCGCTGGGCGATGAGGCGGGGGAGGACACCGCCGCGCAGCTGGTGCAGCTGCAGGCGGCCCTCGCGGAGGCCCAGGCGGGGCTGGCCGCCGCCCAGGATGGGCTGATCCAGGCCCAGGCGGGCCAGGCGGAGGCCCAGGCGGGGCTGGCCACGCTCCAGGGCCAGATCGCCAGTCTGCAGGCGGCCGTGGAGACCGCGCCGGCCCAGCGGGAGGCGCTGCAGGCTCAGCTGGTCCAGGCCCAGACAGGGCTGGAGACCATGGACGCCGAGCTGGCGGCCCAGGGGATGGACCGGGAGAGCCTGGACGGGCAGATCGCCGAGCTGGAGGGCAACCTCGCCCAGGTGAACGACGGCATCAGCCAGATGAACGCCACCATGACCCAGCTGGAGAACGGTTCCATCCAGCTGAGCGACGCCATGGGGGCCCTGTCCTCCGGCCAGTCCGCGGGACTGCTGCAGCTGGCGGACGCGGCCGCCCAGCTGACCATCAACTCTGCCTCGGTCCAGTCGGCGCTGGACGAGGTGGAGTCCGGCCTGCAGCAGCTGGCTGACTCCCGGGAGGACGCGCTGAGCCAGGCGGATATGTCCGGCGCCATCACCATGGAGACCGTGGCGCAGATCCTGGGCGCCCAGGACTTCTCCATGCCCGCCGGGTACATCCAGGAGGACGGGGTCAGCTACATGGTCTCCGTGGGCGACCCCATCGAGGATGAAGAGGAGCTGCGGGGCCTGCTCCTGTTCGACACGGGCGAGGACGGCATCGGCCCCATCTATCTGGAGGACGTGGCGGAGGTGTTCGTCACCGACAACGCCGACTCCGTCTATGCCAAGCTCAACGGCGCGGACAGCGTGATGCTCACTTTCGACAAGCAGTCCAACGCCGCCACCGCCGAGGTCAGCGACAACCTGAAGGCGGAGTTCGACGAGCTGGAGGCGGATTATCCCGGCCTGGAGTTCGCCTCCATGATGGACCAGGGCGACTATATCTACCTGATCATCAACTCCATCCTGCAGAGCCTGCTCACCGGCGCGCTGTTCGCCATCATCGTCCTGTTCCTGTTCCTGCGGGACCTGCGGCCCACGATCATCACTTTGGTTGCCATCCCGGTCAGCGTGATCTTCGCCTTCGTGCTGATGTACTTCTCCGGGGTCACCCTGAACATGATCTCCATGTCGGGCCTGGCCGTGGCGGTGGGCATGCTGGTGGACAACTCCATCGTGGTCATTGAGAACATCTACCGGCTGCGGGCCAAGGGCGCCACGGCCGTGCAGGCCGCAGTGGCCGGCGCCAGGCAGGTGGC
The DNA here is from genome assembly GCA_947624065.1 of uncultured Oscillospiraceae bacterium. Classification (GTDB taxonomy): domain Bacteria; phylum Bacillota; class Clostridia; order Oscillospirales; family Oscillospiraceae; genus CAJOIG01. The sequence goes on along the minus strand of CANQIO010000028.1, from coordinate 1,499 downwards.
CGGCGCGGTCACCTCCTCCACGCTGACGACGGTGTGCGTGTTTCTGCCCATCGTGTTCGTGGAGGGCATCACCAAGCAGCTGTTCACAGATTTGGCCCTGACCATGAGCTATTCGCTGATGGCCAGCCTGATCATCGCCCTGACCCTGGTGCCCGCCATGGCCAAGGGGATGCTGAAGGACCGCAAGCACAAAAAGCCAAAGCCCCAGAAACGGGAGAGCTTCATTTACCGCGCCTATCGGAAGCTGGCCGCCTGGAACCTGCGCCACAAGTGGGTGGCGCTGGGCCTGGCCATCGCCCTGCTGGCCGTCACCGCCAAGCTGGCGCTGGACAAGGGCTTCAGCTTCATCCCCGAGATCGACATGAACATGGTCAACATCACCGTGGCCATGCCCGAGGACGCCACCCGGGAGGAGGCCGTGGAGCTGGCCGACCAGGCTTTGGAGCGGCTGTCCCAGATACCGGACGCGGAATACGTGGGCGCCATGATGGGCGGCTCGTCCGTCTCCGCGCTGGCGGGCGGCGGCGGGTCCAGCTATGATCTGAGCGTATATATCGGCCTGCCGGAGGGCTATTCCGGCGCCGCCGCCGGCAAGCAGGCGGTGGAGCTGTGCGAGGACCTGCCCTGCGAGGTGCGCTACGACTCGGCCATGATGGACATGAGCCTGCTCACCGGCAGCGGCATCACCGTGAACCTGTACGGCACGGATATGGAGCAGCTGCAGTCCGCCGCCGGCATCCTGGCCGACACCCTGGCCGGGGTGGAGGGCGTGGACGAGGTGGACGACGGCCTGGAGCAGGCCGAGACCGCCTACCACGTGGCCGTGGACAAGAACAAGGCCATGGCCAAGGGCCTCACGGTGGCCCAGATCTACATGGACCTGGCCTCGGCCCTCACCAACTCCGCCACCGCCCTGGATATGGAGCTGGGCAGCGTCACGGCGGACGTGGTGGTCCAGGCGTCCTCGGACATGACCATGGAGGACCTGGAGAACTATGTCTTTGAGACCACCGACCAGCAGACCGGCGAGACGACGTCCTTCCGGCTGGACGAGGTGGCCGAGATCGAACCCACCGTCAGCCTGTCCACCATCGGCCGCATCGACCAGCGCCGGTACCTGGCGGTGACCGCCTCTCTGCAGGAGGGCTACAACGTCACCCTGGTCACCGACCGGGCCGTGGAGGCGGTGGAGGCGGCGCAGCTTCCCGACGGGATCACCTACGAGTTCACCGGAGAGAACGAGACCATCATGGAGGCAGTGGAGGACCTGATGCTGATGCTGGCCATCGGCGTGGTACTGGTCTACTTCATCATGGTGGCCCAGTTCCAGAGCCTCAAGAGCCCCTTCATCGTCATGTTCACCATCCCCCTGGCTTTTACCGGCGGCTTCGCGGCGCTGCTCATCTTCGGCATGGATGTGAGCATCGTGTCCATCATCGGCTTCGTCATGCTGGTGGGCATCATCGTCAACAACGGCATCGTGCTGGTGGACTACGTCA
>CANQIO010000027.1 GCA_947624065.1 uncultured Oscillospiraceae bacterium | reverse complement strand
GGCAGGGGCATGCCGTTCATCACCAGAAATTCCAGGGTGTTGTCCAGCATGGCCGAGTCGGAGCCGTTGGGGTTGATGACCGGGAAGATCTTGTCCATGTTCTCCCGCATGACGGCCGAGCTCATGGTCTCCTCCCGGGCCAGCATCCGGTCCACGTTGCCGCGGATGGTGTTGATCTCGCCGTTGTGGAGGATGAACCGGTTGGGGTGGGCCCGCTCCCAGCTGGGGGTGGTGTTGGTGGAGAAGCGGGAGTGGACCATGGCGATGGCGGAGGTGTAATCCTCGCTCTGCAGGTCCTTGTAGAAGCCCCGCAGCTGGTGGACGAGGAACATGCCCTTGTAGACCACCGTCCGGCAGGACAGGCTGGCCACATAGGTGTTGTCGTTGCTCTGCTCAAAGACCCGCCGGGCCACATACAGCCGCCGGTCGAAGGGCAGGCCCGTGCGGGTGTCCGCCGGCCGCTCCACAAAGCACTGCAGGATATAGGGCATACATTCCCTGGCCTTTTGGCCCAATATCTCCGGGCAGGTGGGCACCTCCCGCCAGCCCAGCAGGCGCATCCCCTCTTTGCCGACGATGACCTCGAACATCTTCTGGGCCCGGCGGCGCTGGACCGCGTCCTGGGGGAAGAAAAACATGCCTACGCCGTAATCTCCCGGACCGCCCAGTTCGATGCCGCATGCCGCGGCGGCGGGCTTAAAAAAGCTGTGGGATACCTGCACCAGGATGCCCACGCCGTCGCCGGTCTCCCCGGCGGCGTCCTTGCCGGCCCGGTGCTCCAGCTTTTCCACGATCTTCAGCGCGTCGTCCACCGTGGCCCGGCTGGGGCGGCCCTTGATGTCCACCACCGCGCCGATGCCGCAGCTGTCGTGCTCAAAGCGCTGTCGGTACAGTCCTCTCTCTTCCATGGATGCCTCCTTCCGGCCGCGGCCGGGAAAGTTAACAAACAAATCTAATAATATAGATGAGTTTCTTTAATATTATACGCCGCTTTAAATCGCAATGCAACGACTTTTCGTTCGTGACCCTGAACAAGATTATGCCGCCCGGCCCCGGCGGGTTTCCGGCGATTTCTCCAATGGGCGGCCGGAAGCCGCTTTCTGTGCAGAAAATAACGGGGGAGGGCAAATTCCCTCTTGCAATTTCCGCCGCGTTGTGCTACTATACTTGAGCGAAACACGACCGGGTGTGGCGAAGTTTGGTATCGCGCCTGAATGGGGTTCAGGAGGCCGCTGGTTCAAGTCCAGTCACTCGGACCATTGTGAGTACCCATAAGGGACTTGAGTTCCCTTGTGGGTATTCCTTTTTTACAGGCTGGGGTCAAGCGCCCCGGCCTGTTTTTTTGTTCCGCCCGGTTTGCATGCACAAGTGACATCTGCCGGAGCCGACGTCCAAACGTTTTCCTGCGTGTGCGCATCCGGCATGGGGTGGACGGGCGGCTGGTTTTGTGGTATGCTTGCCGAGGGAGAGACGGCCGCCCTCGGGGGCGTCCGGAGAGCTGACAAGGAGGTCCTGAAATGACGCTGATCATTGTTCTGGCGATCGTGATCCTGGCGGTGTTGGCGATAAGCTACGCCGCCTATCGTATCCCCTTTTACCACCCTGACCACAAAGAGAGCCCCTACGATCTGCCGCCGGAGGAGCAGTATGACCCGTACCGGGAGACCATGACGGCCCTGATCAAAGAGCTGGACGCCCAGCCCTTCGAGCCGGCGGAGATCGCCGCTTATGACGGCGCCAGGCTGTATGGCCGCGGCTTCCATGTATCCGACGGCGCGCCGCTGATGATCGGGTTCCACGGCTTCAAGAGCACCGGCCTGCGGGACATGTGCGGCCTGGGAAAGCTGGCGCGCCAGCTGGGGATGGACATGCTCATCGTGGATCAGCGCTCTCATGGAAAGAGCGACGGCAAGACCATCTCCTTCGGGGTCAGGGAGCGGTTCGACTGCCTTTCCTGGGCCCGGTACGCGGCGGAGCGCTGGCCCGGCCGGCCCATCATCCTGGCGGGCGTGTCCATGGGCGCGGCCACGGTGCTGATGGCGTCGGATCTGGACCTGCCGGCGGAAGTAAAGGGCATCGTCGCCGACTGCCCCTATTCCGACCCTTCCGCCATCATCAAGAAGGTGGGGCGGGACAGCATGGGCCCGGCGTCCATCCTGCTCTATCCCTTCATCCTGCTGGGCGCCCGGCTGTACGGCGGGTTCAGCCTGACCGCTGCGTCCCCTGTGAAGGCGGTGCGCCAGGCCAGGGTCCCCATCCTGCTCATCCACGGGGAGGACGACCGGTTCGTCCCCTGCGACATGAGCCGGGAGATCTTCGACGCCTGCACCGGCAAAAAGACGCGCGTCACCATCCCCGGCGCGCCCCACGCCATCGCCTATATCGTGGACCCGGACAAATACGGCCGGGCGGTGCGCGGATTTTTGGCTTCGTTGGATATGACGGACCGGCAGGGCGCCTGAGCGCGCATCGCGCCTCGGGCCAAGCCGGCCGACGTCGTGTTCCATATACACAGAGAAGAAGAGGAGAGGAAACATGAAACTGACCCGTTCCCAGACCGCCGCCTTCGGCATCGGCGCCGTGGGCAAGGACATGGTATACGCCCTGTCCGCAAGCTACGTGATGTACTTTTACCAGGATATCCTGGGCCTGCCGTCCACCTTCGTGGGGCTGATCCTGATGATCGCCCGGGTGTTCGACGCGTTCAACGACCCCTTTATGGGCATCCTGGTGGCCAAGACCCGGACCCGCTGGGGCCGGTTCCGGCCCTGGCTCATCAGCGGCACGGTGCTCAACGCCTTCGTGCTGTACGCGCTGTTCGCCGCGCCGGATATGAGCGGCACGGGCCTGATGGTCTATTTCTCCGTCATTTACATCCTCTGGGGCGTCACCTACACCATGATGGACATCCCCTACTGGTCCATGATCCCCGCCGTCACCGACACCCCTAAGGACCGGGAGAACCTGTCCGTGGTGGGCCGCACCTGCGCCGGCGTGGGCTCGGCGGTGATCCAGGTGGGCACGCTGCTGGCCGTGGCCGCCCTGGGCGGCGGCAATGAGCGGGCCGGCTTCGGCCGCATCGCGCTCATCGTGGCGGCGGTGTTCGTGGCGGCGGAGGTGTTCTGCTGCGCCAAGGTCAGGGAGCACGACATCGGCAGGATGGAGACGTCCTCCGTGGGAGAGATGTTCAAGGCGCTGTTCCGCAACGACCAGGCCATGATCACCGTCCTGGCCATCCTGCTGATCAACGGAGCGCTGTATCTGACCAGCAACCTGGTCATCTATTTCTTCAAATACGACTTCGGCGGCACCGGCTGGATGGGCAGCTACACCATGTTCACCACTGTGGGCGGCGCCTGCCAGATCCTGGGCATGATGGTGGTGTACCCGCTGCTGCACAAAAAGCTGGGCAACACCAGCATTTTCAAGATCGCGCTGACCCTGGCCATGGCGGGCTATGCCCTCATCCTGGCGGTGTGCTTTTTGGGCTTCAGCTCCAATCTGATCCTGCTGTGCGTGTGTGGGGCGCTGGTGTTCGCCGCCAACGGCATCCTGACGGTGCTGACGACGGTGTTCCTGTCCAGCTCCGTGGATTACGGCCAGCTCAAGACCGGCCGGCGGGAGGAGAGCGTCATCTTCTCCATGCAGACCTTCGTGGTGAAGGCGGCCTCCGGCGTGGCGGTGTTCATCACCGGCATCGGCCTGGATGTGATCGGCCTGGTGGGCGATACCTCCGAGACCGGCGCGGTGGTGGCCCAGAGCGCCTCCACCATCACGGGCCTGCGGCTGCTGATGACCATCCTGCCGATCCTGGGACTGACGGTGGCGTTCATCTTCTTCGTCAGGAAGTTCACCCTCACCGACAGCCGGGTCCAGGAGATCGCCGATACCCTCCGCGGCGGCAAGACGCCGGCGGCGGAGAAATGAGCGGCGCGATGGGCGCTGTCCGATGATGAAAGGCCCCCGGCCATGACGGCCGGGGGCCTCTGTTTGAAAATGGGCGTCCGCCCGTCCCCTTCTGGGAAGGGGCGGTTATGGAGGGATCACTCCGCCGCCGCGAAGCTGATGGAGTAGACGAAATCGGCCGGGGCGTAGAAGTCGATGGGCTCCCCGTCCACCTCGGCATAGGGATAGCCGAAATCGTTCAGAGGCTCGCCGTCCTGGGCCGGGCTCAGGACCAGGTCTCTGCCGCGGGAGAGCTCCACGCGCTTCTCGTCGCAGCTGCCCCAATAGTACTCCTTGGACGCCAGGGCCTCCTCGTCGGCCTTGTCCCACTCGTTGGTCAGCACGGCCTTCAGCACGTCCGCGGGATCGGCGGAGACCCAGCCCGTGCCGGGCAGATAGAACTGGGCCCAGCAGTGCTGGTTGCCGGTGATGTCGTCGGCGTTCATCCGGACGCCGAACATCTCCCGGGCGGGGATGCCGGAGGCGCGGCAGAGAGCCACGAACACGGAGTTGATGTCCGTGCATTTGCCGGCCTTGGTCTCGATCAGCGTGCACACGTCGCCCTGGCCGCAGCCGACCACGTCGTTGTCCCGGTTCATGTTGTCGTAGATCCAATCATAGATGGCCCGGGCCTTTCCCAGGACGGTGTCCTCGCCGGCGGTGATCTCGTCGGCCAGCTCCTTCACTGCGCCGGTGGTGACGACCATCTTGGACTCGCCCAGATACTCGTCCATCCCCTCGACCTGGCCCTCTTCGACCAGCTCGGGGCAGAGGATCTCGTCACGGGAGGCCTTAAAGGAGACGGTGGCGATCCGGCTGGCCGGGTCCGCCTGCGCGTCCCATTCCACATACAGCATGCAGTTGCCCTGCTCGTCCTCGGTGAGCTCGGCGACCGCGGCCGCCTCGCCGGCGTCAAAGGCGACGTCCTCCACCGTCTGGTAGTCGTTGGTCTGGGCGACCGGGACCCAGACGCGGACGACGGAGCCCTGGTCATACTTGGTCATGTCCACGGTAAAGGTGACGGTGCCCGTCACGTTCGCGGGCTCCTCCTCCGCCAACGCCTTGGGCGTAAAGCCGGTGAAGAGACCGAACGCCATGACCGCGCACAGCAATAGAGCGAGAGTTTTTTTCATCATACATACCTCCATTTTTTTGCAGGTTTCCGCAAAGAATTTGCCTGTCTATCTTATTTTATCGGGTCCGCCCTGTCAAATCGTGAACACCGATAAACGGCCGCATTTATAGGGCTGTTATATCCGGCATAGGCGCGGACGATCTATCGAAAATAATGATATATCCCGTATAGAATCAATTATTTATATATATGTGCCGGGGCGCTTGTTTTCTCGGGCCGGAAATGGTAAATTTGCACTGAAAATGGTGTGTTACATCATTATCAAATTATAACGGAGGCACAAGATGAAGAGATATTTTGCTTTTTTGATGGCGGTGGCGATGCTGCTGTCCATGGTGGCGTGCACTTCGAGCAAGCCCGAGCCCACTCCCGCTCCCACGGAGGAGCCCGCGGCCACCGAAGAGCCCGCGGCCACTGAGCCCGAAGCTACCGACGAGCCGGAGACGGCGGACGTGATCGAGCTGCCGGCGGAGGATGTGGCGATGCAGTACATGGACGCGGCGGCGACGCTGGAGGTGGTCGGCGCGGAGGGGTACACGATCATCGACCTGCGCAAGGACAGCGACTATGAAGAGGCCCACATCCCCGGCTCTGTGCTGCTGAGCATGGACCCGGCGATCAACGGCGATACCGACAACGGCATCGAGACCATGAAAGCCGGCATCGAGGGCGTGGACGACACGCTGGTGCTGGTGTGCTATTCCGGGAAGAAATACGCCCAGATGGGCACCAATATCCTGTCCGCGCTGGGCTATGACATGAGCAAAGTGTTCACGTTGGAGGGCGGCTTCAACAACTGGAAGGAAGTCAACCCTGACAGCCAGGAGGGCACGGCCGTTGCCGCTGCGGAGGTGGACGAGCCGGAGACGGCGGACGTGATCGAGCTGCCGGCGGAGGATGTGGCGATGCAGTACATGGACGCGGCGGCGACGCTGGAGGTGGTCGGCGCGGAGGGGTACACGATCATCGACCTGCGCAAGGACAGCGACTATGAAGAGGCCCACATCCCCGGCTCTGTGCTGCTGAGCATGGACCCGGCGATCAACGGCGATACCGACAACGGCATCGAGACCATGAAAGCCGGCATCGAGGGCGTGGACGACACGCTGGTGCTGGTGTGCTATTCCGGGAAGAAATACGCCCATATGGGGACGAACATCCTGTCCGCGCTGGGCTACGACATGAGCAAGGTGTACACGCTGGAGGGCGGCTTCAACAACTGGAAGGAAGTCAACCCCGACAGCCAGGAGGGCACGGCCATTGCCGCCGCGGCGGCGGATGAGCCCGAGACGGCGGCTGCGGAGGCCATCGTGGTGGACGAGCCGGAGACGGCGGCTGCGGAGGCCATCGTGGTGGACGAGGCCGCCAAGACCATCACGGTCCAGGCGGTGGCCACCGGCAACACGGAGTCCTCCATCCACATGCTGGTCAACGAGGACGGCAGCAACGCCGGAAAGGCGTTTTTCACCAGCCCGGTCACCACGCTGGAGCTGTATGACGCGCTGGTGAGCTTGGGCGCGGTGCCCGGTAACAACGTGGCCCTGGACGCCTCTACCGGTACCATCCTGGGCAGCGGCCTGGACGTGAAGATCACCATCGACGGCCAGGAGTACGGCTGCTATGACCTGATCGACGCCTCTGAGGTGCGCGAGATGCAGGCGCGCTTCGGCGGGAATATCGAGCTGAACCTGGAGTATGCCACGGGCTGCCTGCTCTGCCTGGAGAGCTGCTCTCTCGGCATCACCAGCGACGCCGCCTACGCCTACACGGAGCCCATGGAGTTTGTCCCCTCCGACGCCATGCCCGAGGCAGGCACTGCCGCCACCTTTACCTTTACGGTGGATGACACCGCCATGGTCGTGAACGAGGACGCCGGGACCATCACGATGAATGCCCTGTCCACGGGCTATGCGGAGTCCACCATCCACGCCATCGTGAACCAGGACGGCTCCAACGCGGACAAGACCCTGTTCACCACGGCCGCGCTGTCCAAGGATTTCTACGACGCCCTCAAGCAGCTGGGCGCGGAGGACGGCAACAACATCGCCCTGGAGGATGACGACGGCATCATCGAGGGCACCGGCCTGGACGTGATGGTGCAGATAGGTGGGGAGAGCTGCTCCTTCGCGGATCTGTTCACCGCCTCCGAGGCACGGGATATGGACATCCGCTTCGGCGGCAACCTGGACAACAACCAGAACCTGGGCACCGGGTGTGTCATGTGCCTGGAGAGCTGCCCCGCGGGCATCAGCAGCAACGCTGCCTATCAGTATAAGGAGCCCATCACCTTCGGGCCCAGCGAGATGATGCCTGCCGCCGGTGAGCATGTCATCGTGACCTTCACGGTCGGGAAATGATAAAAAAAGTGGTCGGTGCGGCCTATAATGGCCTTATCCTCGCCGGACTGCTTACGATGCTCTGTGTGCGCTCTGTCATCATCTGCATGCAGATCAATATGGGGACGTTGTTCCTGGCGGCGTTTATCGGTTTCAGCATCTTGCTGGGAGCGGTGTCCCTTTGGAAAGACCGGGCGCTGGGGGCCCTGTGGAGCCTGTGCGACCTGGGCCTGTGCGGGGCGATACTGGTGTGCGTATACCGATTCATATACCGGCAGGAGCTGCTGGCGAAGGTGCTGTTCACCGTGCGTATCGCCCTGCACCGGCAGACCGTGTCGAAAGGCGCCGTTTTTGGCGTCATCCTGGTCGTCCTGATAGGCGGCTTCGCGCTGGTCGCTTTGATAAACAGAGACCCGGCCTGACGGCCAGGTCGAACTGAGATCGACGGACCGCAAGGCGCGCCATGAGACCCATGGCGCGCTTTTGCGATACAGAGGAAAGGTGCTGGTCCAGGGCGCGGCGTCCCTGCTGGGTGCCCTGCTGGGAGGGAGGAAAACGATGAATGATAAGACTTCTGATACGGTAAAGACCCCGGCCGCCGCGCCGAAAAAGGGCTCCGGCTGGGCGGGCAAGATCATATTGCTGGCGGTCATCCTTGCGGCGGTGATCGTCTATCTGGCGGTGCCGTCGGCCCACAAGGCGGTCAACTCCCTGGTGGATATGTTCCGCACCGGGGACTTCGAGGCCATGCGCGCCTTCATCGCCAAGTACGGCCCCTGGGCCATGGCGGTGTCCTTCCTGCTGATGATCTTCCAGTCCGTGGCGGCGCCGCTGCCGGCGTTTTTCATCACGCTGGCCAACGCCAACCTGTTCGGCTGGTGGCAGGGGGCCATCCTGTCCTGGACCTCGGCCATGGCGGGGGCGGCGGTGTGCTTCTACATCGCCCGCATCCTGGGCCGGGACGTGGTGGTGAAGCTGTGCACGGCCCACGCCCTGGAGCAGATCGACGGCTTCTTTGAGAAATACGGCCGCAAGAGCATCCTGGTGGCCCGGCTGCTGCCGTTCATCTCCTTCGACCTGGTCAGCTATGCCGCCGGCCTCACCAGCATGGGCTTTTGGGAATTTTTCATCGCCACCGGCATCGGCCAGCTGCCGGCCACCATCGTGTACTCCTATGTGGGCGGCATGCTCACCGGCGGGGCGCGGCTGCTGTTCACTGGGCTTCTGTGCCTGTTCGCCCTGGCCATCCTGGTGACCATCATCCGGTCCGTCTGGGTCAGCCGCCAGAAGGCCAAGGCCGCGGCGCAGGACGCGGACGGCGAGGGGAAGAGCGAGCCTTGAGGCGGTTTTGGAAGCCGGCCGTTTTCGCCGCCGTCATCGCGCTGGTGCTGGCGCTGGACCATGTCTATGGCTGGTCGGACTATCTGCGGGGCGAGGGCGGCCTTGCGATGCTGACGGCGGCGGTCCGGGAGGATCTGCTGCGGGCGGCGGCGCTCTACTGCGTGCTGACGGTGGTGGGATGCGTGGCGCTCTCCCTGCCGGGGGTCACCTTCGCGGTGATCGCGGGGGTGCTGTTCGGGCCGTGGCTGGGGACGCTTTTGTGCCTTGTCGCCACCACCCTGGGCGCCATCGCCGCGTTCCTGGCGGGCCGGTTCTTTCTCAAGGACACGGTCAAGCCCCTGGTGGAGAAAAACGCCCTGCTGCGCCGGCTGCTGTTCGAGGACGCGGGCCGCAGCGACATCGTGCTGCTGATGATTACGCGGCTGGTGCCGCTGTTTCCCTATAACCTGCAGAACTTCGCCTACGGCGTCACGGACATCTCGCTGACGGCCTATTCGGTGTATACGTTCCTGTTCATGATCCCCGGCGTGGCGCTGTTCACGGTGGGGTCCGTGGGCTTCACCGCCCAGAGCCACAGATGGGCCTATTTCGCCGCGGCGGGAGGGCTGCTGGTCCTGGTGGTGCTTTTGGGATGGTTCGTCAAGAGGAAATATCTGGATAAGCCCGCCCGGAAGGACGGGGCGGCGGAGCGTTGAGAGGGGAGGCGCGCATGCGCAGAGCGGTCATATTGTTCACGCGCGCGCCTGTGCCGGGCCAGACCAAGACCCGGCTGATGCCCTTTCTGTCCGGGGAGGAATGCGCGGCGCTGCACAGCCAGTTCATCCTGGACGCCTATGACGCCTGCGCCGGGGCCGGCGCGGATGTGCTGGTCTATTATACGCCGGAGGACCGGCGGGGTCTGTTGGAGGCGCTGCTGGGACGGGACGCGGCCATGTATGCCCAAGCGGGACAGGACCTGGGTCAACGGATGGACGCGGCGCTCCGGGACGCGTTTTCCATGGGCTATGCGGCGGCGGTGCTGGTGGGGACGGACATCCCCCAGCTGACGGCGGAGACGGTGCGCGGCGCCTTCGACGCCCTGGACGACAGCGACGTGGTCCTGGGCCCCACGGAGGACGGCGGCTATTATCTCATCGGCATGACCCGGCCCCAGCCGGCGGCGTGGGATGTGCGCCGGTACGGGACGGGGACCGTATTGGAAGAGACGGCGGCCGCGCTGCGCCGGGCGGGGCTGCGGGTGGCGCTGGCCGGGACCTGCCGGGACGTGGACACGCCGGAGGATCTGGCGGCCCTCTATGCCGCCTGGGCGGGGACGCCCGCCATGGAGGCGACCCACACCGGCCGCTGGCTGGCACGGGAGATGAAGGGGAGGCTTCGCGGGGAATGAGCGTGGACACGGGAAAATGCGTACACTGCGGCCGGTGCGCGGCCGGGTGCCTTTTCCTGGCAAGGTACGGGCTGGATCTGGCGGGGCTGGCAGAGCGGCCGGAGCTCGCCTACAGCTGCTTTCTCTGCGAGCGATGCGCCGCCGTCTGCCCCATGGGCATCGACGGGGCGGCGCTGGCGCTCCAGCTGCGCCGGCGGCAGGCGGGGGATGGAAAGGCGCTGCGCCGGGACCCGGCGTACCGGCTGCTGCTGTGGGAAAAGGCCCCCTATAAATTCTCCAATTACCGGGGCGGGAAGGGCCGCTCGGTCCTGTTTCCGGGCTGCAACTTCCCGTCCTTTTACCCCAAGACCACGGCGAAGCTGGTGTCCGTCATGGAAAAATACGGCGTGGGCGTGGTCTATGACTGCTGCGAAAAGCCGGTCAGCGAGCTGGGCCTGGAGGCGGAGGCACAGGAGCATGTCCGCCGGATGGAGGCCAGGCTCCGGGACCGGGGCGTGGAGGAGCTGGTGATGGTCTGTCCCAACTGCTACCGGTTCCTGGCGGACAAGCTCACCATCCCCATGGTGACGGTCTATGAAAAGCTGCGGCAGCTGGGCGAGGGCGCGCCTGTCCGGCGGGATGCGTTCCCGCTGTATTTCCCCTGCCCGGACCGGGCGGAGAAGCGCTTTTTCCGGGACATCCTCCCCTTCCTGGAGGGAGAGGTACTGGACGCTTTCGCCGATGTGCAGTGCTGCGGCCTGGGCGGATGCGCGGCGGCCAGGGAGCCGGAGACAGCGAGAGCCATGGCGGAAACGGCCGTGGAGCGGGGCGGTGAGCTCTATACCTACTGCGCCTCCTGCGTGGGCAGCTTCCGCCGCCGGGGCATGGAGGGGGCCCATCACCTGCTGCCCCTGATCCTGGGCGTGGACGAGGCGGTGCCCCTGGGGATGGGATCGCTGCTCAACCGGGCAAGGAGGGCGCTGTGAACCTCTCGGTCATCATCCCGGTCTACAACGAGGAAAAGGCCCTGCCGGCCCTGCTGGCCACGCTGGAGCAGCTCCGGGGCCGGGCGGAGATCCTGTTCGCGGACGGCGGCAGCACCGACCGAACGATGGAGATGATCCCGGCTTGGTGCCGGGCGCTGCAAAGCGAAAAGGGCCGGGCAAAGCAGATGAACGCCGGCGCGGCGGCCAGCGGGGGCGACGTGCTGCTGTTCCTGCACGCGGACAGCCTGCTGCCGGACGGCGCGGTGGACGAGATCGGGGCGGTCATGGCCTCCCATCGGGCGGGCTGCTTCGGCATCGCCTTCCGGAGCCGCAACCTCTGGATCAAAAACTGTCAGCTGATGTCCAATCTGCGGGTGAAGCTACGGGGCATCGCCTTTGGGGACCAGGGCATCTTCATCCGGCGGGAGCTGTTTTTCGACATGGGCGGCTTTCCGGACCTGCCCATCATGGAGGACTACCAGTTTTCTCTGGATCTGCGGGCCAGGGGGGAGCGATTCGGCATGACGCGCTCGCCCCTCGTCACGTCGGACCGGCGCTTTCGCCAGGGCGGACCGCTCCCCGTCATGGCCCGGATGTGGCGGCTGCGGGCACTGTATCGAAAGGGCGTGGATGTGGACACCATCGCCGCGCTCTACAAAGATATCCGATAAGAAGAATGAGGAGGAGAGAAACATGAAAAAGCTCATGGCGCTGGCACTGGCGTGCCTGATGGTGCTGCTGGCATCCTGCGGCGGCGGGAAAACGGCGGGGGACCCGCTGGCCGATAAGGACGTGGCAGACATGTCCTTCGAGGAGATGAAGCAAGCGGCCCGGGGGACCACGGTGACCTTCTACGGCTGGGGCGGCGACGAGCTTCTCAACCAGTGGCTGGACGACGTGTTCGCGCCCCGGATGAAGGAGAAATATGACATCACCATGGAGCGGGTGCCCATGGACATCGACCAGGTGCTCAGCCAGCTCTCCGGCGAGATCCAGGCCGGGGAACAGGACGGGAGCATCGACATGATCTGGATCAACGGCGAGAACTTCCAGTCCGCCAAGGAGAACGGCATGCTCTACGGCCCCTTCGCGGACAGGCTGCCCAGCTTCCAGGATTATATCGACGTGTCCTCCGAGGACGTGACGCTGGATTTCGCCTATCCCATCGAGGGCTACGAGGCCCCCTATGGCAAGGCACAGATGGTGCTCATCGCGGACACGGCGGTGACGCCGGACCTGCCCCATGACACCGACGAGCTGATGCAGTTCGTCAAGGACCATCCCGGCAAGGTGACTTATCCCGCGCTGCCGGACTTCACCGGGAGCGTGTTCGTGCGCAACGTCATCTATGACATCTGCGGCTACGAGCAGTTTCTGGACATGGAGCCGGACAAGCAGACCGTGAAGGCGGCCATCGAGCCGGCGCTGGAGTATCTGCGCCAGCTCAATCCCTATCTGTGGAACGAGGGCAGGACCTTCCCCGAGTCCTCCACCGCCGTGGACAACATGTTCGCCGACGGGGAGCTGGTGCTGAACATGACCTATGAGGCCTATTCGCCCACCGTGAAGATCGAAAACGGGACCTATACCCCCACCACCCAGACCTTCCAGTTCGACAAGGGCACCATCGGCAATACCAACTTCATGGCCATTGCCGCCAACTCCGGCAATAAGGCCGGCGCCATGGTGGCCATCAACGAGATGATGACCCCGGAGGTGCAGGCGGACCGCTACAGGGTGCTGAAGGTGCTGCCGGTGGTGGACTATGAAAAGCTGTCCGACGGGCAAAAGGCGGCCTTCGACGCGGTGGAGCTGGGTGCGGGGAGCATCCCCCAGGACGAGCTGCTGGCCAAGCGCCTGCCGGAGATGCCCGCGGAGCTGGTGCCGGTCATCGAGCAGATATGGCTGGAAGAGGTCGTGGGCAAGTGAGAGCGCGCAAAGCCGCGCCTTATCTGCTGCTTTTGCCCCACATCCTCCTGTCGGCGCTGTTTTTGGCGGGCTTGGCGGCGGGGATCGGCCAGAGCCTGGGCCTGATGCCCGCTCTGGGGCTGACGGAGCCCACCCTCGACTACTACCGGGAGGCGTTCACCCGGCCGGATATGGTCCGCGCGGTGCTGTACAGTCTGCGCACTGCGGCCGTCTCCGCGCTCATCGCCACGGCGGCGGGGGTGGGGATCTGCGCGGTGCTGGTGCTCAGCCGCCGGGCCCATGACCGGCTGGTGGGACTGGTGCGGCTGCCCATCGCGGTGCCCCATGTGGTGGTGGCGCTGCTGACCGTGCTGCTGTGCTCCCAGAACGGGCTGCTGGCCCGGCTGGCCTGCCTGTGCGGACTCATCGACGAGCAGAGCCAGTTCCCGGCGCTGCTGTACGACGGCTGGGGCGTGGGCGTCATTCTGGCCTATGTGTGGAAGGAGACGCCCTTCATCGTCTATTTCGTCCTGGCGCTGATGGCGAACATCGACGGCAGCCTGGGCCAGGCGGCCGTCAACCTGGGGGCCGGGCCCTGGCGGGCATTCCGCAAGGTGACGCTGCCGCTGTGCCGGGATACCGTTCTCAGCGGCTTTCTCATCATCTTCGTGTTCGCCCTGGGGGCCTATGAGCTGCCCTTCCTGCTGGGGGCCACCGCCCCCAAGGCGCTGCCGGTGCTGGCCTATATCGAGTATGTCCACCCGGATATGCGCCACCGGCCCTATGCCATGGCGCTGAACGGAGTGGTCATTCTCATCTCGGTGCTCAGCGCGCTGGCCTACTACGCGCTGATGTGCCGGAAGGTGGCGGCCCTGCGGGAGAGAGGCGGCGCGCGATGAGAAGAAAACGCATTTGGTCCGGCGCGCTGCTGACGGCCGGGGCGGCGGTCATCCTGCTGCCCATGCTGGTGATGCTGGTGTGGGTGTTCACGGAGCGATGGGCCTGGCCGGCCCTGTGGCCCCAGACCTTCTCTCTGCGGGCGGTGCGTGAGGTGCTGCATCGGACCGGGCAGCTGGCGGGCGTGCTGGCCTCCAGCGTGGGCATCTCGCTGGCGGTGGCGGCGCTGAGCGTCCTGATCGGTCTGATGACCGCCAGGGCCATCGTCCTCTATGACTTTCCCGGCCGGGGCGCGGCGGTATTTTTCACCTCCCTGCCTCTGATGGTGCCGGTGACGGTGTTCGCCATGGGGGTGCAGGTGACGTTCATCCGCCTGGGACTGAACAACACCGTCCACGGGGTGATCATCGCGCATCTTTTGTACTCGCTGCCCTACGCGGTGTACCTGCTCACGGACGGCACCCGCGCGCTGGGCGTCGGGCTGGAGGAACAGGCCCGCGTGCTGGGCGCCTCCGGCCTGTGCGCGTTCAGAAAGGTCACGCTGCCGCTGCTCACGCCGGTGCTGCTGGCGGCGTTCAGCATGGCCTATATCGTCTCCTTCAGCCAGTATTTCCTGACGCTGCTGCTGGGCGGCGGGCAGGTAAAGACCTTCACCATGGTCATGGTGCCTTATCTCCAGGGCGGGGAGCGGAACATCGCCAGCGTGTACAGCGCGATCTTCCTGGCGGTCACGTTCCTGCTGCTGGTGCTGTTTGAAAAGCTGGCCCGCCGGTGGATGCGCCACGGCGGCGGAAATTTTTACGGATAGAGAGCGAGAGAACATGGAGCTGTCCATCAGCGAACTGCGGGTATGCCTGCAGGGCACAGAGATCCTCCACGGGGTGGACCTGGACGTCGCCGACGGGGAATTCGTGGCCCTGCTGGGCCAGTCGGGATGCGGCAAGAGCACGCTCATCCAGAGCGTCGCGGGACTGCTGGACATCCGTTCCGGCGAGATCCGCGCCGACGGAAGGTCCCTGGCGGGCGTGCCGCCGGAGCGGCGGGGAACGGTCATCGTGTTCCAGAACCTGCGGCTGTTTCCCCATATGACGGTGTTTGACAACATCGCCTTCTCCATGGCGCTGAAAAAGCGGCCCAAGGCGGAGACGGCCCAGGTCGTGGAGCGGCTTTTGGAGGACGTGCAGCTGCCCGGCTATGGGCGGCGGCGCATCCGGGAACTGTCCGGCGGCCAGATGCAGCGGGTGGCCCTGGCCAGGGCCCTGGCGGCGGAGCCCCGGCTGCTGCTGCTGGACGAGCCCTTCTCGGGGCTGAACGAGGGGCTGCGGGACGAGATGGGGCGGCTGGTGAAGAAGCTCCATCGGGAAAAGGGCCTGACCACCGTGCTCATCACCCACGACCGGCAGGAGGCGCTGCGCCTGGCGGACCGGGTGGCCCTGATGCAGGACGGGCGCATCCTCCAGTGCGGCACGCCGGAGGAGATCTTCTGGCGTCCCGCCTCCCGAGCGGTGGCGGCGTATTTCGGCAAGATCAACTGTCTGCCCGGAAGGGCGGCGGGAGGGGCGTTCTCCTGTGCCCTGGGTACCTGGCCCTGCCCGCTGGAGGACGGGGCCTGGACGGCGGCCGTCCGGCCCTTCGATGTGCGCGCCGTGCCGGGCGGCGGCTACACCGTGACGGGGATCGACTTTCTGGGGGAGACGGCGGAGCTGACGCTGGCCGGTCCGGCGGGCGCCGTCACCTGCAGCGTCACCGCGGGGGCGCTGGCGGACATGGGCCTTTCCGTTGGCAGCCGGACGGGCCTGGAGGCCGATCCGGGCCGGGCGGTCTATTTCAAGGAAGAGGGGACGGCATGAACAGGATACCGGGCCTGAGGGACTATATCCGCCGGCCGGCGTTCCGCCAGGCGCTGGACATCCCGGCCGGGGCGGAGATCGCGCCGCGGCTGCTGGCCCAGGGGGAGTACAACATCAACTACGCATTCACCCACCCGGTGACGGGCCGGCCCCTGGTGCTGCGGGTCAATACCGGCAGCCAGATGCATCTGGCCGACCAGATCGGATATGAATACAGCGCCCTGCGCCTTTTGGAGCCGTCCGGCCGGACGCCGGCGGCGCTCTATGCGGACGGCAGCCGGGAGCACCTGCCCTATGGGGTGATGGTGATGGAATTCCTGCCCGGCCGGGCGCTGGACTACCGCCGGGATATGGACGCCGCGGCGGCGTGTCTGGCGGACATCCACAGCGTGCCAGTGGACGGGCCGGCCTCCGGGCTGCTCTCGCCGGAGGACCCGCTGGGGGCCATATTGGACGAATGCGAGCAGATGGTGCGGACCTATTACGACTCGCCCCTGGCGGACAGGGCCGTCGCGGACCGCATCCGGCGGCTGCTGGCGGCCGGCCGGGCCAAGGCGGAGGCCGCCCGGCATATGGGGGGATACCGCTGCTGCATCAATACGGAGCTCAACTCCGGTAATTTCCTGGTCAACGGGCCGGGGCGGCCCTGCTATCTGGTGGACTGGGAAAAGCCGCTCTACGGCGATCCGGCCCAGGACCTGGGCCATTTTCTGGCGCCTACCACCACCTTCTGGAAAACGGACGTGATCCTGACGCCGGAGGAGATGGACGCATTCACCGACCGATACATCCGGGCGGCGGCCGGCCGCTTCGACACAGACGGGCTGCGGCAGCGGCTGGCGCTGTTCATCCCCATCACCTGCCTGCGGGGCGTCACCTGGTGCGCCATGGCCTGGGTGCAGTACCAGCAGCCGGGCCGGCTCATCCGCAACGAGGACACCTTCCGCAAGATGGAGGCCTATCTGAGCGGAGACTTTCTGGACATGATCCGGCGGCGGTATTACTGACGCGATATTCCCGTCGGGACGCAAAAAGGTCTTGACTAAATCCCCATTCCATACTATTATTATTCTGTAATCCAATGGCGGAGGACCACTCCACTTATTGGTCCTCCGTACATAAAAAAGGAGGAATCGATTTCCCGCGTGGCTCGCGGTGCGGCAGTGTGGAGACCTGCCGTAATGCGGTTCGTCCCATGTGGACGACGCGAGACGGCCAGGGCGGAGGCCCGGCGGTCAGAGCTGAGTTTATGTCCGAAGTTGTTATCAAAGGTCTGAAGAAAGTCTATGACGGCGGCGTCACGGCCGTGCACGATGTGAACCTGAACATCGCGGACAAGGAGTTCATCGTGCTGGTCGGCCCCTCCGGCTGCGGCAAGTCCACTACCCTGCGTATGGTGGCCGGCCTGGAGGACATCACCGAGGGCGAGCTGTACATAGACGGCAAGCTCTGCAACAACGTGGAGCCCAAGGATCGGGACATCGCCATGGTGTTCCAGTCCTACGCGCTGTATCCCCACATGAGCGTGTATGACAACATGGCTTTCGCCCTGAAGCTGAAGAAGGTCCCCAAGCAGGAGATCGACAAGAAGGTCAAGGAAGTCGCGGCGATCCTGGACATCACCCAGTACCTGGAGCGTAAGCCCAAGGCTCTGTCCGGCGGCCAGCGCCAGCGTGTTGCCATCGGCCGCGCCATGGTCCGTGACCCGAAGGTGTTCCTGATGGACGAGCCTCTGTCCAACCTGGACGCGAAGCTGCGTAACCAGATGCGTGCGGAGATCATCAAGCTGCGCAGCCGCATCAACACCACGTTCATGTACGTCACCCATGACCAGACCGAGGCCATGACCCTGGGCGACCGGATCGTCATCATGAAGGACGGCTTCGTGAACCAGATCGGCACGCCGGGCGAGGTGTTCGACAAGCCCGTGAACCTGTTCGTGGCCGGCTTCATCGGCATGCCGGTGATGAACTTCTTCGACAACTGCCATCTGCTGCTTCAGGACGGCGTGTATTACGCCCAGATCCGCGACGCAAAGTTCAAGCTGAGCGACTTCCAGCAGAAGGCCCTCAAGCAGAACGGCCAGCAGCCCTGCGAGATCATCGCGGGCATCCGTCCCCAGCACATCAGCGTGGGCGAGGGCGACCTGGAGGCGAAGATCGTCGTGAACGAGATGATGGGCTCCGAGGTGCACCTGCACGCGGACAGCAACGGCGACGAAGTGGTCATGGTCATCCCCACCGTGGACCTGGAGGTGGACGTGAGCATGGGCGCGACGGTGAAGTTCAGCACCAAGCCCGAACTGATCCAGCTGTTCGACAAGGCCAGCGGCAACAACCTGGTCTGGTACGACAAGGCGTCTGCCGAGGCCAACTCCCCTGTCTGCAAGAGCTACGCGTTCTGATATATGCACAAATGAGTTCCCGCCCCATACCAGGGGCGGGAACTTTTGCGAGGAGCCACAACCGTTTTCCGGTTTGCCCTCCGGCCGCGGGCTTTTCACGACGGATTTTGGCCGTTCGCGCCCGGGCAGTTGACAAGATCTGGTATCCACAGTACAGTATTTATCAGGATAATGATCAGCGCCGGCAGCTCGGGGCAGGGAGGGATCGACGGTGAGAAGGGGATTCAAATGGCGATATGTCTGCGGCGTGGCCGTGATACTGGCCGTGGCGTCGCTGGTGGTCGTCGCTTTTTCCCTGCTGGGCACCACGGACAAAGAGGAGATCTATCTGACGGAAGCGCTGGACGTACGCCGCGGCTGGCGTTATGAGCTGCTCATCGGCGGCGAGGTACGGGCGTATGAGCCGGAGTATCTGAAGCTCGGCGTCGCCGTGCCCGAGGGGGCCCAGGCCATACGCATCACGCGTACGATGACGGAGGACATCCCCGCCGCTGAGCTGGAATGGTCCAGCCAACAGGAGGGGATAGAGGTCTTTTTGGACGGCGAGCTGTTCTATTCCGACTTCGGACAGCTGGAGCGGGAGGCCGACGGCTTCGTGCGCCCGGACCAGGCGCAGTGGGACCGGCTGTGGAGCATGCGGGGAGAGGACTGGCAATACGTGAGCATGTCCCTGCCGGAGGACTATCCGGGCCGGGAGCTCTCCATGATCACCTACTTCCCGGAGGGGCAGGAAGGGCTGCGGGTGCAGTACCCGATCCTCACCAATGATGACGCGAAGATGGCGCCCATGGCCGTGTTCGCTGTGCGGTACAACATCGCCATGACCATCTACGCGATCCTGGCGATCGCGCTGGCGGGCGTGTTCTTGCTGGATAGCTGGAACAACCGCAACCCGGACGGCAAAACGCTGCTGCTGTGCCTGTATTTTTTGATGCTGTTCCTGAACGAGGCCTACAACTCCAGCGCGGGATATTACAGCGTCCTGACCTCGCGGCTGGACCTGCGGGTCCTGAGACCGGTGTATATGACGCCGCTGTATCTCTATATCGCGCTCCGGCTGGGGCCGCGGTGGAGGCTGCCGCTTTGCGGCATGATCGCGGCCTGGGCGGTATATGAGGTCGTGCAGGAGGGCGTGATCCTCTATCAGAACGACCCTGGGACCGCGAGCATGACCGGGCCGGGGGCCCTGCTGGTGCTGCTGACGGTGGGCGCGGCGTTCTGCGCTGAGACCGTGCAGCAGCGAAGGGAAGGCCGTCTGGAGTGGAAGAAAATGCTCCGCTACGGGCTCATGGGCGCCGCGGTCGCGGCCCTGTATATGAGCGACAGGTTCCGCGCCTGGGGTGGCGCGGGCAGCTATCTGCGGGAGGGGGTATGGACCTCCCTGCTCATGGGGAATTACTGGGCCGTGGTGACGCCTATCACCGATATCATCTCCTACCTGACGGTGGCGACGATGCTGGTCGAGGTGGTCCGGCGCACGATGCTCAACCGCCGGACGGTGGCCGTGCTCCGGGAGCGGGAGCGGCGGACCATGGAGAGCTATGAGCGCATGCTGGCGGCGGAGAACGCCACCAACGCCCTGCACCATGAGATGCGCCACCATATGACCGCCCTGTCCGCCCTTTTGCAGAGCGGCGACATCCAGAGGGCGAACAGCTATGTGGACGCCGTCGCCGGCGACCTGGAGCAGCTGCCCACAGGGCGCTACAGCCAGAACGTGCTGGTGAACGTGATCGCTGGCAGCTATCTGGATCGGGCCAAGGAGCAAAAGATCCGGGTGGAGCACCGGCTGAACGTGCCGCCGGAGCTGAACATCGCGGATGAGGATCTGAGCGTGCTTTTGAGCAATATGCTGCAAAACGCCCTGGAGGCATGCGAGAGGATGGAGCCCGGCCGGGAGCGCTATATCAAGGTGGAGATGCGGCTGCGGGAGAAGTTCCTCTTCATCCAGTGCGTCAACAGCGCGCCGGACGAGGCCGGAAAAGAGGGGACCCGCCCGCGGCACGGCTACGGCCTCGCGGCGATGCGCCGGATCGCGGAGAAATATGACAGCGTCCTGGTGGTGGAGCACACCCGAGTGGAGTTCTCGGTGATGAGCGACCTCTGCCTGCGGGAGCGTTAGCCGGAGGCGTGCCGGCGGCGGTCAAAGGCGACCAGGCTCAGCTGCAGGTTGGCATAGGCGTTTTTGCTGATGGGCACATAGTCGCCCGAGGTCAGCCGGACCCGGTCGCGCTCGATCTCAGCGACGTGCTCCAGGTTGACCAGGAAGCTCCGATGGATGCGCGCGAACCGGTCCGGCGGCAGTGTGCTCTCCAGATCGTGGAGCGTGCACCGCCAGGAGCGGTCCCCGCCGTTTTGCAGGTGGATCACGACGGTGTGGTTGTAGATCTCGAAGTAGAGGATCTCCGATATGGGCAGGCGCACGGTGCTGGTGGGCGTGGTGAGGCACAGCGTGCAGGGCGTGCGGCTCTCCAGAAAGCGATCCAGCGCCTGCTCGAGCTGCTCCCGCCGGATCGGCTTGAGCAGATAGTGCAGCGGACGGACATCGTAGCCCGCCACAGCATATTCGGGGCTGCTGGTCACAAACACCAGGTCCAGGTCCCAGTTCCGCTCCCGCAGCAGCCGCGCGAAGCGGAGCCCCCGCTCCTCGCCGAAGAGGATGTCCTGAAACAGCAGGTCGCAGTTGGCGCCCCGCGCCAGAGCGTCCATCAGCTGGGTGGGATCGGAATAACGCGAGACGCGGCAGTTCACGCCCCGCTGCAAAAACAGCTCGGACAGCATCCCCTCCAGCTCCTGGGCAAAGGCGCTGTCGTCGTCGCAGATGGCGATCTCATACATAGCGGCCGTCCTCCTTTCGTCACGGAATGCTTTTCCCGCCGGCGCGCCGGTACGGAAAGCAAACAGCCTCTATGCGCTTGTTATACCATATTCTTCGATTGGAAGCAAAGCTTTTCTGTTCCCGCCCGGAGACGGCCGGCCCCGGTTTTCCTGCCGGCGGGCACGCGAGCGGTGCCGGCCGGGGCGATCACAACGACAATGATCATCGAAAGGGAGGTATATCCAATGAAAAAGTTCCTTGCTCTGCTGCTGAGCGCCGCGCTCCTGCTGGGCACCGGCGCCTATGCCTGCGCGGCGGAGGACGAGGCCGCCGGTCACAGCCACACGCTCTCGGACGTCTATATCGTCTCCGACAGCCAGGTCATCGACCTGTCCCATGCCAGCGTGACGCTGGACGTGGCACCGGCGGGCGACGCAGGTCTGCTGCACATCGACGTGGACGGGCAGACCGTGGGCCAGATCGGCCTCACGATGGCGGACGGCCTGCTGGTGCTGCATCTGCGGAGCGAGACCCTGGGCCATGAGGACCTTGCCGTCGACCCGGTGGTCGTTCTGGCCAACGTGATGCAGAGCGGGATCGACGGGCTGATCGAGCTGCTGGAGAGCATCGACACGACCGACGTGGCCCGGAGCATCGTGGACAGCTTCCTGGCCCCGGGACCCGTACAGCGGAAGACCATCACGGTGATCGAGACGCCCGAAGGGGACGAGGCGCCCGCGGGAGAGAAAGCGCCTGCGGAGGACGAGGCGCCCGCGGAGGATGAGGCGCCTGAGGCGGAGATCATCATCCCCGAGATCACCATCGAGGGCGACATCGCGGAGGTGATCGCCGGCTGCGTCAGCGAGCCGGAGACCGTCCACATGGGCGGCATGGAGTACGATCCCAACGGCAGCACTTTTGAACTGCCCGAGGGCGACTATCAGGTGCGGACCCTGACGGTCGATCTCGAGACGATCTGTCAGATCCTGGATATGATCCGCGTGGACGGCGAGCCCCTCGGCATGGGGGACGAGATCCGCCAGTCCGGCATCGAGTACACAATGAACGGTGTCTTTTACAACGGCGAGACGGCCAGCATCGGCCAGGTGAACATCACCAGCGTGGACGCGGAGTCCACCTACAGCGTCGGCGCCGGCTACAATCAGCTGGTCACGGAGACGGGCGTCACCACGTCCTACTCCTTCGGCATCGCGGAGGGGGACGACCCGGAGACGATGACGGGCACGGCCGTCAGCTTTACCGTTACGGAAAGCGCCCTGGACGGCATGATCTTCGGCCCGGACTCCATCGTTCCGGAGGGGCTGACCGTGCTGAGCGACATGGGCGCCGAGCAGGCGTTCGATGTGCTCGGGGAGGCGCTGAGCACGCTGCTGGCCGACGTGGTGACCCCGGTGCTGCAGCCGGTCATGGAGACCATGATGGCGGATATGGAGTGACCTGCGCGCCATCAAGATAAGACCCGCCCCCTTTCCCACGGGAAAGGGGGCGGGGTTTTTGTATGGTCTTGTATCGCCTTACTTGGCGGCCTTGGCGGCGCGGATGGCCTCCGTCAGCATCGGCGTCACCTTGAACAGGTCCCCGCAGATGCCGTAGTCCGCGATCTCGAAGATCGGCGCCGTCTCGTTCTTGTTCACCGCGATGATGCACTCACTGTCCTGCATGCCAGCCTTGTGCTGGATCGCTCCACTGATCCCCAGCGCGATGTATACCTTCGGGTGCACCGTCTTGCCCGTCTGGCCTACCTGGTGGTCAGCAGAGAGCCAGCCAGAGTCGATCACCGCACGGCTCCCGCCGACAACGCCGCCCAGCTCTTCCGCCAGCTCCTCCGCCAGCTTGATGCCGCCTTCCACGTCCTTGCTGATGCCACGGCCTACAGAGACGATGAAGTCCGCGCCGATCAGGTCCACCAGCTTCTTCGCCGCCTTCTTCACCTCCAGCACTTCCGTCTGCAGGTCCGCCTCGGACAGCTCGAACGCCGGCTTCACGATCTCCACCGCGTCCGCCTTCGCCTGGTCAAACGCGCGCTTTTTCATCACGCCCGGCCGCACCGTCGCCATCGTCGGACGGAACCGCGGGCAGATGATGCTCGCCATCAGGTGGCCGCCGAACGCAGGACGCGTCATCTTCAGGTCGCGAGAAACGTCGTGCTTCTCGCCCAGCACCAT
>CANQIO010000026.1 GCA_947624065.1 uncultured Oscillospiraceae bacterium | reverse complement strand
TCAAACGGAATCTCGTCCTCGATACATTTTACGGTTCCGTCAGCGAACTTCTCATAATGCAAATTATAGAATCGTTAATAAGACTATAAAGGCATAGCGCGGCCCACCGGTCATTGCTAATCGGTGGGTCGCGCTAAAGCTGTTCCTTTAATCTTCCAGCCTATGTTCCGCCGTCCCTTTTAGATACCCCTCCAGCTCCCCTACGAGGACGAGGTGGGCGTATTCCAGCGGCCTGTTATAGATCAGCCAGTCCAACTCGCTGCGCTGATACAGATTACCGGCCACCGCATTCTCCACGCCCACAGTGTCGATGTCGATCCGGCTGCCGTCGGAGAAGCGCAACTCCACGCAGGCGGTGTCCATGTTGAACGCGCATTTGATCAGTATTTGCATCTCAAAGCCCTCCTAAATTGTGATCCCTGTTATGTATTTAATCTCCACCACATGCCCCATTGCGTTCCTGTCGTTTCGCCTAAATTTCAAAGTTCGTACGGGACACATCTTTTTGACCATCTGGCCGCCCACGGAACCGGCCTGACGGCTGGTCAGGTCGCCGTTGTAACCCTGCTTCAGATTGACGCCGACCTCGGAGGCGGCTTCCATCTTGAAGCGATTCATCGCCTCGCGGGCATTGGGGTTCACAAGCTGGTTGGAACGATTCGCCATTTCCATTAACTCCTTTCCGTCGCATTGGACGCCGGGAGGATCGGCCGGGCCAAGCGGCTGAGCCGCTTCGCATTGCCGTCCTTCGACTGTCCGGCTATATGTTCTGCATTTCGCGCCGGCTTATGATAGCCAATTTTTGTCGGAAAGGCATAACAGGAGATCATGCATAATGATCATCGCAAGGCGAAAACGAACGTTTTCGCCGCCAAACGACTCGTTTGGCGGCAAATGATCCGAGGATCATTTGCGCAATGTTCATTGCAATGAGTGTCTGGCAAAACAGCGAGCTGTTTTGCTGAGCCGCAAAGCGGCTCGGCGCAACGCCTCACGGCGTTTCGCCATCAGATAATCATTATGGAAAAGCAGCAGTGCCGACAGAAATGCCGGCCGGCGAAGGTCTGGACCCAGATCCAAGCGACGCGCGTGAACCCAGGCCGCGATCTCCGCTTTCAATTTATAATTTATAATGAAACGACCCTGCACGAGCGGTCACGCTCTCGCAGGGTCGCTATGATGGTGGGACTGTCAGGGAGCCAGGCGCGGCTCGATCAGCGCCTCCAGCTCTGCCGTCACTTGGGGGAACACCCGCGCCAGAGAGTACGGCGCCACGGCGGCGCTGGCAGCCTTCCCAAGGGCGCCGCAGAGCGCGGGGCTCTCCATGAGCCGTCTGGCGGCGGCGGCAAAGGCGGCCTCGTCGCCATAGGGATAGAGGATGCCGCTCTCTCCATCCCGGATCAGATCGGTATGCCCCTTCACAGCGCTGGCGATCACCGGCAGACCCGCGTGCATGGCCTCCATCACGTTGAAGGGCATCCCTTCGCTGCGGCTGGCGGGCACGGCGGCGTCCGCCGCGGCATACCAGGCCGCCATATCCTCCGTCTCGCCGGGAAAGACGACCCGCCCGCCAAGCGCCAGCTGGGCGGCCAGCGTCCTGCACGCTTCCAATGTGTCGCCCTCGCCGGGAAGGACCAGGACGGCGGCCTCCGGCAGCGCCGCCATGGCGCGGATGAGCACGGACTGGCTTTTTCGCTGGGAGAACTCCGCCGGGTAGACCATCACGAAGGCGTCCGGCCCTATGCCGAAGGCCTCCCGCTGCCGCGGCCCGGCCGATGGACCTGCCGGCACCAAGCGGGAGAAATCCACGCCCATGCCGGGGATGGCCGCTATGCGCTTTCCCAGATGCTCGGAGCGGGCCAACTCGAAGTCCCACCGGTTCATGGTGAGCAGCAGGTCGGTCTGGCCAGCCGTGAGCTTCTCCGCCGCCAGCAGGACGGTCCGCTTGAAGGCGGGCGTCTCGCCGTCGAACAGGTACCCGTGGACGGTGTTCACGAGCTTTGGCCGGCGGGCCATGCCCATGACGGCGGCCCTTGTGAAAAACGCCGCCAGGGAGGTATGGGTGGAGATCAGGTCGTAGTGCTCCCGGCCGATCAGCCGGCGCAGCATGAGCGCTGCCCGGAAATTGGATGGGGCGCTCGTCTTTTTTTCCAGCGGGATGCTGATGACTCTGTCCGCCTCCGGTATCTCCCGCAGCGGCCCGCCGCAGGCCACATGGACGCGCCAGCCCTGCTCCCGGAACCAGCGAAGATAGGGCAGGTGGAACCGCTGGATATGAGAAAACACGGAGGCCGTGAAGAGTACGCTTCCCGCCGTCCTCACGGGGCCACCTTCTCTCGCGTGAGCTCCTCGTCGTTGATGAATTTCCCGCCAAAGACGGTCATCACCAGGATCTGCAGGTCAAACCAGAAGCTCCAATGCTCTATGTAATAGATGTCGTGCTCGATCCGGGCGCGGATGGAGGTGTCGCCCCGCAGACCGCGGACCTGGGCCCAGCCGGTGATGCCGGGGCGGACCTGGTGCTTGACCATATACAGGGGCACCTGGTCCCGGAACTGGTCCACGAAATAGGGCAGCTCCGGCCGGGGACCGACCAGGCTCATGTCCCCTTTCAGCACGTTCCAAAGCTGGGGCAGCTCGTCCAGGGAACACTTGCGCATGAACGCGCCAAAGCGGGTCCGCCGGTCGTCGCTCTGCTTGCTCCAGGCGGTGGTGTCCTCGTCGTTGACGCGCATGGAGCGGAATTTGTACATCCAAAACAGCTTTTTATCCCGGCCCACCCGTTCCTGACGGAAGATGACGGGCCCGGGGGAGGAGAGCTTCACGCCCAGCGCGCACACGGCCAGCACCGGGGACAGGAGTACCAGCAGCAGCGCGGAGAGCACGATGTCCATGGCACGCTTGCAAAAAGCGTTGGTCCAGCTGTCCAGGGGGATGCGGCGGATGTTCATAAGGGGGATGCCGTTCAGATCGTCGATCTGCGGCGCGGAGGGCATATAGTCGGCAAAGAAGGGGATGATGGACAGGCGTACCCCGGCGCTGTCACAGGCCGCGATGATATCGGGCGTCCTCTGGACGTCCTCCGGCTCCAGCGCCGCCACCACCTCGTCCGGCCGGGTCTGTTCCAGCAGCTGCCCCAGTTTCTCGAAATCGCCCAGCCAGCGAAGGCGCTTGAGCCCCTTTTTCTCGGACACATAGCCGATGGGCGCGTATCCCAGCATCCGGTCGGCCGATATCACGCCCAGATATTTCTTGGCAAGGGCTCCGGAGCCCAGGAGAAGCACCTGCTTGAGACTGCGGTTCGACTCACGGTGCCGGCGCAGGACCGCGCGCAGGGCGATCCGCTTGGCGCTCAGCACGCCCACGCTCAGGAAAAACGCCATGAGCAGCAGGCCGCGAGAGTAATGGATGCCCCAGCTCATGAACAGCAGGCTCTGCAGCACCACGGAATCCAGCAGCGTGGCCTCCCACAGGCGGGGCAGCTCTACCCGCAGCCGTTTGCCGTGGAGGTCCTGATACAGCCCGAAGGCCGCGTAGGTGAACAGCTGGGCCGCGGTATACACCACGCCCAGGACGATATAGTTCACCAGCGGCACGCTGATCTTGCCGTGGAATACATAGAACCGCATCCAGAACGCGATGGGAAAGGACAAAAACAGCACCAGGCCGTCGCTGAGTACATGCAGTTGGTTGAGTATCCTCTGATTCTCTCTGTTCATGGGCCCGGCCCCTTATTCCCCGCACATTCTGGCGATGAAAGCGGAGGTGCTCTCATCCACGCTGATCGTCGCCATGTTCTCTTCGTTCCATTGCTCGAGCATCTGCGCGAGATTCCGGGTCGCGTCCCGATAGAGCGGCTCGTCCTGGGCGTAGGTCTCCAGCAGGTCGAAGGCCTTGTTCCAGGCGCTCGCATCCGCGGCCGCGGCTTCCACATACTGCTCCAGAGCGGCGATGGCGGCCTCCGGCCGGTCGGTCCGGAAGTAGTATTCCGCGATATAGTAATGGGCCGAGTTGGACATCTTTGTACTCATCCGCTGGGCGTATCTGTCCGCCTTCTCGCGGATCTCGGGTACGTTCTCCACGTCGGCGGCGCTGTTGAGATAGGACAGCGCATAGTCGCCCCACTCGAACCGGTCGATCGTGATGGCCTGCTCCACGTCGTCAAAGGAGATCGACGGTTTGGAGAAGATGGCGGCGGCGCGCATATTTCCCAGCAGGAGCAGGATATATATCCCCATCCAGCCGCTCAGTACGGCCAGGGACGCGGTCCGCAGCTTCTTTCCCGGATGGAGCTTCGGCAGCGAGCCCGCGCAACACAGGGAAATGAGGGCGAAGCAGCTGAACGCGAAGGGGAGGTAGGCCGCGAAGGAGAACACCACCTCCACCGCGGCGTGCCCCGCCATGAACGCCAGCGCCGCTCCCAGCGCCGGGACCAGGGGGTGGGCGTTCTTTTTCCTGGCGAACCAGATGCAGGCGGCGGAACACACCAGCAGTCCCGCGAACAGGACAAAGCCCACCAGGCCGGTCTCCACCAGCACCTGGATGTAGTGGTCGTGGGCGTATTTGGTGTCGTAGGGGAACGACTGCACGCTCCGGAGATATGCCTCATAGGAGCCGATGCCCAGCCCGATGATGGGGCTCTTGCGGAACATCTTCATGCCGTCGGAGAAGAACACGAACCGCTGGATGGCGTTCTCGTTGGCCCAGAGGCCCTGGAGACGGTTCGCCATGAAGCCCGGCAGGAGCTTGTATCCCAGAGGGACGGAACCAGAGCCGGCGGCCCCGTCAAAGGTGACGGCGTCCACCCGTACCGCCGCCGGGGCGGTGAAGTTGAAATAGACCACCAGGCTGTCCTCCGGCACCGTGAAAACGGCACCGTTCGCCTCGCCGCTGTAGAGGACCGTGCTGGTGTGCATCATGGTCTCCTGCCGGTCCTGGCTCTCGATGGTCACCGTCAGGCCGCCGTCCGCTGCCGTGGTCAGCGTGTATTCTCCCGGCTCCGGATAGGCCGCCCGGCGCAGCTTCTCGCCCGCGCCAAGGGATACGCCGCCGGTGAGGTTGTAGGCGGCCAGCCCGAATATGACCAGCGCGGCCAGCAACGCGGCAATGATGATGGGAATCAGCTTTCCCCGTCCGGCCAGCTTCTGGGCCAGCGGCTGCCCGGCGTATTTGTCAGCCAGGCACAGCCCCGCCGCGCCCAGGATCACGCACAGCAGCGGCACGGGCTGGAATCCGCTCCAGGCCTTGAAGGAGGTGAGGGATATGACCGCCGCGGCCAGGACGCCCAGAACGAACGTCTGGAGCATCAGCGCCGTCAGGCCGATGCGCCGCTCCCGCCGCTCCAGCACCAGCAGCACCAGAAAGGCGAGGGCGATGGTGGCCGTGGCGCCCATGCTGAAGGCGAGAAGGAACCCCAGCGCGTTGATGTACAGGATGACGGTCTGGACCGTCCGCTCCCGGCCGCTCTCCGCGGAGCAGGCCAGCCCCAGGCCCAGCAGCACGCCCAGGCCCGCGACGCCCGCATACACGTTCGCGTTGGAGAACAGGGCCGTCATGCGCACGCCCGATTCCACGCCGGTATAGGTGCTGAAACCCGGCACGAACAGCTCCAGCAGCCACAGGACCGGACCGCTGATGAGGTGGGTGGAGAGCATGTCTATGGAGACGAGGCTCACCAGACCGCACGTCCCTGTCAGCACCGTCCCGATCCACCGCTCGGGCTTTATGCCCCGGCTGGGCGCGAAGCAGAGCAGCAGCAGCATCGCGCAAAAGGCTGCCAGCGCGTAAAGATACTCCCGCAGGGCGAATTTCCCCGCGTCGGCATACAGCGTGGAGAGCCCCTCCATCAGCACCAGCGCTCCCAGCACCAGGATGGGCAGGCCTATCCGCTCCCGGAGCTTTCCGAATACCAGGATCACGCACCCCAGCGTCACCAGCGTCAGGGCCAGCGTCACGCCCTTGATCAGGTTGGTCGTGGACAGGCACAGGATCAAAAAACATACGGGTATGCTGATCACAAGGATCGCTGTCTGCTGCTTTTTCTGTCTGTCGCTCAGGTCGGCCCCGAGCGTCCCATTGCTCTTTTTCTTCGTCATAGCGTTCCTCCTGCGCCCCCGGCGCCTTGAAGGGGTACCGGCGGCCCCGCGCCGCAAAGTACCCCGCTACCGCGATTATAATATCATACCATATTTTCCTCTATTCCTCAACAGGAATTTGCCCATTTCCCGTCATCAGGCCGGCGCGCCGGACAAGACGCCGGCGGGAGCGGACTTTCGGGGCGGACGGGGGAAAAGAAAATAATTGACAATTTTTCAGGACGTGCTAATATTGTTTTTGTGGAAAAACCGACAGGGACGGCCGCGTTCCCGTTGGACTGCCATGATTTTTGAAATAGGAGGAACATGATATGAAGAGGATCATCGCGTGCCTTATGCTGGTCTGCATGCTGTTCGCTACGTTCTGCGGCGCGGCCTTTGCCGAGGGAGAGGACGCTGTCCAGTCCGCCCTGACCGCCGCCCAGTCCATGTCCAACGAGGAGCTGTACGAGAAGGCGAAGGAAGAGGTCGCCGCCGGCGCGCAGCTGAATTTCTATTCCACCACCAGCTTCGCGGAGAAGGCCGCCGATAACTTTATGGCCGCCTATCCTGAGCTGGCCGGCAAGGTCATCTACGCCGAGATCGACGACGGCGAGACCTACACCATCCTGCAGAACACCATCGGCTCCGGCGTGGAGAACTCCGCCGATATGGCCCTGACCCAGAACGGCTCCGATCTGCGCACCTTCATGCTGGACGAAGGCCTGACCTACAGCTACTTCCCCGACATGTACAAGGACGTGGTCCCGGAAGAGTTCCAGAGCCCCGCCGTGGTCACCTTCATCGACTCCCTGTTCATCTATAACAACACCGCCGGCGACATCGGCCTGACCAACGTCTGGCAGCTGACCGAGCCCGCCTGGTCCGGCAAGGTGTTCTTCAAGGACCCCACCAACGAGACCGTCAACATCAACTTCCTCATCATGCTCACCAGCCCCGAGTGGACCGAGCGCATGGCCGCCGCCTATGAGGCCTACTATGGCGAGCCCTGGGCCAGCGACGAGTATGAGAGCGCCTCCTATGAGTGGATCGACAAGTTCCTGGCCAACGTGAACTACACCTACACCTCCGCCAGCGATATGGCCAAGGGCATCGCCTCCGGCGCCGGCGGCAACCTGGGCCTGTTCGTGTTCTCCAAGCTGCGCAAGGTGGACGAGGCCGACCGCGGCAACCTGACCGTCGTGCAGTTCAACAACGAGGTGGAGGGCTTCTCCGGCTTCATGTACAACGTCTACGCCACCGTGGCCAAGGACACCGAGTGCCCCTACACCTGCGCGCTGTTCATCAACTACCTGCTGGGCGAAGAGGGCTTCGCCGGCGAGAACTCCTGGAACTCCAGCCAGGGCTATTACTCCCCCAACAGCTCCATCGCCAAGCCCGAGGAGCTGGAGGACGAGGCTTACGATTACTGGAGCGACAAGCTGGTCTTTGAGGACGCTGACTACATCTATGACAACTACGCGGACGTGTTCGAGTACATCGCCGTGCGCGTGGGCAACTGATCCTCTCTCTGGAACAGCTTTGATCTGACCTTCGGCCCGCTTCGGCGGGCCCAGTGAAAAAAGCTGCCGCATCGATTCGCGGCAGCTTTTTTCAAAACCCGGAGAGGAGATGGAATATGCACGAGAAAAAACTGTCCCACAGGATGAAGGCGTTCTTCTCCAAGCCGTCCAACATCCTGCTGGTGATCTTCCTGACGGTGCTGTTCGTGCTGAGCGTGCTGCCGCTGCTGACCATGATCTCCAACATGTTCACAGTGCACATCGGCACGGAGAAAAAGCTCCTCAGGCTGCCGGAGGGCAGCTTCACCTGGAACCACTTCCAGCGGCTGTTCCCGGTCAGCGAGTGGAGCGTGGTGAACTTCTGGAAGCCGTTGGGCAACTCCTTCGTGGTGGCCATCGGCGCGGGGGTGCTGGGCATCCTCATCGGCGGGACCGTGGCCTGGTTCATCACCCGCTCCAACATGAAATACAAGAAATTCATCAGCGCGGTGTTCGTGTTCCCGTATATGATGCCCGCCTGGACGCTGGCGCTGTTCTGGATCAACGTGTTCAAGAACAGCCAGGTGGGCGGCGGCAACGTGGGGATGCTGGAGTCCATGTTCGGCATCTGCATGCCGGAGTGGTTCGTCTACGGGCTGTTCCCCATGGTGATCGTCATCGCGCTGCACTATTCGCCCTTTGCGTATCTGCTCATCGGCGGCATCCTCAAGAATATGGACGCCACCCTGGAGGAGAGCGCCACCATTTTGAAGGCGGGGCGGTTCAAGATCATCCGGCGCATCACCATGCCCATCGTCATGCCCGCCATCCTGTCCACGTTCCTGCTGATCTTCTCCAGCGGCTTCAGCTCCTATACGGTGCCGGTGTTCCTGGGCTCGGCGGTAAAGACATTCACCCTCTCCACCAAGATGCGGGCGCTGATCAACGCCGGCTACCAGGGCCAGGGCTACATCATCGCCTTCGTGTCCATCGCCCTGGGCTGCTTCATCCTGGGGCTGAACCAGTGGGTCACCGGCAAGCGCAAGAGCTACACTACCGTCACCGGCAAGAGCGGCCAGGTGTCGCTGGTGGATCTGAAAAAGGCCAACACGCCGCTTTCGCTGCTGCTGTGCGCGTACGTGCTGTTTTTCGCCATCGCGCCGCTGATCTCCTTCGCGCTGGAGTCGGTGATCCGCCAGCCGGGCAACTATCACCTGTCCAACATGACGCTCCATTTCTGGATCGGCACGGAGGCCTCCGCCTATGAGACGGGCATGATCTCCGGCATCCTGCTCAACCCCACCATGTGGAAGGCGCTGGGCCGGCAGGTGCTGCTGGCGCTGATCGTGGCGATGATCGTGGGCACCAGCGGCATGCTGATCGGCTACTCCTGCGTGCGCCAGAGAGGCAGCCGGCTGTCCCGCTGGGTGGAGAGCATGGCCTTCTTCCCGTATCTGATGCCGGCCATGGCCTTCGGCACCATCTATCTGGCTGTGGCCACCAGCCAGGGCTTCAAGTTCCTGTACGGGACCTTCGCGCTGCTGATCCTGGTGGCGTCCATCAAATTCCTGCCCTTTGCCTCCCGCAGCGGCATCAACAGCATGCTCCAGATCTCCCCGGAGATCGAGGAGGCGGCCATGGTGGTGGGCGTGCCTTGGTGGAAGCGGATGGTGCGGATCATGTTCCCCATCCAGAAGAGCAGCATCCTCTCCGGCTATCTGCTGCCGGTGATCTCCGTGATGCGGGAGGTGGCGCTGTTCACGCTGCTGGTGCCGTATGCCCGGTACCTGCTGACCACCATGCTGTTCTCCTTCAACGAGACCGGCTACAGCCAGTACGGGAGCGCGGTGACGCTGCTGATCGTGCTGATCATCATCCTGATCAACACCCTGACCAACAAACTGACCGGCGCATCCTTCGACAAGGGAATAGGAGGTTGACCCATGCCCCATATCAGCTTGGAACATATCACCAAACGCTTCGGCAAATTCGTTGCCGTGGACGATCTGGACCTGGAGATCGACGACCGCGGCTTCATCACCCTGCTGGGCCCCTCCGGCTGCGGCAAGACCACCACGCTGCGCATGATCGCGGGCCTGGAGACCCCCACCGAGGGACGGATCACCCTGGACGGCAAGGTGGTCTTTGACGCGGACAAGGGGATCAATATCCCGCCGGCGGCCCGGGACATCGGGTTCCTGTTCCAGAACTATGCCCTGTGGCCCCATATGACCGTGTACCAGAACATCGCCTTCGGCCTGGAGAACCTGAAGTGGTCGAAGCAGGACATCCGCAAACGGGTGGATGAGCTGCTGGCACTGTTGAAGATCGAGGACTTTGAAAAGCGCTACCCCTCGGAGCTCTCCGGCGGCCAGCAGCAGCGGGTGGCCATCGCCCGCACCCTGGCCCCCAGCCCCAAGGTGCTGTTCATGGACGAGCCGCTCTCGAACCTGGATGCCAAGCTGCGCCAGGAGATGCGCACGGAGCTGAAGCGCCTGCACTCCGACACCAACAGCACCTTCGTCTACGTCACCCATGACCAGCTGGAGGCCATGACCCTGTCCACCAAGGTGTGCCTGATGAACAACGGCGTCCTCCAGCAGTACGCCCCGCCCCTGACCGTCTACAACGAGCCGGCCAACCGGTTCGTGGCCGAGTTCGTGGGCAACCCCACCATGAACTTCGTCCCCGCCCAGTTCGTCAGCGGGGAGGGGGAGCAGGCCGTGCTGCGGCTGTTCGGCCGGGAGGTCCGCTTTACCGCCCGGGGCCCCATCGCCTCCCATGGCGGGGAGCTGACCGTGGGCATCCGGCCGGAATTTCTGCCCATCGAGGCGGACGGCGTCATCCAGGGCATCGCCTATTCCACCCTGCCCTCCGGCATGGAGACCACCGTCAAAGCCCTGGTGGACGGCGTGATGCTCACCTCGGTGGTGTTCGGCAGCGTGGACTATCCCGTGGACGCCCCCATCCGGATGAACATCCGGGGGGACGGCATCATCCTGTTCGACGAGCCCGGCGGCCGGCAGATCGCCATCGGCTCGCTGGCGCTCTGACCGGACAGACAACAAAAAAGCGCCCGTTTTTCGCGTCCGCACCCGCGGCGCGGGAAACGGGCGCTTTGCGTCCATCTTGTTTCTTGACAACGGGGGCGTGACGTGAGATAATAAGAATTGCTTAGTGTCCTAATAAGTTTATCTGACTAAATCGCCAGATGAAAGGAGCTTACGCCTCATGATCAAAAAGACGATGGACGGCAACGAGGCCGCCGCTTACGCCAGCTATGCGTTCACCGAGGTGGCGACGATCTATCCCATCACCCCCTCCAGCCCCATGGCGGAGCATGTGGACACCTGGGCCGCCAACGGAAAACTGAATATGTTCGGCCAGCCGGTCAAGCTCATGGAGATGCAGTCGGAGGCGGGCGCCTGCGGCGCCATGCACGGCTCCCTGGAGGCGGGCGCCCTCTCCACCAGCTATACGGCATCCCAGGGCCTGATGCTGATGATCCCGCCGCTGTACCGCATCGCGGGCCAGCTGCTGCCCGGCGTCATCCACGTGGCGGCGCGGACCGTGGGCACCAGCGCGTTCTCCATCTTCGGCGACCACTCGGACGTGATGGCCTGCCGGCAGACGGGCTTTGCCCAACTTGCGTCCTCCTGCGTGCAGGAGTGCATGGACCTGGCGGCGGTGGCGCACCTGAGCGCCATCAAGGCGCGGGTGCCTTTCATGCACTTCTTCGACGGCTTCCGCACCAGCCATGAGATCCAAAAGATCGACGTGCTGGACTATGAGGACCTGAAAAAGATGGTGGACATGGACGCCCTGGCCCGGTTCCGGGCCAACGCCCTCAACAGCGAGCATCCTCTCATGCGCTCCACCGTCATCAACCCGGATACGGCCTTCCAGCTGCGGGAGGCGGTCAACCCCTATTATGAGGCGGTGCCCGGCATCGTGGAGGGGTATATGGCCCGGATGAGCGCTCTCACCGGCCGGGACTATAAGCTGTTCAACTACTACGGCGATCCGGACGCGGAGCATGTGGTGGTGGCCATGGGCAGCGTGTCCGGTTGCCTGCAGGAGGTGGTGCAGTATCTGCGGGCCCGGGGACGCAAGGTGGGCTTTTTGCAGGTGCGGCTCTACCGGCCGTTTTCCGCGGAGCACTTCCTGGCGGTGCTGCCGGCCAGCTGCAAGGTGCTGTCGGTGCTGGACCGGACCAAGGAGCCCGGCGCCAACGGCGAGCCCCTTTACGAGGATGTGTGCTCGGTGCTGATCCACGGCGGGCGGCACATCAAGGTCCTGGGCGGCCGGTACGGGCTTTCCAGCAAGGACACCACCCCCGCCCAGATGATCGCGGTCTATGACAACATGGCGGGGGAGCAGAAGGACCACTTCACCGTGGGCATCACCGACGACGTGACACACCACTCCCTGCCCATCGGGGAGAACGTGGTCACCGCCGACGAAAAGACCATCTCCTGCAAGTTCTGGGGCCTGGGCAGCGACGGCACGGTGGGCGCCAACAAGAACTCCATCAAGATCATCGGCGACAACACCGACCAGTACGTACAGGCGTATTTTGAATACGACACGAAAAAGTCCGGCGGCGTCACCAAGAGCCACCTGCGCTTTGGCCATAACCCCATCCTGTCCACCTACTATGTGACCATGGCGGACTTCATCGCCTGCCACAACCAGAGCTATCTGGCCAAATACGACATCGTCACGGAGCTCAAGCCCGGCGGCACGTTCCTTCTCAATTGCAACTGGGCCGACTCCGATCTGGAGGCCCGTCTGCCGGGCAAGGTCAAGCGGCTGCTGGCGGAGAGAAAGGCGAAGTTTTACGTCATCGACGCCACGGACATCGCCGAGGCCATCGGTCTGGGCAATCGGACCAACACCGTGCTGCAGGCGGCGTTCTTCAAGCTCAGCGGCGTGCTGCCCGTGGACGAGGCGGTGGGCTATATGAAGGCCGCCATCAAAAAGACCTATGACCGCAAGGGCGACAAGGTGGTGGCCATGAACTGCGCCGCCGTGGACGCGGGCCTGACCGGCGTCCGGGAAGTCCCGGTGCCCGCGGCCTGGAAGGACCTGCCGGACGACCCGGAGCCGGCGGACACCGACGCGCCCTGGTATGTGCGCACGGTGATGGCCGCGGTGAACGCCCAGAAGGGGGACAGCCTGCCGGTGAGCGTGTTCAAGGACGCCGCCGACGGGACCGTGCCCATGGCCACGTCCAAGTATGAAAAGCGGGGCTTTGCCGCCCATGTGGCCAGCTGGGTCCCGGAAAACTGCATCGGCTGCAACATCTGCGCGGTGATGTGCCCCCACGCCGCCATCCGGCCGTTCCTGCTGGAAGAGGACGAGGTCCGGGCGGCCCCGGAGGGCTATGTCACCAACGTCGCCAAGGGCAAGGGCTTCGAGGGCCTGCGCTACCGCATCCAGGTGGACCCGCTGGACTGCACCGGCTGCGGCAGCTGCGCGGCGGCCTGCGTGGCCAAGGAGAAGGCCATCGTCATGCGGCCCATCGAGAGCCAGCTCCATGAGCAGCCCAACTGGGACTACAGCCTGTCCTTGCGGCCGAAGGCCAACCCCATGGACAAATTCACCGTCAAGGGCAGCCAGTATGAGCAGCCCCTGCTGGAGTTCTCCGGGGCCTGCGCCGGCTGCGGCGAGACGCCCTACATGAAGATGATGACCCAGCTGTTCGGCGAGCGGATGGTGGTGGCCAACGCCACCGGCTGCACCCAGGCCTGGGGCTTCAGCTGCCCCAGCTATCCCTATACCACCAAGCCCAACGGCCGGGGCCCGGCGCTGTCCAACTCCCTGTTCGAGAACAACGCCGAGTACTCCCTGGGCATGGTGCTGAGCGTGCGCCAGCAGCGGCTGCGCCTGGCGAAGGAGGTCCGGGAGCTGCTGGCCGAGACGAAGGACGAGAAGCTCGCGGCGGCGCTCTCCGCCTGGCTGGACGGCTTTGAGGACAAGGAGCGCACCCTGGCGCTGAGCGACGCGGTGATCGACGCGCTGGACGCCTCGCCGGAGACCGGCGCGCTCATCGACAGCGTGCGGGCGGCCAAGGACCAGCTGGTGAAAAAGAGCATGTGGATGTACGGCGGCGACGGCTGGGCCTATGACATCGGCTACGGCGGGCTGGACCACGTGCTGGCCTCGGGGGAGGACGTGAACATCCTGGTGGTGGACACGGAGGTCTACTCCAACACCGGCGGCCAGGCTTCCAAGGCCACGCCCTACGGCGCCGTGGCGCAGTTCGCCGCGGCCGGCAAGCGGACCGGCAAGAAGGACCTGGGCATGCTGGCCACCCAGTATCAAAACGTGTATGTGGCGTCCGTGGCCATCGGCGCGGACCCCGCCCAGTTCATCCGCGTCCTCAAGGAGGCGGAGGCCCACAACGGCCCGTCGCTCATCGTGGCCTACGCTCCCTGCATCAACCACGGCATCGTCAAGGGGATGGCGTTCTCCCAGGAGGAGGCGAAGCTGGCGGTGAAGAGCGGCTATTG
The DNA here is from genome assembly GCA_947624065.1 of uncultured Oscillospiraceae bacterium. Taxonomy (GTDB): domain Bacteria; phylum Bacillota; class Clostridia; order Oscillospirales; family Oscillospiraceae; genus CAJOIG01. The sequence goes on along the minus strand of CANQIO010000026.1, from coordinate 9,844 downwards.
GGTGCTGTATCACTACGACCCCAAGCTGAAGGCACAGGGCAAGAACCCCTTCATCCTGGACTTTGACGACCCGAAGTACGACCTGCGGGAGTTCTTCATGGGCGAGGTGCGCTTCAATTCCCTGCTGCGCACGTTCCCCGAGCAGGCGGAGGCGCTGCTGGTGGAGGCCAGGACCCAGATCCGGGACCGCTGGGCCCGCTATCACCACCTGGCCAATCAGGATTACTCCCACATGCTGGATGTGCTGGCCGATTACCCCATCCAGAGCGGGGACGCAAAATAACGACGCGTCAAGCGCCCGGCGGGGTCCCCGCCGGGCGCTTCTTCATGCCTCCGCCGACAGATCCCGACGCGCTCCGCTTGCACAGGGGGGAAAGTTTTGGTACAATGTCGCCGTGGCGCGCGCCGGCCGTTTCCGGCCGGACCGGCGCGCCCGCCTGCAGAGGGGGAAGGAGAGACCATGACCAATTTTGACCGCCGCCTGGCGGAACGCCGGGCTGAACTGGAGCGGCTGTACGGCCAGCTCTATGACGATGACGACCATCTGGACGCCCTGCTGGCGGCCATGAGCGACGCCTATGACGCCCGGCCGCTGGCCCTCAAGCGCCTGGATACCGCCCGGGAGCGGGACCCGGACTGGTACCGCCGGGGGAAGATGCTGGGCATGACCATGTATACGGACCTGTTCGCCGGCGACCTTCGGGGCCTGGAGAAGAGGCTGGACTATCTCGCCGAGCAGGGGATCACCTATCTGCACCTGATGCCCCTTTTGAAGATGCCCCACCCGGACAACGACGGCGGCTACGCCGTGGAGGACTTTTCCCAGGTGGACCCGTCCCTGGGCACCAACGAGGACCTGGCGCGCCTGGCCGCCGCCATGCGAAAGCGGGGCATGAGCCTGTGCCTGGACTTCGTGATGAACCACACCGCCGACAGCCATGAATGGGCCCGCCGGGCCAGGGCGGGGGAGCGGGCGTACATAGACCGGTACATTTGCTTCGACACGCCGGACATCCCCAGGGAGATGGAAAAGACCATCCCGGACGTGTTCCCGGCCACCGCGCCGGGCAGCTTCCTCTATGTGCCGGAGATGGACAAGTATGTCTGCTCCTCCTTCCATCCCTATCAGTGGGACCTCAACTATAAAAACCCCGCCGTGTTCAACGACATGGCGTCCGCCATGCTGGCCCTTGCCAACCTGGGGGTGGACGCGCTGCGGGTGGACGCCACGCCCTATCTGTGGAAGGAGCTGGGCACCACCTGCCGGAACCTGCCCCAGGTGCATGCCATCATGCGCATGGTGCGGCTCATCACCGAGTGCGTCTGCCCCGGCGTCATCCTCAAGGGCGAGGTGGTCATGCCGCCCCGGGAGCTGGCGGCCTACTTCGGCACGGCGGACAGGCCCGAGTGCCACATCCTCTACAACAGCTCCTGCATGTGTACCCAGTGGAGCGCCCTGGCCAGCGGGGACATCCGGCAGCTGAAGCATCAGCTGGACGAGCTGCACTCCCTGCCGCGGCACTGCGCGTTCGTCAACTATCTGCGCTGCCACGACGACATCGGCTGGGGCCTGGACGAGGCGTATGGCTACAGCATCGGCCAGGACGCGCTGGCGCATAAAAAGTACCTGTACGAATTCTACGAGGGCAGCTTCCCTGGCAGCTGGGCCAGGGGGGAGCGCTATAACTACGACCCGGCGACGGAGGACGCCCGCACCTGCGGCACCGCCGCCAGCCTGTGCGGCATAGAAAAGGGCATGGATGAGGATGATCCGGCCCAGGTGGAGCTGGGCGTCCAGCGGGACCTTATGATGCACGCGGCCATGATGGCCATGGCGGGGTTCCCCATGCTGTCCAGCGGAGACGAGATCGGCCAGCTCAACGACTATGGCTACCGGGATGACCCGGCCCGCCGGGAGGACAGCCGAAACGTGCACCGCTCGGCCTTTGACTGGGCCAACGCGGCAAAACGGACGGAGCCCGGCACAGTGCAGCAGCGCATCTGGGACGGGCTGCGGGCGCTGGAGCGTATCCGCGCCCAGGAGCCCTGCTTCGGGCCGGAGGCCTGGGTGACCACCTGGGACACCCACAACGACCACGTGCTGGCCCTGATCCATGTGACAGGGGGAGAGCCCCTGGTGGGGCTCTTCAACTTCACGGGCGAGCGCCAGCAGGTCTGGCTGGACGCCATGGAGGGGCAGTTCACCGACCTGCTCTCCGGCCGGACAGGACCCGTCTCCGGGCAGCTGCTGGAGCCCTATGAATACGCTTATTGGAAAAAGGACGAATAAGAGACACGATCCGCCCGCCCGGCAAGACGCCGGGCGGGCTCGTTTATGTCCCGGCGCGGGGGATTTTTCCGCAGGCTATGGAAATGGGCAGGAAGGTGTTGTATAATAAAACAAGATCCGACAAAATGCATCATAGGGAGGAACGCGCATCATGAGAAGAACAAAGATCGTCTGCACGCTGGGCCCGGCGGTGGACAGCGAGGAAATGATCCGGGGGCTCATCCGCGCCGGGATGGACGCGGCCCGCTTCAATTTCTCCCACGGCACTCATGCCGAGCATCTGGAGCGTCTGAACCGGCTCAACGCCGTCCGGGACTCCATCCGCCGCCCGGTGGCCACCATTCTGGACACCAAGGGCCCGGAGATCCGCATCCGCACCTTCGCCGACGGCCCCATCCAGCTGAACGCGGGGGACGAGTTCACCCTCACCACCGAGGACGTGCCCGGAGACCAGAGCCGCGTGGCAGTGAGTTATGTAAACCTCCATGAAGAAGTGGCCCCCGGCCAGGTCATCCTCATCGACGACGGTCTGGTGGCCATGCGGGTGCAGTCCATCGTGGGCCGGGAGATCCGCTGCGTGGTGGAGAACGGCGGGACCCTCTCCAACCACAAGTCCATCAACATCCCTGGCGCCAACATCCAGCTGCCGGCCATCACCGAGAAGGACATCGACGACATCCGCTTCGGCGTGGAGCACGACTTCGACTACATCGCGGCCTCCTTCGTCCGCAAGGCGTCCGACGTGGAGGCCATCCGCCAGGTGCTGCATGACTGCGGCGGCGACCGGGTCCGGATCATCGCCAAGATCGAGAACCAGGAGGGCGTGGACAACATGGACGAGATCATCCTGGCCGCCGACGGCGTGATGGTAGCCCGGGGCGATCTGGGGGTGGAGGTGCCGGCGGCGCGGGTGCCCATGATCCAGAAGGTGATGATCGACAAGTGCCTTTTGGAGAGCAAGCCGGTCATCACCGCCACACAGATGCTGGATTCCATGATCCGTAATCCCCGCCCCACCCGTGCGGAGGTGTCCGACGTGGCCAACGCGGTGTTCGACGGTACCAGCTGCGTCATGCTCTCCGGCGAGACGGCCAGCGGCAAGTATCCCATCGAGGCCCTCACCGCCATGGCGGAGATCGTCACCGAGGCGGAGGGTGCTGCCGGCTATTGGCGCACCTTCAAGGAATTTGACCTGGTCCCGGCGCCCAGCATCAGCGACGCCATCACCCACACCAGCGTCATCACCGCCAAGGACCTGAACGCCGCCGCCATCCTCACCGCTACCGCCTCCGGCGGTACCGCCCGGCTCATCTCCCGGTTCCGCCCGGCCTGCCCGGTGGTGGCTCTGACCATGCATGAGAAGGTCCGCCGGCAGCTGGCCCTGTGCTGGGGCACCATCCCGGTGCTCACCGGCGAGGTCACCTCCACCGACCGGATCATGGCCATGGCCTGCGAGGCGGCCGTGAAGGAGGGGCTGGTGAAAAAGGGCGACACGGTGGTCATCACCGCTGGCGTGCCCCTGGGCCACGCCAGCGAGACCAACCTGCTCCGGGCCCACGTGATCGACGAGGACGATCTGCTGTAAATCTATATAGTCTCCGCCGCCCCCGGCCTCCGGGGGCGGCTTTTTGCGCGCATTTTTGCGAAAGGCTGTAACGAACCGCGCCGGGGCGCGTCTAACCTACGGAAATACGCAAAGGCCCACGGGCGGAAAGGAACAGTCATGCTGGAGGACTTCAAGGTCGTGACGCCACTGGTGAAGCTGGCCAGCTTCACGGACAACGACGCCTATATCAAGCTGGAGGGCAGCAATCTCTTTGGCAGCGCCAAGGACCGGTGCGCCATCTATGTGCTGACGAAGCTGCTGGAGCAGGGGACCATCGGTCCGGACACAGAGATCGTGGAGAGCTCCTCGGGGAACATGGGTGTGGCCCTGGCGGCGGTGGGGGCCAGGATGGGGCTGAAGATCACCATCATGATCGACGAGTCCATCTCCAAGCTCAACGAATTTCTCATCACCTCCTTTGGGGCCAGAACCGTGAAGATCACCCAGGCGGACGAGAACGGCAGCTATCTGAAGGCCCGGCTGCAGATGGTCCGGGATTATATCGCCGGGCGGGACGACGTATACTGGTTCAACCAGTACGGCAATCCCCTGGTGATCGAGGCCTACCGGGAGACGGTGGGGCGGGAGCTGTGCCGCCAGCTGCCGGACGTGGAATACGTCTTTGTGGCCATCTCCAGCGGCGGGACCATCGCCGGCATCTCCCAGGCGCTGAAGGAGCATAACGCGGCCATCCAGGTGGTGGCGGTGGACCTGGAGGGGTCCAAGATCTTCGATCCCTGCACCAAGGCGGTCAAGCATCTGACCGGTATTGGCTCCAGCGTCCGCAGCGAGAACGTGGAGCGGGCGGTGTTCGACGACAGGATCGTCATCGACGAGGCCAGCTCCCTCCAGGCCCTGCGGGACCTGCTGGGGCGGGAGCAGCTGTTCCTGGGCGGCTCCACCGGCTGTGTGGCGGCCGGGGCCAGAAAATACATGAAGGACCACGGCCTCGCCGGGCGGAAGATCGCCATGGTGAGCCATGACCGGGGCGACCGGTATTACAACAATCTTTACAGCAAGTATTTCAGCTGAGGAGGGCATGAGCATGGCGGGAAGCGTATTGGTCCTGGGCGCCGGCCAGGTGCGGGCGATCCTGGAGGACCGGGAGACGGAGATCATCGACATCGTCAAGGAGGCCTACGTGCGCCACCATGAGGGGGCGTCCAGCCTGCCCCACTCGGTATTTCTGCGGTTCCCCGGCAACGATACCGACCGGATCATCGGCCTGCCGGCCTATCTGGGGGTCAACGGCGGCATCGCCGGCATGAAATGGGTGTCCTCCTTCCCCCACAACATCGAGCGGGGCATGGAGCGGGCCAGCGCGGCGGTGTTCCTCAACGAGATGGACACCGGCCGGGTGAAGGCCATCCTGGAGGGCTCGATCATCAGCGCCAAGCGCACGGCAGCCAGCGCCGCCCTGGCGGGCCGGTGCCTGCACGGGGACCCGGACGAGAAGTGCGTGGGCCTGGTGGGCTGCGGCGTCATCAACGGCCAGATCCTGCGGTTTCTGCGGGCGGTGTTCCCAAAGCTTGCGCGGGTGGTGCTCTATGACTTGTCCGCGGCCCGAATGGACGCGTTCATCGCCGCCAATCCCTATCCCGGCGTGACCTATGAAAAAGTGCGCGGGGTGGAGGAGCTGTTCGCCGCGGCCAGGCTGGTGTCCTTCGCCACCACCGCCGGCACGCCCTATGTCCACCAGCTCCGCGCCCTGACGGCGGAGCACACGGTGCTGGGGGTGTCCCTGCGGGACCTGGCCCCGGAGATCATCGAGAGCGCCTACAACGTGGTGGACGACTTCGAGCACGTGTGCCGGGAAAAGACCTCCATCCACCTGACCTTCCAGAAGCGGGGCGTCAACGACTTCGTGGCCGGCAACATCGCCGACGCGGTCACCGGCCGCATCCCGCCCCGGCAGGCGGGCCGCCCCACCATCTTCAGCCCCTTCGGGCTGGGGGTGCTGGACATCGCCCTGGCGGACTATGTGTGCCGCCGGGCCGCCGAGACCGGCGCCGGCACGGTCATCCCCGATTTTTTGCCCTGAATCCAAGAATAAGCTTCCCCGCCGGGTGTCCGGCGGGGGAGCTCTTTATGTTGCTATGGAGTTACCATAATATATCAGTTCTCCGCGAACGCGGTCCGCAGGTATTCGTCCACTTCCTCCTTGGTGTCGAAGCAGCAGATGCCCACCTGGTTGCCCATGGCGCCACTGAGAGCGTCGGGCATGCGGGTGAAGAGCCTGGCGTTGGCGGCATAGCGCTCCTGGAGTTGGGACAGGGTCAGCACGTAGTCGCACTCGTCCCGCCGCCCGGCATAGACGCAGAAGCTCTTGGGGCCGTCGTAGCTGTGGCGGGCCTCGTCAAAGGCCACCATGTCGGCCCAGAGCTGGTATACGTCCGCGCTCTGGCTGAAGTTGAGCATGTCCGGGGTGAAGCCGCCCGCCGGGCGCATGTTCACCTCCAGGGCCACGATGTCCCCGGTCTGGCCCAGCCCCTCCTTGTCGGCGGTGAGCCGGAAGAACTCCAGATGGAAGAACCGGCTGAAAGCCCCAAAGGCCGCCAGAGTCGCCTTTCCGGCCGCCTCCACCTCGGGGGGAATGGAGCGGTTGACATAATACGAACAGGGCCGGTGCTCGTTGACCATGTCCATGATGGAGGTGGGGGAGATGTGGCTGGCGGCGAAGAGGACCTGGCCGTGGGAGTCACAGATGCCGTCATAGGTGGTCACCTCGCCGGGCACGAACTCCTCCATCACGTAGTCCACCGGCGGCTTTTCCGCGAAGAAGGCGGCGGTGTCCTCGTCGGAGGTGAGCTTATAGGTGGCGTTGGCGCCCACGCCGTTGTCTGGCTTCACCACCACGGGATAGCCCACCTGGGCGATGAACGCCAAGGCCGCGTCCAGGTCCGTCACCTGCAGGAACCGGGCCGCAGGGACGCCGGCCTTTTTGTAAAAGTCCTTCATGGCGGACTTGCTCTTGAACTTCCAGATCTCGTCGGCCTTCAGACCGGTGGTCACGTTGAAATCCGAGCGCAGCCGGGCGTCCTGCTCCAGCCAGAACTCGTTGTTGGACTCGATCCAGTCCAGCTTGCCGTATTTGAAGGAGAAATAAGCCGCCGCCCGGAACACCTGGTCGTAGTCCGCCAGGGTGTATACCCGGTAATACTCGGTCAGCGCCTCGCGCAGCTCCGGCCGCAGGTCCTCATAGGGGCAGTCGCCCACGCCCAGCACGTTCACGCCGTTGGCCCGCAGGCAGGCGCAAAAGTGCCAGTAGGCCTCCGGGAAGTTGGGGGAGATGAACAGGAAATTCATAGGGTCGCCTCTCTCTTTGCTGATTTACGCATTTAAGCAGTTACATTATATAGCGCCCCGCTCCGGATTGCAACCCCCTCCGCGGGATTGACAATCGGGCCCGGCTGCGGTACAGTGTGGGGGAGGTGAGGCATCATGCGGAAGATACTGCTTGTCATCGACATGCAAAAGGATTTTATCGACGGCTCTCTGGGCACGGCCGAGGCCGTGGCCATCGTGGACCGGGTGGTGGAGGAGATCAAAAAATACCCGGCGGCGGACGTGATCGCCACCCGGGACACCCATCCGGCCGATTATCTGGACACCCAGGAGGGACGCAATCTGCCGGTGGTCCACTGCGTGAAGGGAACGGCCGGCTGGCAGCTGAATGAGAAGGTGGCGGCCGCCCTGGGCGGCGCGGAGATCATCGACAAGCCCACCTTCGGCTCCGTGGTCCTGGCGGAAAAGCTGGCGGCCATGGCGGAGAAGGAGGCGCTGGACGTGACCCTGGTGGGGCTGTGCACGGACATCTGCGTGGTGTCCAACGCCCTGCTGGTGAAGGCGTTTTTGCCGGAGACGCCGGTCACGGTGATCGCGGACGCCTGCGCCGGCGTGACGCCTGCCAGCCACGCCGCGGCGCTGGAGACCATGAAAATGTGCCAGGTGCGGATCGTGTGAAGAGCGGAGAGGGCGCGACACATCGCGCCCTCTTTGGAAAAACCCCTTGCAATTGAAGATATAAAGCTCTATAATAATCAAAACGGGATAACAAAGGCGGGACGTGAAGTGGTTCCAGCACTCCACGCCCCTATGCAGGAGTGGCAGCTCCCACACAGCAGAAATCTGCGCCAGCCCCATTATAACCGCTCACCCCGGGATTTACAAGGGCGAGGTTTAGTGGGTTTGTGTGTTGATGTATGACGGTGTAGGGATATAACGCCCTGCGCCGCTTTTTGTTATCCTGGCAGGAAGGCCATGGGACGGGTTATCCCGCCCCTGGCCAGACTGTCGGGAGACACGTCAACGCACGCTGGCGCGGTTTTTTTGTTGCGGAAACCTGTCTCCACATAGACATCGAATCATATATTATTATGGAGGGGATCTGGAATGAAAACAAAGATTTTGTCGTTTCTGCTTGCTGTTGCAGTGCTTTTCTGCGTCGCTGCCTGCAATGGATCACCGGAGACACGCACGTCCGAGGGGACAGGTGCTCCCATTGTTGCAGAGATAAGCAGCTCGGATGTATCGGAACAAAGCAATAAAGAGCCAGAAGCGGATGATGAGGACACTTACTATTCTAATGTGGTCTATTATGCCGGTGAGGATATCCCTACGGGCGGTTATATCGTAACTTGCACAGGAACAGAGGATAGAATGGATGTGATGGTATTTGCCGGATCTGAGGACTTTGAGGGATACCAGAATGCAGATAAGTTTACGCGCGGTGAGCACAGAAAAGCGGTCGAGCTTTACGCATGGGCCGATTTTGAACTGGAGCAGGATGAAAGTGCCTATATCGGTCTACGCGATGGCTACATCATTCTTTTAGACAGTGGTCGGTGCGAATTCACCAAATATGACCTTTCCTCTTCTCCGACGGTCTATGCTGGTATCTACGTGGCAGGAGAAGATATTGCTGCCGAAAAAATCGATATCAAATGTACAGGAGAGGATCTAGAGGCTACCCTATTTGAAAACAAGGATGACTACCGTGAATACCACAAGATGGACCGTTACACACGCGGCGAAGAATCCGACGCTGTCGAAAAATACGCTAAGACAACGGATTATATCAGTACTGACGAAAGCACATATGTTGCATTGGTGGACGGTATGGTGCTGATGGTAGAGAGTGGGCCCGGCGAGTACACTGCTGATGAAGGACCAGTCATTAACGGATAATACAGACAAAATGGGGTAGTGAACCAGTGAGGCCAGGTTTCGGGAGAATGTGCTGCGGGAAAGGAAGGAATTATATGTCCCCTGACTTGCAGAGATTGGAGCATATCCGGGATTATTGCGACGAAATACAAAAAACCATTGCCCGGTATGGGAAGTCCTTTGAGGTGTTCGGCCGTGACCCGGATTACCAGCGTTCAGTTTCATTTTGCATTTTGCAGATCGGAGAGCTAGGCGGCCGCCTTTCTCCGGAATTCCGGGAGGCCACAGCTGACCGCATCCAGTGGGGGCCTGTCAAGAGCATGCGCAGTTTGGTGGCTCACAGTTACGGCAGTATGAGCAGGGATATCATTTGGGAGACAGCAGTGACAGACATCCCCGTTTTAAGAGCCTTTTGCGAGGAACGGTTGAAAAGTTGAGATCATAAGAAAGAGCCTGTGCCGACTGGCACAGGCGCTTTTGTCATATGTCCATCACATCTGCTCCTGGGGCAGGCGCTTTCCCGCGCGGCGCTTACGGCGCTGGGAGCGGACCACCACGTAGACCATCATGACGATGGTGATGAGATAGGGGATGGTGTTGGTCAGATCGGAGCTGACGTAATCCTGCAGCCGCAGGCCGATGGCGTCGAAGAAGCCGAACATCAGCGCCGCGAGATAGGCCACGGCGGGGTTGGCCTTGCTGAAGATGACGCAGGCGAAGGCGATGTAGCCCCGGGAGTTGGCCATGTTCTCGGCGAAGGTGCCCTGGAGCTGGCCCAGGGA
>CANQIO010000025.1 GCA_947624065.1 uncultured Oscillospiraceae bacterium | reverse complement strand
CTCCTGTCATTTGTCAATATTCCAAGTTCTTTATAAAGCTCCGATTCACTCAATCCAGCACCTCCTCAAACTCCAATTTGCCGCTCTGTTCGTTTTTTGATTCCTCATTATACCCTGCCCCTCGCAAAAGCGCAAGGGCGGGACCATGCCCGTCCTTCGTTCACAGGATGCGCTCAATGGGAATGAAAGATCCGAACACATCCCCGACTTTGAAGATGCGGTTCGGATCATTTCAGGGCTCCCATCGCAAACCAGCGCAGCGTTTGCGATGGGAAAAGGAAGAACGGCTCTGACCGATGGAGGGGACCCATTTATGGGGACCCGACATCTTCAGAGCCGTTCTGACGCTGGTCCGAGTGACAGGGTTCGAACCTGCGGCCTGGTGGTCCCAAACCACCCGCGCTACCAACTGCGCTACACCCGGATAAGGGGCCGCCGCAGACCGCGGCGGCCCCTATACTATATTCTTTTCTCCCCGGCCTGTCAAGGCGGAGGCGGCGTCAGTTTTCCCGCTTGGCGCCCCAGAAGAACAGCGCGACGGTGCCGGGGCCGGTATGGGCGCCGATGGTGGTGCCGATGGAGTTGATGAGCACCTTCCCGTTCAGCTTGGGGAACCGCTCCTCCACCAGACGGGCCACCGCTTCCGCGTCCTCCTGGCAGGCGGAGTTGGAGATATAGCACTTGCCGTCATAATCCGTGCCGCCGTCCGCGAACTGCGCCATCTTGTCCACGATGGCCCGGATGACCTTTTGCTTGGTGCGGATCTTCTCCCGAGGGATGAGCCGGCCCTGGAAGTCCACGTTCATCAGCGGGCAGATGTTCAGCATCCCGCCGAACACCCCTGCCGCCTTGGAGATGCGGCCGCCCCGGACGAAGAAGGTCAGGTCCGTGGAGAAAAACCAGTGGTGCAGCCGCAGCTTGTTCTCCTCCGCCCAATCCCGCAGCGCGTCGACGGAGAGCCCCTCGTCCCGCTTGTCGGCCAGCTTATCCATCAGCAGCCCATAGCCGGAGGAGGCGGCCAGCGAGTCCACTATGTATATCTTCCGGCCCGGATACCGCTCCCTTGCGATGGCGGCGGCGTTCATGGCGGAGTTGTAGGACCCGGAGATGCCGCTGGACAGCGTCAGGTGCAGGATGTCCTTGCCCTGCTCCAGGAAGGGAGTGAAGTAGTCCAGGTATTCGGTGATGTTCACCTGGGCGGTCTTGGTCATGGCGCCGTCGGCCATGGCCTGATAAAACTTGTCGAAGGGCATGGACTGGCCCATGTCGTCCGGATATTCCTTGTCGTCCAGAAAATAGTGGAAGCAGACATAATGGATGTCCCGCGACGCCAGATGCTCCCGGGACAGGTCGGCCGTGGAGCAGCAGCTCAGAATATAGTCGCTCATAGTTCCTCCTTGTGAGGGCTGTGGCCCTGGGGTAAATATGCGTCCATTTTACCGCCTGTCCCCCCGCAGCGGCAACCTCCCCGAGCGGGAATCCCCGCCAATGGAAATCCCCGGGATATAGAATCGCTCTACACCCCGGGGCAGATCGCTCTACGAAACGGAGAATCCGCTGTTTTCAACCCTTGCGGCGGCGGATATGGAAGCACAGGAACACCAGCAGCTCCGCCGGGACCAGGATCAAAAACAGCTGCCAGGGCTGCCATCGCAGCAGAAACAGATATGCCAGCGTGATGATGGCCGCCACCAGCGCCATCACGATGAGCATATTGTGCCGGCCCTTGTTCCAGACGGAGTTGAGCACCAGCAGCGTGATGAGCGACACCGGCACGGCGCAGGCGAAGATCAGCCAGTGCAGCTGGCCCAAGACCAGCCAAAAGATCACGAACATGATCAGCGCCATGGTCCAGATGCCCACGATGGCCACCAGGGTCACCATGCCGCTGCTGAAGGTAGGGGCGGCGGCGCGCTCGGCGGCCCTGGCCTTCTCCGCCGGGTCCTGCCACTGGGAGTCGTCCCGCAGCAGGTCGTTGACGGTCAGGCCGTAGATCTCCGCCAGGCGCATGAGCACATAGGCGTCGGGGATGGACTCGCCCCGCTCCCACTTGGAGACGGTCTTGTCGGAGTAGTTGAGCTTCTCGCCCAGCTCCGCCTGGGTCATGCCCGCGCCCTGCCGCAGCTTGATCAGGTTGCTGGCCACCACCAGCTTCAGCTCGTCCATGCGCCCGCCCCCTTTCTTAGCTGTTTATTTTATCATACCGCCGCCGGTTTCGCAAGCGGCGAGCTCCCGCCGCGGCTATCCGCAAAGACCGCCCGGACGCTCGACCGGGCGGTATGGTTCATTTTTCCGCGTGAAAGTGGGTAAAGCGGCCCAGGGGCTCCCCGTCCATGTTGAGAGAGGCGGGGGCGTCCGCAGTCACCTCGATCTCCCGGCCGAAACGGACGTCGCACTGGGGCATCTTCACGTGCCCGCCCCAATAGACCTTCGCCAAATGCAGCAGGATCGTGGCCCGGTCCAGGCTGTGCAGCACCACGCAGCACAGCTTGTCCCCGGTCCGGTCCTGGTCCGGGGCCAGCTTCATCCCGCCGCCCACGTACCGGCCGTTGAAGGCCGAGGCCAGCCACACCCGCTCATAATGCTTCGTCTCCCCGTCCACGGTGACGGCGGCGTTCACCGGGCGGAAGTCCCGCAGCACCAGCCGCAGGGCCAGCTTGATGTAGTTCACCGGCCGGCCCAGCCGGGCCTTCTCCTGCTCGCCCAGCTCGCACACCTGGCCGTCCAGGCCGAAGCTGAGGTTGTTGAGAAACCGCGCCCGGACGTTCTCCGCCACGCCCACAGGGAGCTGCTTTATGTACTCGTTCAGACGCACCATCCGGTCCTTGGCCTTGCCCAGCACGTCCCGGAGAAAGTCGTTGCCCGTGCCCATGCGCCAGACATACACGTCCGCCGCCGGCACCCGGCCGTCCAGGGCATTGACCAGATAATGGAGCGTGCCATCCCCTCCACAGACGATGGCCTCGTCCCCGGCGGGCAGGCCCATCAGCACCTCCGCCTGGTCCTCCTTCGTCACGTCCACCAGTCTGGGCGACGCGCCGGGGTTGCGCTCGTTGGCGGCGGCGATCACCGTGTCCAGGCCCTCGGTGCCCCGGCCGTTGTTGGCCAGGGGGTTGAACAGGATGTTGGTCATGGCGTCTCTCTTTCTCTCAATATATCGATTCTTTGAATCGATTATACACCGCCGGTCCCTGTTCGTAAAGAGTTTTTGCTGTACGGTTTATGGGACTTTCATATTGATATCCTACCATTGCCGGGAGGACCGGACAACAGCAAGGAGGCAGCGGCTATGCGCGGATATTTTACAGCGGCGGGGTTTTACGGACTGGTGGACGGGCGGTATATGCTGTTCTCCAGCGAGTCGGAGTACTATGAATTCATGGAATCTGAATCGGATGAGGCGGATGCCTCTTGACAAACTTAAAATTCTTGTTGTATTATAGGCAAAGCAAATTCCATATAGGCAATATGTGAAATCACATATCGGCCGGGACAGTTCGTGACCATCCTGTCCATAAACAAAACTACGGCGAGGGAACCATTCCAGGGAGGCGTAGTGCCTCCCTGTTTTGTGTCCCGGGAAGGAAAACTGAATGAATGAGCTTATCCTGGCGGGCTCCGTGGTATTCATCTTCGGGTCCGTGCTGCTGGCCTATTGGCTGGGCGGCGACAACGGTCTGTACGCCATGACGGTGGCGGTGACCATCCTGTCCAACATCGAGGTGCTGATCCTGGTGGTGGCCTATGGCATGGAGCAGACGCTGGGCAACGTGCTGTTCGCGGCCACGTTCCTCATCACCGACATCCTCAGCGAGAACACCGGAAAGAAAGCCGCCAACCGGGCGGTGTTTTTAGGCATCGGCGCGTCGGCGTTCTTCGCGTTGCTGACGGCCAGCTGGATGCTGTACGTGCCGGCGGAGAGCGACTGGGCCATGCCCGCCATCCGGACCATCTTCTCCACCACGCCCCGGCTGGTGCTGGCCAGCATGTCGGTATACGCAGTCAGCCAGTTTCTGGACGTGTGGCTGTACCACAAGTGGTGGGACCTCACGGAGAAGCGCTTCGGCGACCACCGCAGATTCCTGTGGCTGCGCAATAACGGCTCCACCCTCATCAGCCAGCTGGTGAACACGGTGCTGTTCAATCTGGCCGCCTTCGCGGGCATGGAGGGCTACACGCCCTCGCTGCTGGCGAGCATCATTTTCGCGGGCTACGCCATCTATGTGGTGACCAGCCTTCTGGACACCCCGGTGGTATATCTGGCCCGGATGATCCACGACAAAAAAGCAAAAGCCGCCCTGTGATCTTACAGGGCGTGGCCGGCGGGAAAGGCCGGACAGGGAGACCTGTCCGGTCCTTTTTCGTTTTTATGCGCTTGTCCTCCTCCGGGCCGGGCGCTCACGCCCGGCGGCGGTCCCGCAGGTATATGGCGTGCAGCAGCGCCCCCAGGCCCGCGCCGCCCAGGACGTTGCCCAAAGTCACCGGCAGCAGGTTCCTCAGCCACATGCTCCCCCAGGTCAGCCCCTCCGCCGCAATGCCATAGCGCCCCGCGGCGAAGATGCCCGCCGGGAGGAAGAACATGTTGGCCACCGAGTGCTCAAAGCCGCACAGCACGAAGGCCGCCACCGGCAGATACAGCGCCAGCACCTTGCCCGCCGCGTCCTTCGCCCCCATGGTCATCCACACCGCCGTGCACACCAGGATGTTGCACAGCACGCCCCGCAGCAGCGCTGGGCCGAAGGCCAGCGCCGTCTTGGCTGCGGCCGTGGCGATGAGGGACTCGTAGCAGCTATCGAAGGTGCCGCCGAACACCGCCAGCGCCGCCACCAGCACCGACCCGGCCAGGTTGCCCGCGTATACCACCGCCCAGGCGGCCAGCAGCTGCCCGGCCCCGACGCGCTTTTCCAGCAGGGAGATCACCATCAGGTTGTTGCCGGTGAAGAGCTCGCTGCCCGCCAGCACCACCATGGCCAGCCCTGCCGGGAAGATGCATGCCCCCGCCAGCTTTCCCGCCAGAGCGGAGCCCACGGCGGAGGCAGCCCCCGCCAGGGCAATGAACACGCCCGCCAGCACCGCCAGCAGGAACATCCGGCCCTTGGGCAGCGCCGCCTTGGCCGCGCCGGTCTCGATATAGTTTTCCGCGATCTGTTTCGGTGTGTTCATAGGCCCTCCTGCGGAAACGCTTGCAATCCGTCCGCTTGTGCTGTAATATGGCGTATATTATTGTAACATGCGAAAGCGCGTCTTGTCTATGAAAATGGAGAACATCATGTTTCAGCAGCCTGATCTCACCGTGAACGCCGCCGGCCATCTGGCCATCGGCGGCGTGGACAGCCTTGCCCTGGCCAAAAAGTACGGCACGCCTCTGTACGTGCTGGACGAGGACATGGTCCGGGAGCGGATGGCCCTCTATGTGGACGCCATGAAAGCGGCCTTCCCCGCCGGGAGCCGGCCGCTGTACGCCAGCAAGGCCCTGTGCTGCAAGGCGCTGTGCGCCATGGCCCGCGAGCAGGCCATGGGTCTGGACGTAGTGTCCGCGGGGGAGCTCTATACCGCGCTGGCGGCGGGCTTCCCGGCGGAGGACATCTGCTTCCACGGCAACGCCAAGACGGAGGCCGACATCCGCTACGCCGTGTCCAGCGGCGTGGGGCTCATCGCCGCCGACGGAGAGGAGGAGCTGGCGCGCATCGACCGCATAGCCGGGGAATTGGGCGTGCGCCAGGGGGTGCTGCTACGGGTGACGCCGGGCATCGACCCGCACACCTTCGCCGCGGTGAACACCGGCGTGGTGGACGTGAAATTCGGCGTGCCCATCCCCACCGGCGACGCCCTGGCCGTGACGGGCCGGGCGCTGGAGCTGGCCCATATCGAACTGCGGGGCTTCCACTGCCACATCGGCTCCCAGATCTTCGAGCCGGAGCCCTTCTTCCTGGAGACGGACGTGCTGCTGGCGTTTTTGGCCCAGGTCCGGCAGACCTGGGGCTATACCGCCGGGACGCTGGATCTGGGCGGCGGCTTCGCCGTGGCCTATACGGAGGACCAGCGCGGCCCGGACTGCGCGGACATGATCCGCCGGGTGGGGGCGCACCTGGCCGCCGGCTGCCGGGCGATGGATCTTCCCGTGCCCGTGATCCTGATGGAGCCGGGCCGGGGCATCGTGGCCGCGGCGGGCGTGACGCTGTATACGGTGCAAAATGTGAAATCTGTCCCCGGCGGGCGCTGCTATGTGGCGGTGGACGGCGGCATGACCGACAACCCCCGCTACGCCCTGTATGGGGCCCGCTATACCGCCGCCGTGGCCGACCGGGCGGGAGAAGAGAAATCGGCCCGGGTCACCCTGGCGGGATGCTGCTGCGAGAGCGGGGACCTGCTGGGCGAGGACATGGCTCTGCAGCCGCCCCATACCGGGGACACGGTGGCGGTGTTCGTCACCGGGGCCTACAACTATTCCATGGCCTCCAACTATAACCGGGTGCCCCGGCCGCCCATCGTGGCCCTGCGGGGCGGGACCGACCGGCTCATCGTCCGGCGGGAGACATGGGAGGACGTGACGCGCTATGACCTGTAAGGAGGACATCATGCGGACTGTCGCCATCGCGGGATATCAAGGACATGTGGACAACTACGCGGCGGCCATGGAGGCGATGGGCCTGACGCCGGTGGTGACGCTGGACCCGGAGCAGGCAACCGGATGCGCGGGGCTGCTGCTGCCCGGCGGCGGGGATGTGGACCCGGTCCGGTTCCGCCAGGAGAACCACGGCTCCCGGGACATCGACCCGGCCCTGGACCAGGCGCAGTTCACGGTACTGGACCGGTTCGTGCGCGCGGGAAAGCCGGTGCTTGGCATCTGCCGGGGCCACCAGCTGATCAACGTCTATTTCGGCGGCGACCTCATCCAGGACCTGCCCACAGCGGAGGACCACATGGCTCACGACCACGCGGACAGCGTGCACCCCGTCTCCATCGCCCCCGGGAGCCTTTTGTGCCGGCTCTATGGCGCCCAGAGCACCGTCAACAGCTCCCACCATCAGGGTCTGGGGGCCATGGGCGCGGGGCTGCGGGCCACGGCCTGGGCCCCGGACGGGACCATCGAGGCGGCGGAGCATAGCTCCCTGCCCATCCTGACGGTCCAGTTCCACCCGGAGCGGATGGCCTTCGCCCACGCCAGGGCCGACACGGCGGACGGCCGGCGGGTATTCGAGTGGTTCCGGAGCGCGCTGTGAGACGCGCGCTCTTGCACTTTTCCCCCGGCGGGAGTATAGTGAAAAAAGTCCTCCGCCCGGCGGAGGAAAAATAAAGAGAGGTACACACGAATGAAGAAATTCTTCCAGGAATTCAAGGAATTCGCCACCCGCGGCAACGTGGTGGACCTGGCCGTCGGCGTCATCATCGGCGCCGCCTTCCAGAAGATCGTCACCTCCGCCGTCAACGATCTGGTGATGCCCCTGATCGGCCTGATCACCGGCAACTCCAACTTCAACGACGCCTTCTTCATCCTCCGGCTGCCGGAGGGCGTGGCGCGGGAGCAGGTCACCAGCCTGGCCACCGCCACGGAGCTGGGCGTGACCACCTTCAACTACGGCGCGTTCATCTCGGCGGTCATCGACTTCCTCATCATGGCCTTCGTCATCTTCCTGATGGTCAAGGCCCTGAACAAGGCCAGCGCCCTGACCCACCACAAGAAGGAGGAGCCGGAGGCCCCCGCCGAGCCCGCCACCAAGACCTGCCCCTACTGCCTGAGCGAGATCCCCTACAAGGCCGTCAAGTGTGCCCACTGCGGGTCCGACCTGCCGGAATAAGATCCAACATAAAACCGCTTCGGCGAGCGCTCGCCGGAGCGGTTTTTTATCACGCAAACGGGCGGTTGCGCGATAGTTGGTGGCGCAACCGGCGCCTTTCCGTTATACTGGCCCGCGAAAGGAGGCGGCGATATTGGTACTTCCAGTGAACACGCTGCTGTATTTGCTCATCGACATCCCCCTGCTGGCGCTATTGGGCTATCTTATCTATCTGCTGATCAAAGCGCTGCGGAAATACATCCGGTCCGAGCCGGTCAGAAAGGAAAAGGCGGAGACTGCCCGATCCCTGGGCGAGGTGCTGAAGCAGCACCGTGCGGCGTGCGGCATGACCCAGGAATTCGTGGCGGAGGCCCTGGGCGTCAGCCGGCAGGCGGTGTCCAAATGGGAGAGCGGCCGGTCCGATCCCAGCACCACCAATCTCATGGCCCTGGCAAAGCTCTTTGACGTACCGCCGGAGGAACTGCTGAAGGAGGTCCAATGATCTCCGGGGGAAAACCAAGTGCAAAAAGCCATCGGCGCGCCGGTCACCCGGCGCGCCGATCCGTATCACGTCTTGATGACGTCCGCGCAGACACCCTCCGTGAAGTCGATGAGAGCCTGGGGCTCCACCGCCATCTGCAGGCCCCGCTGGCCGGCGCTGACATATATTTTGTCGTACAGCAGCGCCGTCTCGTCAAAGACGGTGGGGAACTTCTTTTTCATGCCCACCGGGGAGCAGCCGCCGTGGATATAGCCGGTGAGGGGCAGCAGCTCTTTCAGGTGGAGCATCTCCACCCGCTTGTCGCCCGCGGCCGCGGCGCATTTTTTCAGATCCAGCTCCTGATCCACCGGGATGCAGAACACCACCGGTCCCAGCCGGTCGCCCCGGGTGACCAGGGTCTTAAACATCTGCTCCCGCAGCGCCGGATCGGCGCAGGCGCAGGGATCGTCGTCGGAGTATTCGTACTGCCGCAGCTCATATCCGATGCCGGCGGCGTCCAGCAGGCGCAGGGCGTTGGTCTTGGTCATGTCACTTTCCCATGGCGCGGGTCCGCTCCACAGCGGCCATGACGGCCTTGGCGGCGGCGGCGCGGAAGCCGCCCTCCTCCAGGGCCAGCACGCCCCGGATGGTGGACCCGCCGGGGGAGCATACCGCGTCCTTCAGCGCGCCGGGATGGCGGCCGTCGGCCTGGGCCAGAGCGGCGGCGCCCTCCACCGCCGCGGCGGCGTAGGTCATGGCCTTGGCACGGGGCATCCCGCAGGCCACGGCCCCGTCGGCCAATGCCTCGATGAACATATAGGCAAAGGCGGGGGTACACCCGCCGATGACGCTGGCGATGTCCATCAGCTCCTCCGGGCAGGCGTCCCAGGTGCCGGCCCCGGCCATGGCGGCGATCAGCTCCGGCGCGTCGGCGGGATCGGTATCCCGCTCGCACCAGGCGATGAGCCCCCGGCCCACGCCCACCGGCGTGTTGGGGCACAGCCGGATCACCGGCCAGGGGTGGCCGGCCAGGCGCTGGATGGCCGCGGTGTCCAGCCCCGCGGCCATGGACACCAGCACGAAATGCCCCTCCCTGCCGGCCAGCACCGGCTCGATGGAGGCCAGGCATTCGGCCATATCCTTGGGCTTGACGCCCAGGAAAACGAACTTGGCCGTCCCGGCCACGGTCTCAGTGGTGGCGGCGATGCAGCCCAGCTCTGTGGCCAGGGCCACAGCCTTGTCCGCCGTGCGGTTGGAAAGAAGGATCTGCTTCGGCGAGGTGTGGGCCACAGCGGCCCGCGCCAGCGCGCCGCCCATGTTCCCCACGCCGATGAAACCCAATCGATACATATTTTGCTCCCCTCATGTGTCGTCCGGCCAAAACCGGGCCATATTGCGGAAAATCCGCCCATATGATATACTGACGATACCTGCCGGCGGAGCACATGGGTCCCGCGCCGCAAAACAGCGAGGGAGAAAAGAGGCGTCCGCCGCGCCGCCTCTTTCGACCCCTATTTTAAGGCCCAAGGGCCTTTCCGTCAAGCACCATTTAAGGAGAAGTCGTATGGACGATCGTCCTATCGGGATATTCGATTCCGGCCTGGGCGGCCTCACCGCCGTGCGGGCCCTGGTGGCCGCCGCGCCCTGGGAGAGCTTCCTCTACCTGGGGGACACGGCCCACGCCCCCTATGGGGACAGGACGCCGCCGGAGCTGGCGGTCCTGGCCAGGCAAAACGTCCGTTTTCTGCGGGAAAGGGGCGTGAAGGCCCTGCTGGTGGCGTGCAACACCTCCACCGCCAACTCCATGGACGCGATGCTGGCGGACAACCCGGACCTGCCCATCACCGGCGTGATCGAGCCGGCGGCGGGGGCGGCGGTATCCGCCACGGAGAACGGCCGCATCGGCCTGATGGCCACGGCGGCCACGGTGGCGAGCGGGGCCTATGAACGGGCCATCCGCCGCCTGGACCCCTCGGCCGCGGTGACGGCTTCGGCCTGTCCCAGGCTGGTCCCCCTGGTAGAGGCCGGGCGGGTGAGCCCGGACGACCCGGAGCTGACGGCGGCCGTGGAAGGATACGCCGCGCCGCTGCTGGCGGCGGGGGTGGACACGGTGATCCTGGGCTGCACCCACTACCCCATCATCCGCGCCGCCGTGCGCCGGGCGGTGGGTCCGGACGTGACGCTCATCGATTCCGGCGCCGCCTCGGTAGGGGCGCTGCTGCGCCTGTTGGAGCGCCGGGACGCCCTGGGGGATACCGCAAAGACCGGCAGCCGCAGGTTTTACTGCAGCGCCGGCCGGGATGTGTTCGTGGATGTGGGGTCCGCCTTTCTGGGCTGGGACATGTCCGCCCAGACGGAGCTGACGACGCTCTGAGAGGAGAGAGCCATGGCAAAGTCGGCCAATCAAAAGCTGAAGCTGCTGTACCTGTGCCGGTACCTGCTGCGCCAGTCGGATGAGGACCACCCGGTGACGGTGGCCCAGATGATCGACTACCTGGCCCTGCAGGACATCGCCGCCGAGCGCAAGAGCGTCTATGACGACATGGAGGCCCTGCGGCTGTTCGGCCTGGACGTACAGTCCGTGCGGGTGGGGCCCGCCACGGGCTATTTCATCGGCCAGCGGCAGTTCCAGCTGCCGGAGCTGAAACTGCTGGTGGATTCTGTCCAGTCCTCCCGGTTCATCACGGAGAAAAAGTCCCTGGAGCTGATCGGCAAGCTGGAGGGCCTGGCCAGCGCCCATGAGGCCCGGGAGCTGAACCACCAGGTGCTGGTCCGGGGCCGGATCAAGACCATGAACGAGTCCATCTATTATAACGTGGACGAGCTCCACGCCGCCATCGACGGGGACCGGGCCATCAGCTTCCGCTACTTCGACTGGGGCGTGGACAAAAAGCGCCAATGGCGGCGGGACGGCGCCCGCTATGCCGTCAGCCCCTGGGCGCTGATGTGGGACGCGGAGAACTATTATCTCATCGCCTATGACCACGACGCCATGACCATCCGCCACTACCGGGTGGACAAGATGGCCTCCATCGCCCAGTCCGAGGAGCCCCGCCGGGGCGCGGATGCCTTCGCCAGTCTGGACATGGCAGCATATTCCACCGCCCATTTCGGCATGTTCTCCGGCGAGGTCCAGACCGTGCGCATCCGCTTCGAGAACGCCCTGGCGGGCCCGGTCATCGACCGGTTCGGCACGGACGTGAACCTGGTCCCCCTGGACGGGGACCACTTCTCCGTGACGGTGAAGGCGGCGGTGAACGTGCAGCTGTTCGGCTGGCTCAGCGGCTTCGGCGCGCGGGCCAAGGTGCTGGCGCCCGCCTCCGCGGCGGAGCAGATGGGCCGGTACGCGGAGGCGGTGGCGGCGCTCTACCGCTAAAAGATCGCCCGGCACAGCAGGTCCATCCAGCCCTCCGCCGTGATGGCCAGGCCCAGGATGCCCCAGAACACCACATGAGACAGGATCCTCTTTTTCTTATACATGACCGTATCCTCCTTCGTTTTTATCTGATACCGGAAGGATACGCGCGCTATTGTCCCGAAAAACGGACAGCAAGGAGATCGTATGGATAAAATGCAGACGGAAAACGGCCTGGGCGTGCTGTTCATCGTGGCCACGCCCATCGGCAACGCCCGGGACATGTCCCCCCGGGGGGCCGACATCCTCCAGAGCGTGGACGTGATCGCCGCGGAGGACACCCGGCGGAGCATGGTGCTGCTCAACAAGCTGGGCATCCGCAACAAGCTGGCCAGCAACCACAAGTTCAACGAGCACGGCAAGGCCCGGTATTTCATCGACCTTTTGAAGGCCGGCCAGAGCGTGGCGGTGATCACCGACGCGGGCACCCCCTGCATCTCCGATCCGGGCAACGAGCTGATCCGATCCGCCATCGCGGAGGGCATCCGGGTGGTGGGCGTGCCGGGACCCTGTGCGGCGGTGACGGCGCTGAGCGTGTCCGGGTTCGATCTGAGCAGCTTTGTGTTCCGGGGGTTCTTCCCCCGGGAAAACGCGGACCGGGGCCGGCTGCTGGACCGGATGCGCCGGGGCGCGGTGCGGACCTACGTCTTTTATGAGTCCCCCAAGCGGGTGATGGACACGGTGGAGTACTTCCTCCCGGTGCCCTGCCAGATGTGCCTGTGCAACGATCTGACCAAGCTCCATGAGACGGCCTTCCGTGGCACGCCGGCCCAGGTCCGGGACCAGCTTCTGGCCAAGGGCGAGTATGAAAAGGGAGAGTTCTGCCTCATCGTGGAGCTGGCAGAGGAATACCTGGCCGACCGGGAGGAGCATGTGGTGAGCCCGGAGGCGCTGCTGGTGGACGCCATGGTCCGGGAGGGCTGCCGGCCCAAGGACGCCATCCGGTCGGTGCTGGCCGACGAGAACAACACCTACACCAAAAACGAGCTCTATGCCGCCAGTCTGCGGCTGAAGGAGCTTTTCGGATAAAAAGAGCGCAGACAAGGGCGCGGTGCCGACGGCACCGCGCCCTTATTTGTATTCCGCTCACTCCAGCAACGCGGAGCGGCGGCGGTAAAGGTCGTGATAGGCCTCCACGGTCCAGCGCTCCAGGTTCTCCCGCATGATCCTGTGCCGCTCGGGGGAGGCCAGCAGGTCCACCACATAGGGGGCGTATTGGCCGCCGGACTCCGCCTCCAGCTCCCGGCAGACCAGATCGAAGGTCTTGGGGGGATTGTAGAGGCTGCCGATGTCGTCGGTGGCGGCGGTGAGCGCGTCGGCCACGGCGATGAGGTAGATCATGGGCTGCAGAGGCGAGTTCCGGGGGGAGAAGCCCAGCGGATAGCCGCCCTTTTCGTCATAGCGGCAGTGGTGGCCGTGGGCGATGTCCGCATAGGCGGCCACGGAGGGATGCCGGCTGAGCAGTTCCGCGCCGCAGTCGGTGTGCAGCTGCAGCAGGCCGTATTCCTCCTCGAACAGGCCCCGGCAGGAGAACAGCACCATGCCGAAGCAGTGGACCATTCCCGCGTCATAGAGCCGGCCGGCCGTGGTAGCGAACTGCACCAGTTCCTCCCGGCGGGCGGCCACCTCCCCGGCGTCCTTGCAGCCAAGCACGCCCACCAGCTTCTCCGGGCAGTCGTCGATGAGCCAGGAGCACAGCTCCCCGGCGATCTGGCCAGCGCGCCACATCCGGGCGTAGCTGGTGGGATGGCGGGCGGCAAACACGTTTTGCAGCAGCTCGAAAAAGCTGATGCAGCCGGGCATCTCCGTGTAGACATACAGCGTCTGGCGCAGGTGGAGCATCAGCTGCTCGTTATAGTCGCCGGTGATGGCCGTGGCCAGCCACCGGCACATCCGGTGGATCATCTGGCTGATGCGGCCGGCATGGCGCTCCAGCTCCCGGCCGTCCATCTTGCGGGAGTATTCCATATAATAGGCCGGCACGCCCAGATGGGAGAACATGCTCTGGGTACCCATATCGTCGTCGGGGATGGCCGTGGACAGGGCGTAAAGCACATCCAGAAACTCCGACAGGCCCATGGCGCCGCTGTGGTACAGCGCGGCGTAGTAGGCGTACTGCCACCGGACCGGAGCGGGCAGGCCCTGCTCCCGCGCCTGGCGCAGCTGATGCTCCTGGACGATCTGGGCCGATTCCAGCACCTGGGCGAACATGTCCGGCCCCGCGTGGCCGGAGCGCAGATAGCCCAGCATGGTGGTCCGCTCCTGGTGGCTCACCAGCAGATACCGATCCCAGGGCAGAGAGGGGGTCTTGGCCCGCACGTCCGGGTCGGACAGCAGGGCGATGGACCGCTTCAGGGCGGCCAGCTTGGCCGTGGCGGCGCGCTGGTCGGTGCCGGGGTAGGTCAGGGCCAGGTTGCCCATGGCCCGGTGGATATAGCCCCGGATGGCCGGGGTGGTGATGTCGTCATAATCGGTGTTGAAGTGGGAGGCGCACTCGGAGAAGCACATCCGCATCCGGATGGTATACAGACGGATGCTGTGGGGCGCGAGCATGTTCTCCATGTTGAACAGGCCCATGCCCGTCCAGTACAGCTCCCGGATGAGCAGGTCCCGGTCGCCCTTGTGCCGGGCATAGGTCATCAGAGCCAGGTGGATGCGGTAGCTGAGGCAGGAGTCCTTCTGGGCGACGCCGCCCATCAGCTTGTCAGCGAAATCCACCAGGTCCTGCAGCTCCTCAGGGGAGGCGGAGAGGATGTCGTCCAGGAGGGGAAACAGCTCCTCGCGCAGCAGCTTCGTGCCCTCCTCCACCAGCTGGCGGGTCTCCTCGCTGGCCTGCCGCACTACGTCCACGAAGGCCTCCGCGCCCACCCGCTCGACGGACAGGTCCGCCTCCTGGCGCATGGTGCCCAGCAGGGCCAGATACCGTTCCTGATAAGGTCTCATATCCCTCTCTCCTTACCGAAGCCACTCTTTGAGCACGTCGGTGAGCTGCTGAAGGCTGATGGGCTTGGCCAGATGGGCGTTCATGCCCGCCTGATGGCATGCCCGGATATCCTCCACGAACGCGTTGGCAGTCATGGCGATGATGGGCACCGTGGCGCTGTCGGTCCGCGGCAGCTCCCGGATGGCCATGGCGGAGGCCAGGCCGTCCATCACCGGCATCTGCAGGTCCATGAAGATCAGCCCGTAATAGCCCGGCACGCTGGAGCTGAACATCTCCAGCGCCTGGCGGCCGTCCTCGGCGCAGTCCACCTCGGCGCCGAACATCCCGATCAGCTCCACGGCGATCTCCCGGTTGATCTCGTTGTCCTCCGCCAGAAGCACGCGCCGGCCGGTGAAGTCCGGCGCGCTGTCGCCGGTATCCTCGGCCTGCCTGGCGCCGGCCTCCGTGAAGGACAGCAGGGTCTGGGCCAGGCGGGACCGGAACATGGGCTTGGACACAAAGGCGGTGATGCCGTACTTGCGCATTTCATCGTCGCTGAGGGTCCACTCATAGGAGGACGTCAGCACGATCGGCACGCTGTCGCCCATCATGGCCCGCAGCTCCCGGCAAGCCTTGACGCCGTCCACGATCGGCAGCCGCCAGGCCAGCAGGATGGCGAAGTAGTCCTGCCCCTCCATGTGGGCCTGGGCGGCCATCTCCATGGCCGCCATATTGGACTCGCAGCCGTCGCACACCAGGCCCAGGTCCGCGGCGATCTCCTCCATGTGGGCCAGAGGGGCGGGCTCGTCTGCCACCAGGATGCGCAGACCGCGCAGCTCCTCCGCGCCGATCTCCGGCCGGTCCAGCTGCTCCAGCGGGATGGTCACGGTGAACTGGGTGCCTACCCCCTCCTGGCTGGAGACGGAGATGGTGCCGTTCATCATCTCCACCAGGTTGTGGGTGATGGCCATGCCCAGGCCGGTGCCCTCGATGCGGTTGACGGAGCCCGCCCGCTCGAAGGGCTGGAAGATCCGGGTCAAAAACTCCGGGCTCATACCCATACCGGTGTCCCGGATGGTGAACTCATAATAAGCATAAGAGCCGCTGGAGCCGAAGCGCTCGCCTGTCTCCCGGACCCGCAGGCTGATCTCTCCCTCCTCGGGGGTGAACTTCACCGCGTTGTTCAGGATGTTGATGAGCACCTGCTGGATGCGCAGCTGGTCGCCCCGCACATTCTCGCAGCGGATGCCGGAGAAATCCAGCGTCAGCTTTTGGTGCTTCTTGTCCGCCTGGGGCTGGAGCACGGCCATGAGCCCGTGGATGAAGTCCGCCATGGTGAACTCCTCCGGGCTGAGGGCCATCTTGCCGCTCTCGATGCGGCTCATGTCCAGGATGTCGTTGATCAGCCCCAGCAGATGGCGGCTGGACAGATCGATCTTCTCCAGGCAGTCGGCCACCCGGCTGCGCTCGTCCAGATGGGACCGGGCGATGGTGGTCATGCCGATGATGGCGTTGAGGGGCGTGCGGATGTCGTGGGACATGTGGGAGAGAAAATCGCTCTTGGCACGGGATGCGGCGGTGGCCGCGTCCAGCGCGCTCTGCAGCGCGGCGCTGGCGGCCTGCAGCTGTTCCTGGTAGCGCAGCAGCTCCCACGTCTCATCCCGGAGCAGCACCGCCACCAGCTCGCCCGACTGGCGCGCCAGCCGCGCGGTCAGATGCCTGCCCTCCAGCTCCACGGCGCACTTATCCTGGACGGAGCCGGCATAGGCCGCGTCCAGCGCCTCGGTCAGAGAAGCGAGTATGAGCGAGCGGTCCGGCAGGCTCTCCGCCGCCGGGTTTTCATATACGCAGTGCCAGCCGGCCTCCCCATCGCGTCCCGCCAGCAGCATCGGCGCCGGCAGCAGCCCGTAGGCCGTCTCCATCATGGCGCGGTCCATGGTCTCCATGGGCACGTGCCTCCTTTCCTGTATGGCCTGTTGATCCGGCACAGCCGGAGAGATCAGAAACGGATCACGTTGTCCCGGCCGATGTCGGCCAGGGTGGGCGTGCCGCACATGGTCATGGTGTCCTTGAGCTCGGCGACGATCTTGTCCAGATAGACCTTCACGCCCTCGGCGCCGGCGGCGTAGACCATGGGCACCAGCGGCCGGCCGATCAGCACCGCGTCCGCGCCCAGGGCCAGGGCCCGGAACACGTCCACGCCGGAGCGGATGCCCCCGTCCACGAATACGGGCACCCGGCCGGCCACCCGCTCGGCGATGGCGGGCAGCACCTCCGCCGTGGAAGGCACGCCGCCCAGCACCCGGCCGCCGTGGTTGGACACCACGATGGCCGCCGCGCCGCCCTCAATGGCCTTCTCGGCCCCGGCGGGGGTCATGATGCCCTTGACGATGAAGGGCATTTTCGCGTAGGCGGTGATCTGTTTGAGCTCCTCCACGGACTTGCTGCCCGCGTTGGGGTTCATGGCCTTCAGGAAGGGCAGCCCCGCCCCGTCCACGTCCATGGCGGCGGCAAAGATGCCCGCGGCGTTGAGGATGTCTAGCTTCTCGAACACGGCCTCCAGGTTCCAGGGCTTGATGGTGGGCACGCCCACCCCCTGGACCTTCACCATGTCCCGGACGGAGCTCTTCATGATCTCCGGGTCCACGCCGTCGCCGGTGAAGGCGGCGACGCCGTATTCGGCCGCGGCGGGGACCAGGACGCTGTTATAGGCGAAGTCGTCGTACTTGTCCCCATAGTGCATCTTCAGCGCGCCCAGGGGGGCGATGAAGATGGGGGCCTTGAAATCCCAGCCGAACAGCCGGAAGGAGGTGTCGGCCGGGGCGTTGGGGCAGAGGGTGTCCATGTTGACGAACACCTCCTGCCACTTGGCCCAGTTGCGGGCGGCGGCGTTGCCGGGCGCCTTGCAGCCCGGACCGGGCATGGCGTTGCCGCAGGCCCGGCCGTCGCATACCGGGCAGGCCTTGCAGATGGGGCCCACCTGGCCCCGGGCCGCCTCCAGGATCTCGTTATATGTCATGACAGCATACCTCTCCAAAATAATGTATGTGATATTATTATATCGTAGCGGGGGAAAATGTCAATGCGCCGCTGGGGCGCGAAGGTTACAAAAATGTTAGTCCGCGGGGCTGGAAACCGACCGGCATGTCTGGTAAACTGGAGGATCGAAGGGGGGCGGGCGCGTGTACAGGATCTTTCTGGTGGAGGATGACGAGGTCATCGCCTCGCGGGTGGCGGCCCACATGGAGCGCTGGGGCTACGCCGTCCGCCGGGCGGAGGATCTGAGCCGGGTGCTGGAGCAGTTTCGGGAATACGAGCCCGATCTGGTGCTGATGGACATCGGCCTGCCCTATTATAACGGCTACCACTGGACCCGCCGCATCCGGGCGGAGTCCCGGGTGCCCATCGTGTTTTTGTCCTCGGCCTCGGACAAGATGAACATCGTCATGGCCATGGACATGGGCGGGGACGACTTCATCGCCAAGCCCTTCGATCTGGAGGTGCTGCTGGCCAAGGTCCAGGCGGTGCTGCGCCGGGCATACGATCTGCGGGAGCCGGCGGCGGTGCTGGAGGCGCGGGGCGCCCGGCTCAACACCGCCGACGCCAGTCTTACCTTCGGCGGGGAGCGGATCGAGCTGACAAAAAACGAGTACCGCATCCTGGAGACCCTGCTGTCCGCCAAGGGGCGGATCGTGAGCCGGGAGCAGCTGATGGAACGGCTGTGGCAGACGGACAGCTTCGTGGACGAGAACACCCTGACCGTGAACGTGGCCCGGCTGCGCCGGCGGCTGGAGGCGGCGGGACTGGAGGATCTGATCGTGACGAAAAAGGGCGTGGGCTATCTGGTGGAGGACGCATGAGGACGGTTCTGGGATATCTGCGGCGGAACGCGGGGGCGGCGGCGCTGTTCGCGCTGTTCAGCGCCATCTTTGCGCTGGTGTTCTACCTCACCGGCGCGCCGGCCGCTGCGGTGGGCTATGCCGCGGCGCTGTGCGCGGCGGTGGGGCTGGTCTGCCTGGCCGTTGGCTGCGCCCGCCATGCCGCCCGGCGCGCCCGCCTGGCCGCGGCGCTGCGGGACCCGGCCCTGCCGGTGGAGCTGCCGGCGCCGGCGGATGAGACGGAGGCGGACTATCAGCGCCTGGTGCTGGCTCTGCGGCGGGAGCTGGACCGCCGCCAGGCGGAGGCGGACAGCGCCCTGGCGGACCGGCTGGACTGGTTCACCGCCTGGGTCCACCAAATCAAGACCCCCATCGCCGGTCTGGGTCTGCTGCTGGAGGACCGGGAGCCGGACCGGGGCGAGATGAAAAACCAGCTGTTCCGCGTCGAGCAGTACGCGGAGATGGCCCTGGGATATCTGCGGCTGGACGGGGGCCGGGACCTGGTCATTGCCCGGCACAAGCTGGACCCCATCGCCCGGCAGGCGGTGAAAAAATACGCCGCCTGGTTCATCCGCCAGGGGGTGGCGCTGGATTACGGCCCCGTGGAGGGGGCGGCTCTGACGGACGGCAAATGGCTGGGCTTCGTGCTGGAGCAGCTGCTGTCCAACGCCCTGAAATACACCCCCAGCGGCAGCGTGTCCGTGTTCACCGAGCCGGGGCCGGTGCTGGTGGTGCAAGACACGGGCATAGGCATCGCGGCGGAGGATCTGCCGCTGGTGTTCGAGAAGGGCTACACCGGCTTCAACGGCCGCCGGGGCGACGGCCGGTCCACCGGCATCGGGCTCTATCTCTGCCGGCGGGTGTGCCGGATTCTGGGCCACGAGATCGCCATCCGGTCCGCGCCCGGCCGGGGCACCGAGGTGCGCCTGGACCTGACGGAACGGCCCCTGGGCGTGGAGTGAGCCAACATGACGAAACTGTAAGGTCCGGGCGGGAAAGTGTAAGCCAAAGCTATGGCAGCGCCTTCCCGCCCGGACTATGATAGGGCCAAAGGAGGTCGATGACCAATGGCACTGTTGGAAGTGGAAAATCTGCAAAAGACCTATACCTCCCGGTTCGGGGACCAGTCCGTCCACGCCTTGGCGGGGGTGAGCTTCACCCTGGAGGCGGGGGAATTCGCGGCGGTGATGGGCGAATCAGGCTCCGGCAAGACCACGCTCCTGAACGTGGTGGCATCCCTGGACCGGCCCACGGCGGGCCGGGTCCGGCTGGACGGCCGGGACATGGCGGACCTGCCGGAGAAGGAGCTGGCCGCCTTCCGGCGGGACAATCTGGGGTTCGTGTTCCAGGAGTTCAACCTGCTGGACACCTTCAACATCCGGGACAACATCCTGCTGCCCATGGTGCTGGCGGGCAGGTCCCGCCGGGACATGGACCAGGCCCTGCCCCGCCTGGCGGCGCAGCTGGGCATCCGGGAGATACTGGACAAGTACCCCTATGAGATCTCCGGCGGCCAGAAGCAGCGGGCCGCCGTGGCCCGGGCGCTGATCCTCTCGCCCCGGCTCATCCTGGCGGACGAGCCCACCGGCGCGCTGGACTCCCGGTCCTCGGACAGCCTGCTCTCGCTGATGGACGCCATCAACGCCATGGGCCAGACCGTGCTGATGGTGACCCACTCGGTGAA
Source organism: uncultured Oscillospiraceae bacterium (assembly GCA_947624065.1). Lineage (GTDB taxonomy): Bacteria > Bacillota > Clostridia > Oscillospirales > Oscillospiraceae > CAJOIG01. The sequence continues at coordinate 3,885 of CANQIO010000025.1, read as the reverse complement.
GGCCGCCAGCCACGCCGGCCGGGTGCTGTTCATCAAGGACGGGACCCTTTACCACCAGCTCTGCCGGGGTGACGAGGACCAGGCGCGTTTTTACGGCCGCATCTCCGATGTGCTGACGGCGCTGGCCGGGGGGCGGAGCGATGGATAAGCGGTTCTATCCCCGGATGGCCTGGGACTGCCTGCGCAAAAACAGCCGCTTTTACGTGCCCTATCTGCTCACCGTGGCCGGAGCCGCGGCGGGATTCTATATCCTGGCCACTGCCGGCGACCCGGCGGGCATGGCCGACCCCGGGGACGTGCGGGCGATCGTGCAGCTGTGCAGGGTGGTGCTGGGGCTGGTGTGCTGCGGCTTTCTATTGTACACCAACGGCTTTCTCATGAAGCAGCGGGGCCGGGAGTTCGGCCTGTACGCGGTGCTGGGCCTGGACCGGGCCAACATGACGCGGCTGCTGGCCTGGGAGACGGCGTTCACCGCCGCCATCGGCGTGGGCGGCGGCCTGGCCGGCGGGGTGCTGCTGGACCGGCTCCTGCTGCTGACCCTGGCGAAGCTGACGGGGCGGACCTATCTCGGGCCGGTGATCTATGGCCGGTGCCTGGCGCTGACGGCGGGAGTGTTCTGCGCCATCCTGGCGGTGATCTTCGCCGTCAACACGGCGCGGGTGGGGATAAAGCGGCCGGTAGACCTATTAACAAGCGCCAATGTGGGGGATAAAGAGCCGAAAGCTCGCTGGTTCATTGCCCTGGTGGGGGTCATCCTGCTGGGAGCGGGCTACGGCATCGCCATCGGCCGGCCCAAGCTGATGGGGTCCGTGGAGCGCGGCGACATCCTGTGGTTTTTCGCGGCGGTGCTGCTGGTGATCTTCGGCACCTTCGCGCTGTTCCTGGCCGGGACAGTGACGTGGCTGAAGCTTTTGCGCCGCTGGAAGGGCTACTACTACAAGGCCCGGCACTTCATCTCCGTGTCCGGCCTCATCCACCGCATGGGCCGCAACGCCGCGGGCCTGGCCATCATCTGCATATTGTCCACGGCAGTGCTGGTGATGGTGTCCAGCACGGTGTGCCTGCGCATGGGGCTGGAGGACTACCTGCGGCAGTATTTCATCCGGGACGTGATGTGCGAGTTCGGCAGCATGGTGGAGAACGACTGGGACGGGCTCCTGGACGGGGCGCTGAAGGACGCCCTGGCGGCGGGCTACCACCCCGGGGAGATGGTCCGCTATACCTGGTGGCATTATGGCTGGGACGACGAGAGCGTGGACACCGGGATCAGTCTGTACTTTCTGGACGCGGCCGGCTACGAGGACATGACCGGCCGGCAGGCGGACCTGGCGCCGGGGCAGGTGCTGGCCACCGCCGCCTCGGACACGCTGCAGGTCATGGACACCACCTTCACCGTGGCGGGACATCTGGATCGGAACGACGACCCGGCGGCGGCGTATATGACCCAGGCGCTCGGGCTGGAGGACCCGCTGCTCCAGGAGGAGACCCAGCAGCTGGTGGTGGTGGCGGACGGCGGCGTCATCGCGGCGCTGCGGCGCGAGGTCGAGGGCTACCGGGTGGGCGACCCGGACTACTTCTGCGGCTATGGCACCTTCGCCGAGCACTGCGTGGACTTCGACCTGCCCGCGGGAGAGGACACCCATGAATGCCTGACCGTCATCCGCCAATATGTGTATGACCATCACTCCCATGAGGGGTCCTTCTCCGACGGCAGCAAGGATATCGGGGACTCCAGGGGCGACCTGCTGGTGGAATACGGCTCGCTGCTGTTTTTGGGACTGTTCCTGGGGACGCTGTTCCTGGGCGGGGCGGCGCTGCTGATCTACTACAAGCAGGTATCCGAGGGCTACGAGGACCGGCAGCGGTTCGCCGTCATGCAAAAGGTGGGCATGGACCGGGACCTGGTCCGCCGGTCCATCCACAGCCAGATCCTGCTGGTGTTCTTCCTGCCGCTGGTCACCGCCTTCTGCCATATGGCGGCGGCCTTCCCCCTGGTGGCGCGGCTGCTGGAGATATGGGACATGCTGGACAGGGGCCTGTTTTTGCTGTGCACGGTGGGCACGGCGGCGGCCTTCGCGGCGGTGTATACGGCGCTGTACCTGCTCACGGCCCGGGTCTATGCCCGGCTGGTGGGCCAGTGACTGCAAGATATTGGAAGCGCTCCGGGGGTGACGGCCCCCGGGGCGTTGTCAACTGTACCCAAAAATCCGCCCGGGGCGGCGCGGAGGTTGGGCAGAATGGATAATTTGCAGGATTTTAAAAAGCTAATTTCATTTTTCGCTTGAAATATCAAAAATCCGGGCATATAATGGGCCTACATTGCAGAATTTAAAACTTAAAGCTGCATGAATCCGCAAAAACACATCGGGAGGATAAACCACATGAAAAAGAATCTCACACGGACTTTCGCGCTGCTCCTGGCGCTGATCATGGTCCTGAGCCTGACCGCCTGCGGCGGCTCCAAGGACACGCCGGCCCCCACCGAGGCTCCCGCTGAGCCCACGGAGGCCCCTGCTGAGCCCACCGAAGCTCCCGCTGAGCCCACCGAGGCTCCCGCTGCCGGCGCGAGCCTGGCCATGGGCACCGGCGGCGAGTCCGGCACCTACTATGCTTATAGCGGCGTTCTGGCCACCTTCCTGAAGCAGGAGACCGGCCTGGACATCACCGTCAACGCCACCGGCGGCTCCGCCGCCGACATCACCGGCATCGACCAGGGCCTGTACGATCTGGCCACGGTCCAGTCCGACGTGATGACCTACGCCTACAACGGCACCAACTCCTATGAGGAGACCGGCGCTATCACCAGCTTCGTCACCCTGGGCGCCCTGTACGCCGAGACCGTGCAGCTGGTCACCTGCGACCCCGACATCAAGTCCATCGCCGACCTGAAGGGCAAGGACGTGTGCGTGGGCGACGCCGGTTCCGGCACGATCTACAACACCATCGACATCCTGGCCGCCTATGACATGACCATGGACGACATCAACCCCATCTACCAGTCCTTCGGTGATTCCACCGAGAGCCTGAAGGACGGCAAGATCGACGCCGCTTTCCTGTGCGCCGGCGCTCCCACCCCCGCCATCACCGATTTGGCCTCCACCAACGACGTGTACTTGGTCTCCATTGACGAGGAGCACATGGCGAAGCTCCTGGACGCCTGCCCCTGGTACGCTTCCCTGACCATCCCCGCCGGCACCTACAAGGGCGTTGACGAGGACGCCACCACCATCACCGTGAAGGCCACCATGATCTGCAAGGCCGACCTGGATGAGGACACCGCCTACACCATCGTGTCCACCATCTTCAACCCCGACAACAAGGACGCCATCACCGAGCTGCACGCCAAGGGCGCCGAGCTTGACCTGACCTTCGCCACCGACGGCATCGCCGTGCCCTTCCATCCCGGCGCGGCCAAGTACTTCGCCGAGAACGGCATCGAGGTCGAAGTGGCTGAGTAACTCCACCCTGTAAAAATGAAGCGGATGCCGCGGCGGGCCTGCCCGCCGCGGCACCCATGAAATAAGACCCGTTCGCGGGACAGATGGCCGCGCACCGCATAAAAATGGCGCGCGGCCATGTATCCCGCGCAAGAAAGGAGCACCCTATGGCAGAGGAGAAAAAGACCGTGATCCCCGCCGCGCCGGAGGAGGATACCGCCACCGGTTCTGCCGCCGACGTGGAGGCGGTCATGAAAAAATATGACCGGGAGTCCAACACCCGCATCTGGGAGGGCTGGCAGAAGTGGGCCGTGGCCGCCATACTGGCCGCGTTTTCCTGCTTCTCCATCTATGTGACGCTGTTCGCCACATGGCTGGACCTGATCCGCTACCCCTCCTTCCTGGGGTGCATCATCGTCATCGGCTATCTGACCTTCCCCGTGAAGAA
>CANQIO010000024.1 GCA_947624065.1 uncultured Oscillospiraceae bacterium | reverse complement strand
GTGGTGCCCTCCACGGAGATCGTCCATGACCGGGTGAGCCTGGAGGTGTTCCGGGGCTGCATCCGGGGCTGCCGGTTCTGCCAGGCGGGCCATACCAACCGGCCAGTGCGCGCCCGCAAGCCGGAGACGCTGCTGCGGCTGGGGAAGGAGACGTTGGAGAACGCCGGCTATCAGGAGCTGAACCTGTCCAGCCTCAGCACCAGCGATTACCGGGGGCTCTCGGAACTGTGCGACGGCCTTTTGGACTACTGCCGGCCCAGGGGGATCAGCCTGAGCCTGCCCAGTCTGCGGGCGGACAACTTCTCCATGGACATCATGCAGCGGGTCCAGCAGGTGCGCAAGAGCGGCCTCACCTTCGCCCCGGAGGCGGGGACCCAGCGGCTGCGGGACGTTATCAACAAAAACGTCCGGGAGGAGGACCTGCTCAGCTCCTGCCGCATCGCCTTTGAGGGCGGCTGGAACAATGTGAAGCTCTACTTCATGCTGGGCCTGCCCACCGAGACGGACGAGGACGTGCTGGGCATCGCGGAGCTGGCGAAGAAGGTGTTCTGGACCTGGAAGCAGCACGCGGCCAACAAGAGCCGGGGCGTGCGCATCACGGTGAGCACCTCCGAGTTCATCCCCAAGCCCCACACCCCTTTCCAGTGGGAGGCGCAGATCAGCCGGACGGAGTACCTGCGGCGGGTGAACCTTCTCACCGACGCGCTGTCCCGGACCAAGAGCGTCACCTACAACTGGCATGACGCCGAGATGAGCCTGGTGGAGGCGGCGCTGGCCAGAGGCGACCGGCGCATGGGCGCGGTCATCGAGGAGGTCTGGCGCCGGGGCGGCCGGCTGGAGAGCTGGAGCGAGTATTTCCGGCTGGACCGCTGGCTGGAGGCGTTCCCCGCCTGCGGGCTGGACATCGACTTTTACGGTACGCGGGAGCGGCCGGTGGACGAGCTGCTGCCCTGGGAGCACATGGACTGCGCCGTCAGCCGCCGGCATCTGGAGCGGGAACGGCAGCGGGCCTATGAGGGCGTGCTCACCCCGGACTGCCGGGCTGGCTGCGCCGGATGCGGGGCGGCGTCCCTTTTGAAGGAGGGCGTGTGCCGTGGATAAGCTGCGACTGAAGTTTTCCAAGACTGGCCGGGCGGTGTATATCTCCCACCTGGACCTGATGCGCACCATGCAGCGGGTGTTCTCCCGGGCCGGCGTGCCGCTGAAATACAGCGAGGGCTTCAACCCCCACGCGAAGATCTCCCTCATCCTGCCGCTCTCCGTGGGCACGGCCAGCCTGTGCGAGTATATGGACTTCGCCCTGACCGAGGACCGGGACCTGGCGGCGCTGCCGGCTGTGCTGGACCCCTATATGCCCGAGGGCATCCGGGCCCTGGAGGCCTATGAGGCGCCGGGCAAGGGGGCGGAGCTGCGGTGGCTGCGGCTGGCGGGCGTGATGAAGGGCGGCCGGGACGCGGCGTTTTACCGGGACTTTTTCGCCCAGAGCTCCATCCTGGTGGAGCACCGGGCCAAGCGGGGCATGCGCACCGACGACATCGCCCCGTCCATAAAAATGGCCCGGTTCACGGACATCGACGGCGGGGCGGAGGCCGAGCTCATCCTCCATGCCCAGGAGCCCACCGTGAGCCCGGAACTGATGATATCTGCGCTGGGCCAGGACGCCCCGGCCTATTTCCGCTTCACCCGGCTGGAGGCGTACAAAGAGGATATGACGCCGTTTCGGTAAGGGAAGGGCGGCGGCAAAATTTTTGCAAAAAAGCTTGCAAATCTCTGGAAACTGTGCTATGATACCCGAGCATGCAATGCGTCTAATAAGACGGTCCGCTGCCGGATGCGTCATTCCCGGTAAGAACGTCTATGCAAGGAAGGTTATTACCATGGATCTCATCAACGCGCTGACTCAGCAGTATATGAAGCCGGAGCTGCCCGAGATGAACGTCGGCGACACCGTCCGTGTCACCGTCCGTATCAAGGAAGGCAACCGCGAGCGCAACCAGGCGTTCGAAGGCACCCTGATCGCCAAGAAGCACGGCGGCATCAACGAGACCATCACCGTGCGCCGTATCTCCTACGGCGTGGGCTGTGAGAAGGTCTTCCCGGTCCACTCTCCCACCATCGTGAGCGTGGACACGGTCCGCAAGGGCAAGGTCCGCCGGGCGAAGCTCTATTACCTCCGCGACCGTGTGGGCAAGGCCGCCAAGGTCCGGGAGAAGCTGTAAAAAGAAGAAGTCCATCATGGCTTACAAAAAAGAGGCGGAAAGCCTCTTTTTTGTTGCCTTTTGCGGGACAGGCATTGTATAATATACCCTTAAGCGAACCGGACAGTTTTCCGCGGCAGGACCGCGGCCCATGGATAGGAGGCGGATGCTATGGGATTTAGAAGCAAACACGCGCCCGGCCGGGAGCCGGAGCAGGCGCTGGACCAGGAGACGGCCGTTCCCGAGGAACAGCCGGAGGGGGAACAGCCGGAGGGGGAACAGCCGGAGGAAAAGGAGTCTGACCCCGTGCGGGACACCTATGAGTGGCTCCACTGCATCGTCGTGGCGGTGATCGTGTGCGTGCTGGTGTTCATCCTGGTGGCCAGGGTCATCGACGTGCGGGGCAGCTCCATGTACCCCACCCTGGAGAACGGGGACAAGATCATCATCACCCGCCTGGCAGGGGACTACAAGACGGGCGACATCGTGGTGCTCCAGGCGAAGAATTACAAGCAGGAGCCCCTGGTGAAGCGGGTCATCGGCACCGCCGGACAGACGGTGGAGCTGAACTTCCTGGACCGGACCGTCAGCGTGGACGGCCAGGTACTGGACGAGCCCTATATCTTCGAGCGCATCTATGACCGGTATGAGATCATGAACCCGCTCTATTTCGATGTGTACGGCATCGACAAGGACGAGGACATCGGCGACGGCTGGGTGCGCGTCACGGTGCCGGAGGGCCATGTGTTCGTCATGGGCGACAACCGCAACAACTCCAGCGACAGCCGCATGTCCAAGATCGGCTTCGTGGACACGCGGGACGTGATGGGGAAGGCCGTTTTCCGCATCTTCCCCTTCAATAAGCTGGGCGCCATCAACGTGAACAACAGCGTCAATGGCTGAGGTGCAGTGGTTCCCCGGCCACATGAAAAAGGCCGAGCGGATGATGCAGGACAGCCTCAGACTGGTGGACGCGGTCTGTGAGATCGTGGACGCCCGCATCCCGCGCTCCAGCCGCAACCCGGATCTGGACAGCATCATCGCCGGGCGCAGGCCCCGGCTGCTCATCCTGAACCGGGCCGACCAGGCGGACCCCGCCGTGACGGCCCAGTGGCGGGCCTATTATAAGGCCCAGGGGACGCCCTTTTTGGAGTGCGACGCCCTGTCCGGACGGGGCGTGAAGGAACTGCCCCGGGCCCTGCGGGCCCTGCAGGGAAAGCAAGGCCCCATGCGGGCCATGGTGGCGGGGGTGCCCAACGTGGGCAAATCCACCTTCATCAACAAAGTCAGCCGCCGCAAGACCGCGGCGACCTCCGACCGGCCGGGGGTGACCCGGGGCAAGCAGTGGGTCACCGTGGACGACCAGCTGGAGCTGCTGGATACGCCGGGCATCCTCTGGCCCAAGTTCGACGACCCGGCGGTGGGGGACCGGCTGGCCTTCACCGGCGCGGTGAAGGACGACGTCCTGGACGGCGAGGCACTGGCGGCGCGGCTGCTGGTGACGCTGCGGGAGAGCTATCCCAAGGCTCTGACGGAGCGGTATAAGATCGAGCTTTTGCCGGAGGCCCAGGGGTGGGAGCTTTTGGAGGCCTGCGCGCGAAAGCGCGGCTTTCTCATGGCGGGCGGCGCGGTGAACACCGAGCGGATGGCCGCGGTGCTGCTGGACGAATTCCGGGGCGGCAAGCTGGGGAGGATCAGCCTTGAAAGACCCACATGCTGAGCAGGCTCCCGATCTGTGGGAGATGGAGCGGGCCCTCCACCGGGAGGGCGTGGCGCTCCTCTGCGGAGCGGACGAGGCCGGTCGGGGCCCCTTGGCGGGGCCGGTGTGCGCCGCGGCGGTGATCCTGCCCGAGGGGGCGGACCTGCCGGGGCTGAACGACTCGAAAAAGCTGACGGAAAAGCAGCGGGAGGCCCTGTTTCCGCTGATCCGGGAGAGGGCCGTCGCCTATGGCGTCGCCTTTGCCACGGTGGAGGAGATCGAGCAGATGAACATCCTCCGGGCGGCGCTGCTGGCCATGGACCGGGCCATCGCCATGCTGGACCCGGCCCCGGCGCTGGCCCTCATCGACGGCAACACCACCAAAGGTATCTCCGTGCCCGCGCGGTGCGTGGTCCACGGGGACGCGCGCTGCGCCTCCATCGCGGCGGCGTCGGTGCTGGCCAAGGTGACCCGGGACCGGCTGATGCGAGAGCTGGCGGCGCAGTATCCCCAGTACGGTTTTGAAAAGCACAAGGGCTACGGGACGAAGGACCATTACGCGGCGCTGGAAAAATATGGTCCATGCCCCGCGCACCGGCCGTCGTTTTTGAGGAAATTTTATGCCCAGCGATAAAAAGCTCCTGGGCGCGTTCGGGGAGGACGCGGCCTGCGCGTATCTGCGGCGCCGGGGCTATCGGATCCTGGGCCGCAACTATGTCTGCCGGTTCGGAGAGATCGACATCATCGCCCGGGACAGGCGGTATGTGGTCTTTGCGGAGGTCAAGCTGCGCAAGGACGGCTCCCACGGCGCCGCGGCGGAGTTCGTCACGCCCGCCAAGCAGCGGCGCGTCATGATCGCGGCGGAGCGCTGGCTGCAGCAGAATCCCACGGAGCTGCAGCCGCGGTTCGACGTGATCGAGGTCTATGCGCCGGAGGGGCTGGAGACGAAAAAGCCCCAGATCAACCATATGGAGGATGCGTATCAGCCATGATGTATGTGAGCACAAGAGGGCAGAGCGAGGCCGTCACCGCCTCCCAGGCGATCATCCGGGGCATCGCCCCCGACGGAGGGCTCTATGTGCCCGAGACCATCCCGGCCGTGGATGAGGCGTTCATCCGCGCTCTGTGCAGGATGAGCTACCGGGAGCGGGCCGTGGCGGTGCTGGGCCTTTATCTGGAGGAATTTTCCAAGGAAGAGCTGGACGGCATCGCCGCCGCCTCTTATGGGGACAATTTTGACGATCCGGCCATCGCGCCGGTGCGCCTGCTGGACGACGACACCGCCTGCCTGGAGCTTTGGCACGGGCCCACCAGCGCTTTCAAGGACATGGCCCTGCAGATCATGCCCCGGCTGCTCACGGCCAGCCTGCGCAAGAACGGCGAGACGCGCACGGTGAGCATCCTGGTGGCCACCAGCGGCGACACCGGCAAGGCCGCTTTGGAGGGCTTTAAGGACGTGCCCGGCACGAGGATCATGGTGTTTTACCCCCGGGACGGGGTCAGCCAGGTGCAGAAGCTGCAAATGGCCACCCAGGAGGGGGAGAACGTCAACGTCGTGGCCGTGGCCGGGAACTTCGACGATGCCCAGACCGGCGTGAAAAAGATCTTCGGCGACAGGGACTTTGCCCGGACGCTGGCAGAGCGGGGATACTTCCTCAGCTCCGCCAACTCCATCAACTGGGGCCGCCTGGCGCCCCAGATTGCCTACTATTTCTCCGCCTACTGCGACATGGTCGGAGCCGGGAAGCTGGCGATGGGCCAGAAGCTGGACCTGTGCGTGCCCACCGGGAACTTCGGCGACATCCTGGCCGGCTGGTATGCCTGGAAGATGGGGCTGCCCGTGGGCCGGCTCATCTGCGCGTCCAACGAGAACAACGTGCTCACCGACTTCATCGCCACCGGCGTCTATGATAAGAACCGGCCCTTCCATCTGACCAGCTCTCCCTCGATGGACATCCTGGTGTCCTCCAATCTGGAGAGGCTGCTCTACTGCCTGACCGGGGACGCCGCGCGGGTGCGGGGGTATATGCAGGCGCTGGCCAAACAGGGCCGCTACGACGTGGGGTCCCAGCTGGGGGCCGATATCCGCGCCGGCTTCACCGGCGGGTATTGCCGGGACGACGAGGCCAAGGCCGAGATCGGCCTGCGCTGGCGGGAGCAGGGCTACCTCATGGACACCCACACCGCCGTGGCCAGCCGGGTGCTGCGGGACCTGCGGGAGCGGGAGGGGGCGGCGCGCCCCACCGTGATCGTATCCACCGCCAGCCCCTTCAAGTTCGGCACCGCCGTGCTGGAGGCGCTGGGCGTGGTCACCGACGAGACCGGCCCGGCCCTGGTGGACGAGCTGGCCGCCGTGACCGGCATCGGCGCGCCCCGGCCGCTGTCCGGCCTGGGCAAAAAGCCCGTGCGTTTTGACGCCTGGGTGGAGAAAGAGGACATGGAGAGCGCCGTCAGCGCGTTCTTGGCGTGAGCTGACGCGCGGCCGCGTCCGACAGGTTCCCGGCCGCTAAAGTTCGCTTCGCTCACCAACCGCGTCCGGGAACCTGCCGGCCCTCACCGCGCCCTGGACATGGCAGAGCAAAATGGGGCCCCCATGAAAGCCCAGCGAAGCGGGTTTCATGGGGAAAAGGAGGGGCAGCGGAACGGAAGAGCTCTGGCGCTTGCGCCGGAGCGATGGATGTGGAGCTTGTCCCGACGTATGTAGGACAGTGGCGAGCCACTGTCCTTGAGGTCACACATACTGCCAGGTGTCCACAGGCGCGAAGGTGCCGCAGAAGGTCTCCGCCTTGGTGAGGGCGTCTTCGCTCTTGACGTTGATATGGGTCGCGGTGCACTGGTCGCCGAGGGTGTGGTGTCTGCAATTGGACACAGTGCAGCACACGCCGCTGATGCAATCCCGGCCGCCGCAGTTCTTTTTCTCTTCCATCCTCTGATCACCTCGGGGGTAGTATCTGCGCGGAGGGGACGATTATTCGATGTCACTTTATGCCATTGGAGACATGCACCTGTCCCTGGGGACGGACAAGCCCATGGACGTGTTCGGGCCCAAGTGGAAGGACCATGTGCGCCGGCTGGAGGAGGGATTCTCCGCGCTGGGGCCGGAGGATGTCTGTGTGCTGTGCGGAGACACCAGCTGGGCCCTGGACCTGGACGGCGCGCTGGAGGACTTTCGGTTCATCGACCGCCTGCCGGGCCGGAAGATCGTCCTTAAGGGCAACCACGACTACTGGTGGACCTCCGCGGCCAAGATGAGCGCTTTTTTTGAAAAAAATGGGATCTCCACCGTCTCCATCCTCCACAACAACTTCTATCCTTACGGTGAGAACGCCGCCGTCTGCGGCACCAAGGGATGGTTTTATGACGAGGCCCGGGGCACGGAGCACGACAAAAAGCTCATCAGCCGGGAGATCCTGCGCCTGGAGGCGTCGCTGAAGGCCGCCGGAGAGCGGGACAAATACGTCTTTCTCCATTATCCGCCCAAATACGGCGCCTATGCCTGCCCGGAGATCCTGGCGCTTCTGCGGGGATATGGCGCGAAGGTATGCGCCAGCGGCCATCTGCACGCGGAAAGTCTGCGCCTGGCCTTCAACGGGTACTATGAAAATACGCGCCACCTGTGCGTTTCCGGCGACGCGGTGGATTTTAGGCCTTGCAAGATACTGTAATATTTGGTAAAATAAAACGCTGTGTCATTATGCGATCGATAATTTATAATATTTCCCCCGTAATCTAGGAAGGAGAAGTCAGTCCATGATCGTAAAGAACGTAGAAAAGAAAGAAAAGAGCACCGTCACCTTCGACGTGGTGATCGATGCCGCCGCCTTCGAGAAGGCGGTCAACGGCGCCTATCTGAAGAACAAGAGCAAGATCTTCGTCCAGGGCTTCCGCAAGGGCAAGGCCCCCCGTATGGTCATCGAGGGCATGTACGGCAAGGACGTGTTCTATGACGACGCCGCCGACGACCTGGCCCCCGAGGCGTTCACCTTCGCGGCCAAGCAGGAGGACCTGCGCGTCGTGGGCACCCCCGCCGTGAAGGCCGTGAACGTGTCTGAGGACAAAGAGCTGACGCTTTCCTTCCTGACGGCCGTATGGCCGGAGGCAACTCTGGGCCAGTATAAGGGCCTGGAGGCCCCCAAGGCCAAGGTGGAGATCACCGACGAGCAGGTGGACGCGGAGGTGGAAAAGACCCGCCGCCGCAACAGCCGCATCGTGACCGTGGACCGGGCCGCCCAGCAGGGCGACACCGCCGTCATCGACTATGAGGGCAGCGTGGACGGCGTGCCCTTCGACGGCGGCAAGGACGAGGGCCACAACCTGGTCCTGGGCTCCGGCGCGTTCATCCCCGGCTTTGAGGACCAGGTGGTGGGCATGTCCGCCGGTGAGGAGCGGGATCTCAACGTCACCTTCCCCGAGGACTACCACGAAAAGTCCCTGGCCGGCAAGGCGGCGGTGTTCCACGTCAAGTGCAACGAGGTCAAGGAGAACCAGATGCCCGACCTGGACGACGAGTTCGCCAAGGACGTCAGCGAGTTCGACACCCTGGACGAGTACAAGGCCTCCATCCGGGAGAAGCTGACCAAGGCCGCCGAGGCCGACGCCGAGAGCGCCTATCAGTCCGCCCTCATCGAGAAGGCCGGCGACAACATGACCGCCGACATCCCCGACGCCATGATCGAGGACCAGCTGGACAGCATGGTCCGGGAATATGACCGGAACCTGCAGATGAACGGGCTGAACCTGGAGCTCTATCTGAAATATCTGGGCCAGGACATCAACAGCTTCCGCGCCCAGGTCCGTCCCACTGCCGAGCGCCGGGCCAAGACCGACGTGGTCCTGGACAAGATCGCCGAGACGGAGGACATCCAGGTCTCTGACGAGGAAATCGAGGAGGAGTATAAGAAGCTGGCCGAGCAGTACAGCATGGAGCTCGAGCAGGTGAAGGCGTCCCTGGCGAAGGAAGTGCTGGAGGGCGACATCAAGACCCGCAAGGCCGCCCAGCTCATCTTCGACACCGGCGTGCCCACCGAGCCCGTGGCGGAGGAGCCCGCTGCTGAGGAGCCCGCAGCGGAGGAGAGCGCGCCCGCCAAGAAGCGCAGGACGTCCAAGAAGGCCGACGCCGAGCCGGCCGCCGAGGGCGAGGCGGAGAGCGCGCCCAAAAAGCGCGCGCCCAGAAAGACCGCAAAAAAGGCCGAGCCGGCCGAGACCGACGGCGAGCCCAAGGCGGAATAAGCCAGGCAATTATTGGATAGGCTTTTAGAGCCGCTTGACAAAAGCCCAGCGCATGGAAAGGAGCGTCAAGAACATGAGCTTAGTACCGTATGTGGTGGAACAGACCTCCCGCGGGGAACGGTCCTACGACATCTTCTCCCGGCTTCTCAACGACCGGATCATCATGCTGTCGGAGGAAGTCAACGATACCACCGCTTCGCTGATCGTGGCCCAGATGCTGTACCTGGAGGGGCAGGACCCGGATAAGGACATCCAGTTCTATATCAACTCCCCCGGCGGCAGCGTCACGGCCGGCATGGCCATCTATGACACCATGCAGTATATCAAGTGCGACGTGTCCACCATCTGCGTGGGGCTCGCCGCCAGCATGGCCGCGTTCCTGCTCTCCAGCGGCGCTCCCGGCAAGCGCATCGCCCTGCCCAACGCCGAGATTATGATCCACCAGCCCTCCGCCGGCACCCAGGGCCAGATCACCGATATGGCCATCCATCTCAAGCGCCTGGAGACGATCAAGGAGCGGCTGAACCACATCCTGGCCGGCAATACCGGCAAGAGCTACGAGGAAATCGTGGCCGCCTGCGAGCGGGACAACTTCATGACCGCCCAGGAGGCCCAGGAATACGGCATCATCGACAAGATCATCACGAAGAGGTAAGCATCCATGCCGAGAGAGGGCGAGAAAAAAACGCTTCGATGCAGCTTTTGCGGCAAGCCCCAATCCCAGGTCCAGCGGCTGATCGCCGGCAACGACGCCTATATATGCGACGAGTGCGTGCGGCTGTGCCTGAGCATCCTGGGGGAGGAATTCCAGGAGGACTATCAGGACTTCACCCTGGACGGCCCGGTGGAAAAGGCCATCATGGACCCCAAGGACGTGCCTGTGCCCCGGGAGATCAAAAAGGCCATGGACGACTATATCATCGGCCAGGACCGGGCCAAGGTCTCCCTGGCGGTGGCGGTGTACAACCACTATAAGCGCATCCTCCACCGGGAGCAGAACGACGTGGACCTGCAGAAGTCCAACATCCTGCTGGTGGGGCCCACCGGCAGCGGCAAGACGCTGTTTGCCCAGACCCTGGCCCGGATGCTGAACGTGCCCTTCGCCATCGCCGACGCCACCACCCTGACGGAGGCCGGCTATGTGGGCGAGGACGTGGAGAACATCCTCCTGCGGCTGCTGCAGGCGGCCGACTTTGACGTGGAGCGGGCCCAGCAGGGCATCATCTACATCGACGAGGTCGACAAGATCTCCCGCAAGAGCGAGAACACCTCCATCACCCGGGATGTGTCCGGCGAGGGTGTGCAGCAGGCGCTTTTGAAGATCCTGGAGGGGACCATCGCGGCGGTGCCGCCCCAGGGTGGGCGCAAGCACCCCCACCAGGAGTTCATCCACATCGACACCAGCAACATCCTGTTCATCTGCGGCGGCGCTTTCGACGGCCTGGAGAAGATCATCGAGAACCGGCTGGACCGCAAGAGCATGGGCTTCGGCGCCCAGGTGTCCTCCCGGAAGGAGAAGGATGTGGGCGAGGTGCTGCGCCATGTCCAGTCCCAGGACCTTTTGAAGTTCGGCATCATCCCCGAGCTCATTGGCCGGCTGCCGGTGATCACCACGCTGGACAGTCTGGACAGGGAGGACCTGGTGCGCATCCTGACGGAGCCGAAAAACGCCCTGGTGAAGCAGTATCAGGCCCTGCTGTCATACGACGACGTGAAGCTGGAGTTCGACCCGAACGCCCTGGAGGCAGTGGCGGACAAGGCCATCGAGATGGACATCGGCGCCCGCGGTCTGCGGAGCATCATGGAGGGACTGATGACCTCCATCATGTATGAGGTGCCCTCCGACGACACCATCGAGCGGGTCATCATCACCGCCGACAGCGTCAAGAGCGGCTCCCGCCCGGTCATCTACCGGCGCAGGAAGCTGGCGCAGGACGCGTCGTGACCGCCATTTTTTCAGATAGGAGCAGGCCGCACGGACGTGCGGCCTTTTCCCGATAAGAGGTATTTGCTATGGATACTGAAGCGACCACCGTATCCCGCTATCAGACGCTGCCGCTGATCCCCCTGCGGGGCATCAGCGTGTTCCCCGGGATGCGGCTCATATTCGACGTGGAGAGGGCGGAGTCCCTGGCGGCGCTGGACGCGGCCATGGAGGCCGACCAGGTGCTGTTCCTGGTCGCCCAGCGGGACCCGGCGGCGGAGGCCGTCACAGGGGCGGACAGCCTCTATAAGGTCGGCACGGTCTGCCGGGTCCACCAGGTGCTGCGGGTGCCCGACGAGGAGGGCGCCAAGGTGATGGTGGAGGGCACGGAGCGGGGCTACCTGGCCCGGCTGGGGCCCATGAAGCCCTATATCACCGCCCAGGTGGAGCTGCTGCAGACGGAGACCAGTCCCCGCACGGCGGTGAAGGCCGAGGCGCTGATCCGGCAGTGCTACGGGCTGCTGGAGAAGTATGCCCAGGGCTCCGGGCTGGATCTGGAGGACCTGATGCGGGACATCCTGGGCAGCTCGGACGCCGGCTATGTGGCCGACTATGTGACCCAGAACATCTACATGCGCGCCGACCAGAAGCAGCTGGTGCTGGAGGAGCTGCGGCCCATGCGCCGGCTGGCGCTGGTGAACCGGCTCATCCGCTGGGAGCTGGACATCCTGGATGTGGAGCAGTCCATCCACGAGGAGGCCGCCAAGCGGATGAAGCGGGTGCAGCGGGAGATGTTCCTGCGGGAGCAGCTGCGCACCATCCAGGCGGAGCTGGGGGAGGAGGACGGCTACACCGACGACACGGAGGAATACCGTGCCGCCGTGGCGCGGGCCAAGCTGCCCCGGGAGGTGGAGGCCAAGCTCAACAAGGAGATCAGCCGCCTGGCCAAGCAGCCCTTTGGCAGCGCCGAGTCCGCCGTGATCCGCACCTATCTGGACATCTGCCTGGAGATCCCCTGGGAGCGGTCCACCCAGGACAACCTGGACATCGACGCGGTGCGCCAGGCGCTGGACGCGGACCACTTTGGCCTGGAGAAGATCAAGGAGCGGGTGCTGGAGTATCTGGCCGTGCGCCGGCTTACCCCGGACCAGAAGGGCTCCATCCTGTGCTTTTTGGGCCCTCCGGGAACGGGCAAGACCAGCATCGCGCTGTCCATCGCCCGGGCCATGGGGCGGAAGCTGTGCCGCATCAGCCTGGGCGGCATCCACGACGAGGCAGAGATCCGCGGCCACCGCAAGACCTATGTGGGGGCCATGCCCGGCCGGATCATGGCGGGCATCCAGCAGGCCGGCAGCCGCAATCCGGTGATGGTGCTGGATGAGATCGATAAGCTGGGCTCCGACTACCGGGGCGACCCCTCCGCGGCGCTGCTGGAGGCGCTGGACCCGGAGCAGAACAGCCAGTTCCGGGACCACTTTCTGGAGCTGCCCTTCGACCTGTCCGAGGTGTTCTTCATCACCACCGCCAACAACGCCGACACCATCCCGCCGGCGCTGCTGGACCGGATGGAGGTCATCGAGTTCGCCAGCTATACCGACGAGGAAAAGCTGGCCATCGCCCGGGACCACCTGCTGCCCAAGCAGCGGAAAAAGCACGGCCTGAACGGCAACCAGCTGCGCATCAACGACGGGGCGCTGCGGGAGATGATCGCCCGTTACACCAGAGAGAGCGGCGTGCGCCGTCTGGAGCAGCAGATCGCCGCGGTTTGCCGCAAGACCGCCGCCGGCATCGTGGAGGGCAAATTCCGGTCCAAATACCTGCGGGCCGGCTCCCTGGAGGAGCTGCTGGGCCCGGCCAAATACAAGGACACCGCCTCCGTCGGCGAGGCGAAGGTGGGCCTGGTCCACGGGCTGGCCTGGACCTCCGCGGGCGGCGAGATGCTGGACGCCGAGGTGGGCGTTATGGACGGCTCCGGCAAGCTGGAGCTGACCGGCAACCTGGGGGACGTGATGAAGGAGTCGGCCCACGCGGCCCTGACCTACATCCGCGCCCATACCGCGGAGCTGGGGATCGACCCGGATTTCTACAAGACCAAGGACATCCATATCCACTTCCCGGAGGGCGCGGTGCCC
Organism: uncultured Oscillospiraceae bacterium; assembly: GCA_947624065.1. GTDB lineage: Bacteria > Bacillota > Clostridia > Oscillospirales > Oscillospiraceae > CAJOIG01. The sequence continues at coordinate 11,058 of CANQIO010000024.1, read as the reverse complement.
AAGGACGGCCCCTCGGCGGGCGTCACCATCTGCACGGGCCTGGTATCCGCCCTGGGCGGCATCCCCGTGCGCCAGGACGTGGCCATGACCGGCGAGATCACCCTCCGGGGCCGGGTGCTGCCCATCGGCGGACTGCGGGAAAAGACCATGGCGGCACTGCGCTCCGGCATCCACACGGTCATCATCCCCGCGGAGAACGAGCCGGATCTGAACGACATCGACCAGACCGTCCGCTCGGCGCTGAATTTCATCACCGCCGATACGGTGGAGCCGGTGCTCCAGGCCGCCCTGTGCCGGGAGGAACAGCATGATACGCACTGATCCGGCCCAGTTCGTGAAGTCCGTTGGCAAAAAAGCGGATTTCATCCGGGACGACCGGCCGCTGGTGGTGTTCGCCGGCAAATCCAACGTGGGCAAGAGCTCCGTCATCAACTGCCTGGTGGGCCGGAAGAACCTGGCGCGGGTGGGCTCCGCCCCCGGCAAGACCACCAACGTCAACTACTTTTTGGTGGGCAGCGCGGTCTGGTTTGTGGACCTGCCCGGCTATGGCTACGCCAAGGTGTCCATGGATGAACGGGAGCGCTGGGGGCGGCTCATGGAGGACTTTTTCGCCGAGAGCGAGCGCATCGCCCTGGGCATCCAGGTCCTGGACGGCCGCCACGCGCCCACCGCCCTGGACCGGCAGATGGCCGGCCTGTTTGCCGGGTGCGGCTGCCCCTTCGTGGCGGTGGCCAACAAGTGGGACAAACTGAAGAAGTCCGAGATGGAGCCCAATCTGGCGTGCATCCGCCAGACCCTGGCCCTCTCCGAGGACACGCCGCTGGTGCCCTTTTCCGCAGAGAAGGGCACGGGCCGGCAGGAGCTGCTGGGGGCGATATCCGCCCGGGTGATGTGAGATGAGCGCACTTGGAAATATCTGGCGGGGCCTGGATTGGTCCGTGCTGGGGGACATCGTCCTCTCGGTGCTGCCGGCCCTGATCTGCATCACGCTCCATGAGCTGAGCCACGGGGCGGTGGCCTACGCCCTGGGGGACCGGACGGCGAAGGACGCCGGACGGCTGACCCTCAATCCCCTGCGGCACATCGACCCCTGGGGCCTGGTGATGATGGTGCTGTTCCATTTCGGATGGGCCAAGCCCGTGCCGGTGAACATGTACAGCTTCAAAAAGCCCAAGGAGGGGATGGCCCTCACCGCGCTGGCCGGGCCGGTGAGCAATCTGCTCATCGCGGCCGTGTTCCTGTTCCTGTACGGGCTGCTGTACCGGCCGCTGTATCTGACCGCGGACAGCGCCGCGGCCCGGACCGTGCTGGAGATGGTGTGGACCACCGCCTATCTGTCCCTTTCGCTGGCGGTGTTCAACATCCTGCCCATCTCGCCGCTGGACGGCTCTAAGGTGCTGTTCGCCTTTCTCAGCGACAGCGCCTACGCCAAGCTCATGCGCTACGAGCGCTACGGCATGATCCTGCTGATGCTGCTGGTGCTGACCGGCGCCGCCTCCGGCGTCATCTCCGGCGTGGTGGGCTGGCTCTATGACAAGCTTTTCTTTATCGCGGAATTTGCATTTGAACTGGTGAGCTGAACCGATGGAAAACCCCACCTTTCACCTGGAGGGCGTCATCAGGAGCCGGGAGGAGATGCAGGACTTTGAAGGTCCGCTGACCCTGATCCTGATGCTGCTGGCCAAAAACAAAATAGAGATCCGGGATATCAAGATCGCCGAGATCCTGGACCAGTATCTGGCCTGGCTGGCCAAAATGCAGGAGATGGACCTGGAGGTGGCCAGCGAGTTCGTGCAGATGGCCTCCCACCTGGTGTACATCAAGACCAAGACCCTGCTGGCCGGCACGGAGGAGGTCTCGGAGCTGGAGCTGCTCATGACCAGTCTGGAGCAGCTCAAATGCCGGGACGCCTTCGCGGCGGTGAAGCAGAACCTGCCCGCCATGGACCAGGCCCTGGAGCGGGGGGCGCTGCTGTATTCCACGCCGCCGGAGCCCATGGCCAAATACGGCGAGTACGACTACCGCCACAAGGGCTGGGAGCTGCTGGCCGCCCTGGGCGGGATGCTGCAAAAGGGCATCCCCGCCAAGGAGGAGGCGGCGTCGGTGCCGGTGCCCCGGCCCATCATCTACTCCGTGCAGGAGAAGAGCCGCCAGCTGATCGGCTACCTGCGGGAGCGGGGGAGCGCCTCGCTGCGGCAGCTGTACGCCATGGCGGAGAGCCGCTCGGAGATCGTGGCCACGTTTTTGTCCCTGCTGACCATGTGCTCCATGGGGAGCGTGGTCATCGACCGGACCGGGGAGGATTACGCCGTCCGGTTCACCGGCGGGGATACGGAAGCCATTTTGGAGAGCATGGATTATGGATGAGAGGGAACTGAAAAGCGTTTTGGAGGCGATCCTGTTCGCCTCCGGCGAACCGGTCCGGGCCGAGCGCATCGCCGTGGTCACCGACACGGACACCGACGCGGTGCTGGCGGCGGCCGCGTCTCTGGCGGAGGAATATGAGTCCGGCCGCCGGGGCATCCGTCTGGTGCGGCTGAACGACTCTTTGCAGCTGCACAGCGCCCCGGAGCACGCTGCGGCCATCACCCGCGCCCTGGAGCAGCGCCGGCCGCCCAAGCTCAGCCAGGCGTCGTTGGAGGTGCTGGCGGTGGTGGCCTATTTCCAGCCGGTGACCAGGGCCTATATCGAGCAGATGCGGGGCCTGGACAGCTCCTATACCGTGGGCGTGCTCACCGAGCGGGGCATGATCGAGCCCTGCGGCCATCTGGAGGCTGTGGGCCGGCCCACGCTGTACAGGACGACTGACCTGTTCCTGCGGACCATGGGCGTGGAGAGCCTGGCGGAGCTGCCGCCCCTGCCGGAGCTGGCCGGCAGCGACGCGGCCCGGCAGCTGCAGGAGAAGGTGGACGCTCTGCGGGCGGCGGAGGAAGATCAGCAGATCATAACGGAGGTCATCGCCCCCGGAGAAAAGGAGGCTGCCCCCTGACAGGCTGGATCATCACGGCCCTGGCCGCGGCGGCGGTGCTGGCGCTGTGGCTGACGCCGCTGCGCCTGGAGTGCGCGCTGGAGCGGGGGAAGGTCACGCTCCTGGTCCGGGCGGGCCCGGTGAAAGCGGACCTGCTGCCCCGGCGGCGGGACCCGATCGAGGACGCGGAAAAGACCGGCGAGCGGGACCTGGGCCGGCTTTTGCGCCGCCTTCCCCCGGCGCCGGTGCTGGGCATCCTGGCCCGGCAGGGACTTGGCGCGGTACGGGCGCTTGCGCCCTATGTGCGGGTGCGGCAGCTTCGCCTCGCCTATCGGGCGGGCGGGCCCGACCCCTATCGTGTGGCGCTTTCTTATGCCCGTGCCGGCGCGGCCATGCAGGCGCTGGCGGCGCGGCTGCCCCAGGCGGAGCTGACCGCCTCGGCGGACATGACCGGCGGGCCCGGCGCGGTCACGGGACGGGTGTGTATCGCGGTGCGGACGGGGAACGCCATCTGCGCGGCGGCGGCGTTTGGGAGCGGCTTTTTGCGGGAATACTTCCGGTATATAAAGACGGAAGGATGACGCAGATTTGGCAGAGCAAGCCGTATCGGAGATGATGGAGGCCGCCATGGAGAAGATCCGCTCCATGGTGGATGTGAACGCGGTGGTGGGCGCGCCCATCACCACCCCCGACGGGGCCACGCTGATCCCGGTGAGCCGGCTGAGCTTCGGCTTTGCCTCCGGCGGCGGCGACAAGACCGCCTCCGCCGCCAAGCCCGGCATCTGGGGCGGCGGCGGCGCGGCGGTGAAGCTGGAGCCGGTGGGGTTCTTGCTGGGAAAGGACGGCGGGGCCCGGATGCTGGCCATCCAGCCGCCGGCGTTCTCCACGGCGGACCGGCTCCTGGACATGGTGCCGGAGCTGCTGGAGAGGCTGGAGCGCTATCTGGAGAAAAACGGGAAGAACTCCTCCGGACGGGGTTAATACCGGTCCGGAGCGGCAACAATAAGCACTGCTGAAAGGCGGTGCTTATTTATGAAAAAGATCCTGGCGGCGCTGATGGCCGCGTTGATGCTGCTGGCGCTCCCCGTGGATGGGTACGCCCTGCCCGCGCCGGCGCCCACGCCCTCCGCGGCGGGGGCGGTGGTCATGGAGGCGGAGACGGGGCGGCTGCTCTATGAGCGGCGGGCGGACGAGCCCATGCGCATCGCCTCCACCACCAAGATCATGACGGCCCTGGTGGTGCTGGAGCGGTGCCCGCTGGACCGGGTGGTCACGGTCGACCCGGCCTGGACCGGCATCGAGGGCTCCTCCATGTATCTGACGCCGGGGCAGGAGCTGACGGTGGAGGAACTGCTGTACGGGCTGCTGCTGGCCTCCGGCAACGACGCGGCGGAGGCGCTGGCCTGCGTGACGGCGGGGTCCGTGGAGGCCTTCGCAGATCTGATGAACGAGAAGGCGGAGCAGCTGGGCTGCACGAATACCCATTTCGCCAACGCCAGCGGCCTGGACGATCCGGAGCACTACGCCAGCGCCCGGGATATGGGGCTCATCATGCGCCAGGCGCTGCAAAACGACGATTTCCGGCGGATCGTCTCCACCCGGACCAGAACGGTGGGGGAGAACGCCCTCGTCAACCACAACCGGCTGCTGGACGAGTGCGAGGGCGTATTCGGCGGCAAGACCGGCTATACCAAGGCCGCCGGCCGGACGCTGGTCACCTGCTGCGAGCGGGACGGCCTGACGCTCATCTGCGTGACGCTGTCCGACCCGGACGACTGGAACGACCACAGAGCTCTCTATGACTGGGCCTACGGTCAATATGTCCGGGACGACGTGCTGGCCGGGGCGGTGTGGTCCGTGCCGGTGATCGGCGGCGTGGCCGATACGGCCCGGGTCTGGGCCCCGGAGGGGCTCAGCGTCCTGCACCGGGGCGACGAGCAGATCCGCATCGAGTATAAGCTGCCCGCTTTCGTGTACGCGGACGTGTACGCCGGTCAGGTGGCCGGGGAGGCGGACGCGTTCATCGGCGGGGTGCAGGTGGGCAGGGCCGAGCTGGTCTTTGCCGGGAGCGTGGCGCGGGCCGAGGGGGAGCCCACCTTCCTGGAGCGGCTGCTGTCCCTGCTGGGCTGAGAAAAGGAGAGAGTATGACACAGCGACTGCAAAAGCTCATATCCGCCGCGGGCCTGGCGTCCCGGCGGGGCGCCGAGGCGCTGATCGCCGCGGGGCGGGTGACAGTGAATGGCCGGACCGCCTCCGTGGGGGAGAGCGCCGACCCGGATACCGACGAGGTCCGCCTGGACGGGAAGCTCATCCGGGCGGACGAGCGGCGGCGGTACATAGTTCTGCACAAGCCTCGGGGATATGTGACCACGCTCCGGGACGACCGGGGCCGGCCCACTGTGGCGGACCTGGTCACCGACGCGGGCGGCAGGCTCTATCCCGCGGGACGGCTGGACATGGACTCGGAGGGACTGCTCATCCTCACCGACGACGGGGCGGCGGCCAACGCCCTCATGCACCCGTCCCGCCAGGTAGACAAGGTCTATACCGTCTTTGTCCAGGGCTGCAATATCCCCGGCAGCATAGAGAAGCTGCGCGCCATGGATGCCCTGGAGGGGGAGCCCATCGCCCGCGCCAAGGTGACCCTCATCGAGCGCAAGGGGGACGGCGCGGAGCTGCAGATGGTCATCCACGAGGGCAAGAACCGCCAGATCCGGCGGATGTGCGCCGCCTGCGGCCTGGCGGTCCGGCGGCTCATCCGGGTGGCGGAGGGGCCGGTCACCTTGGGCTCCCTGCCGGCGGGGAAGTGGCGCGCCATGACGGCGGATGAAATTTCCTATCTGCGGAACCTTTAAAAATCTGCGGATATCCCGTCGATTTTCGCCATTTTTGCAAGATGGAGAAAAATTTGCGGATCATACTTGCATTTTCAGGAAAATGCAAGTATGATTGTTCCTGCGCCGGGAAGCGGCGCGTACAGGAGAGCAGAGATGGATAAAGACATACTGTCCATGATGAACGACGGGGGCCGCCGCTTGAGCAAGGGCCAGCGGCTCATCGCCCGCTACATCACGGAAAATTACGATAAGGCCGCCTTCATGACGGCGGGGAAGCTGGGCCGGACCGTGGGCGTGAGCGAGTCCACGGTGGTCCGCTTTGCCACGGAGCTGGGCTTTGACGGCTATCCGGGGATGCGCCGGGCCATGCAGGAGATGGTCCGCAGCCGCCTCACCAGCGTCCAGCGCATCGCCGTGGCCAAGGACATGCTGGACGGGGAGGACGTGGTGAAGTCCGTCATGACCTCCGACATCGAAAAGCTCCAGAGCTCCCTGGAGGAGATGGACAGGGAGAGCTTTTCCCGGGCGGTGGACGCCATCGTGGGGGCGAAGCACCTCTACATCGTGGGGATGCGTTCCTCCGCGTCCCTGGCGAGCTTTTTGGGGTTTTACATGAATCTGCTGGTGGAGGACGTGCGCCTGATCCACGACACCACCGCCAACGAGGTCTATGAGCAGATCATGCACATCGGTCCGGGGGACGCGTACGTGGGCATCAGCTACCCCCGGTATTCTGCCAGCTCCCTGAAGGCCATGCAGTTCGCCAAGCGCCAGGGCGCCCAGGTCATCGCCCTGACCGACAACGGCAATTCTCCCTTCGCCAACCTGGCGGACATCAGGCTCTACGCCAAGAGCGACATGGTGTCCTTCCTGGATTCGCTGGTGGCGCCCATGAGCGTCATCAACGCCCTGATCGTGGCTGTGGCCGCCCGGAAGCGGGACTCGCTGGACGAGACCTTCGGGTATCTGGAGAAGCTCTGGAGCGAGTACGGCGTGTTTACCGGCGTTGAGAGCTGACGCGGTGGTGATCGGCGGGGGAGCCGCCGGGATGATGGCCGCCCTGACGGCGGCGGAGCGGGGGCTGAGCACGGTGCTGCTGGAGCCCAGCGGCCAGCTGGGGCGGAAGGTGCGCATCACGGGCAAGGGCCGGTGCAACCTGACCAACGACTGTGACGTGCGCGCCTTTCTGGGCAATGTGCCCACCAATCCGAAATTCCTCTACAGCGCCGTCACGGCCTTTCCGCCGGCGGCGGCGATGGCTTTTTTCCGGGACCTGGGCGTGCCGCTGAAAACGGAGCGGGGCGGCCGGGTGTTCCCGGTGTCCGACCGGGCCCACGATGTGGCCGATGCCCTGGCCCGGGAGCTTGCCCGCCTGGGGGTGCGGCACGTGAAGGACCGGGCGCTGTCCATCGCGCGGGATGAGGCAGGCGCTGTCCGGGCCGTGGTCACCGACCGGGGGGAGATCGGCTGCCGCTCGGCGGTGGTCTGCACCGGCGGGCTGAGCTATCCCGCCACGGGCTCCACCGGGGACGGCTACGCCCTGGCGGCGGCGCTGGGCCACCGGATCGTGCCGCCCAGGGCCTCCCTGGTGCCGCTGGAGAGCCCGGCGGCGTACTGCGCCGAGATGGCGGGCTTCGCGCCCCGGAACGTGGATGTGACCCTCTTGGAGGACGGGAAGGCCGTCTATACCGAGCGGGGGGAGATGCTCTTTGCCCACTTCGGCGTCACGGGCCCGCTGGTGCTGTCCGCCAGCGCCCACATCCGCCGGTGGGGGGAGAGGACCTACGCGCTGGCCATCGACTTCAAGCCCGCCCTGGACCGGGAGAAGCTGGACGGGCGCGTCCTCCGCGACTTTGAAAAGTACCGCAACCGGGACATGGCCAACGCCCTGACAGACCTGGCGCCCCGGTCGCTGATCCCGGTGCTGCTGCGTCTGGCGGAGATCCCGCCGGACACCAAGGTCCACGATGTGACCCGCGCCCAGCGGACGCGGCTGGTCGGGACGCTCAAGGCGTTCCCCGTGCCCCTGTCCGGCCCAAGGCCCGTGGCGGAGGCCATCGTCACCGGCGGCGGCGTGGATGTGGGCCAGGTGGACCCGCGCACCATGGGCTCCAAGCTGGTGCCGGGGCTCTATTTCGCCGGCGAGGTGCTGGACGTGGACGGCTATACCGGCGGGTTCAACCTTCATATCGCGTGGGCCACCGGCCGGAAGGCGGGCATGGCCCTGAAAGGAGATCAGGATGGCTGAGAGAGTCTGCGCCGTGGCCATCGACGGCCCCTCCGGGGCCGGAAAGAGCACCATCGCCAAGGCGGTGGCCGCCCGCTGCGGCTTCGTATATGTGGACACCGGGGCGATCTATCGCACCGTGGGGCTGGCGGTGCGCCGGGCGGGGGAGGACCCCCATGACGCCGGCGCGGTGGCGGCGCTGCTGCCGGGGCTCGACATCCGCTTCGACTACGCCCCCAACGGGACGCAGCGGATGTTCCTGAACGGGGAGGACGTGTCCGGCGATATCCGTACGCCGGAGATGAGCATGTACGCCTCGGCGGTGTCCGCCATCCCCGCCGTGCGGGCGTTTTTGCTGGAGATGCAGCGCGCCATCGCCCGCAGCCGCAGCGCCGTGATGGACGGCCGGGACATCGGCACGGTGGTGCTGCCCGACGCGGGGCTGAAGATCTTCCTCACCGCCTCCCCGGAGGCACGCGCCGTCCGGCGCCTGCGGGAGCTGCAGGCCAAGGGCGACCCCAGCACTCTGGCGGAGGTCGCCGCCGATATGGCCCGCCGGGACCATGACGACGCCAGCCGCGCCGCCGCGCCCCTCCGGGCGGCGGAGGACGCGGTGCGGGTGGACACCTCGGAGCTGACCCTGGACGAGAGCATCCAGGCGGTCTATGAGCTGGTGTGCCGGACCTATCCGGAGGCGGCGCGATGACCGTGACGGTGGCCGAGAGCGCTGGGTTCTGCTTCGGCGTGGCCCGGGCGGTGGCGATGGCGGAGGAGGCTTTGCGGTCAGGTCCATGTCTGAGCCTGGGAGAATTGACCCATAATAAAGACGTGGTGGCCAAGCTGGAGGCTGAGGGCCTGCGCACGGCCGGCTCGGAGGAGGATGTGCCCGCCGGCGCGACGGTCATCATCCGGGCTCACGGCGTGTCCCCGGCGGTATACCGGGCCCTGGAGGCCAAGGGCTGCCGGGTGGTGGACGCCACCTGCCCCAAAGTGGCCCGCATCCATAAGATCGCGGAGGAGGCCTCGGCGGAGGGCCGGCAGGTGGTGATTTTCGGCCAGCCGGACCATCCGGAGGTCCAGGGCATCCGGGGATGGAGCCGGGACGCGGCGGTGGTCCGGGATATGGAGCAGTTCCTGGGCTGGATGGAACAGGCCCGTATCCCCGCCGACGCGCCGCTGACGGTGGTTTTTCAGACCACCTCCAACCGGGAAATTAGTGAACAAAGTATTAATTCGATAAAAAAACTGTGTACAAATGCGAAGATATTTGATACAATATGCCACGCTACGAGTATTAGGCAGAATGAGGCTCGAAAGCTGGCCGCGGCGTGCGACGCCGTCGTGGTCGTAGGCGGCAGGCACAGCGCCAATTCCGTCCATCTGGCGGAGATATGCGCCCAGAGCTGCAGCCGCGTCCTGTTCGTGGAAAATGCGGACGAGCTGGAGAGCGGAGCCCTTTCAGGGTGTTCCCGCATCGGCGTCACCGCCGGTGCCTCAACGCCCTCGTGGATAATTAAGGAGGTAGTAAGCAAAATGAACGAGCCTGAGATCATCAAAGAAGAACCTGTCGCCGAGCCGGCCGCCGCGGAGGAGACCCCCGTGGTGGAGCAGGCCCCTGCCGCGGCTGAGACCGCCCCGGCGGACCAGGCGCCTGCAGAGCCCGCGGCGGAGGAGGCTCCCGCTGAGAAGAGCTTCGATCAGCTCTTGGAGGATTCCATCCGCACCATCCATAACGGCGACACCGTCACCGGTACCGTGGCAGCCATCGGCGCCACCGAGATCACCATCGACCTGCCCACCAAGCACTCCGGATACATATCCGTATCCGAGTTCACCGACGATAAGCCGGGCGTGGACGTGAACGAGCTGGTGAAGATCGGCGACGAGATCCAGGCTTCTGTTGTGCGTGTGAACGACGTGGAGGGCACCGTGCAGCTGTCCAAGCGCCGTCTGGACGCCGCCAAGAGCTGGACCGACGTGGAGGCTGCCTATGAGGACGGCACCGTCCTGGAGGGCAAGGTCTCCGAGGAGAACAAGGGCGGCGTGGTCATCAACATCAAGGGCATCCGGGTATTCGTGCCCGCCTCCCAGACCGGCCTGGGCCGGGAGGAGCCCATGAGCAACCTGCTGGGCAAGACCGTCCGCTTCCGCATCACCGAGGTCAACCGTTCCCGCAAGCGCGTGGTGGGCTCCATCCGCAGCGTGGCCGTCCGGGAGCGCAAGGAGCAGGCCGAGAAGGTCTGGGCCGAGATCGAAGTGGGCAAGGTCTATCAGGGCGTGGTCAAGAGCATGACCAGCTATGGCGCTTTCGTGGACATCGGCGGCGTGGACGGCATGGTCCACGTGTCCGAGATCAGCTGGGACCGTATCCGCAAGCCCGAGGACGTGCTGAAGGTCGGCCAGGAGCTGGAGGTGCATGTCATCAGCTTCGACCCCGAGAAGCGCAAGATCTCCCTGGGCCACCGCAAGCCCGAGGACAACCCCTGGACCAAGTTCACCGCCGCTTACAACGTGGGCGACGTGGCGACCGTGAAGATCGTGAAGCTGATGCCCTTCGGCGCTTTCGCCGAGGTGCTGCCCGGCGTGGACGGCCTGATCCACATCTCCCAGATCGCCAACCGCCGCATCGGCAAGCCGGAAGAGGTCCTGACAGTGGGCCAGGAAGTGGACGCCAAGATCACCGCCATCGACAACGAGAAGCAGAAGATCTCCCTGAGCGTCCGCGCGCTCATCGAGCCGGAACCGGCCCACACCCGTCAGCGCAGCCGCCGGGAGTCCGAGCCCGTGCGCGAGCGTGATCCGGAGCCGGAAGGCGACGCGCTGGTCTATGAGGTCTCCGCCACCGGCGAGGCTACCGGTATCGCCCCCGAAGAGGACGAGACCCCGGAAGAATAATTCATCCGCTGCATCAAAAAGGACGTTCCCATCCGGGAACGTCCTTTTTCTTATCCGGGTGAATTATAGTATCAAGTGCAACAGTAGGGAAGAATAAAGAAGTTCATACAGATCTCGTGTAGAATGGAAGT
>CANQIO010000023.1 GCA_947624065.1 uncultured Oscillospiraceae bacterium | reverse complement strand
GGCCCCGCCGTCCGGCAGATGGAGGCGAAGGGCATCCCTACCGACAAGGGCGATCTCAACCGCTGGATTCGCTCTACCAACGCGGCCATCCGCAGCTTGCGGAAGAAGATAGCCGCGTTGCTGGACTGGCTGAAAGAGGTCAAGCGTGAGCTGTCCCAGCCCCAGCAGCCCAACCTGGGTGAACTCCTAGGCGATTATATCTCCATACGAAATGCCGGGGCGTGGAGCCGGAAAGCGAAGCTAGGCAATCTCCAGCAGTTCGTGGAAGCCCATAACTACATCATGGAGAACAGGCTGTTCACGGTGGAGGTGCTGGAAGAACGGGTCGAATCTCTCAGCGATCAGGTGGCTGCGCTGAAGGCAGAGCTAGACGCCTCTAACAAACGCCGGAAGGATCTGAAGGACCTACTCCAGCAGGCGGAGAACTACGCCCGCCTAAAGCCTATCTTCGACGAGATGAACGGCATCCGGTGGAAGGGTCAGCGAGAGAAATGCAAACAAGACCATGAAACGGAACTGCGCCAGTTCTATATTGCCCGGCGTATGCTGAAAGATCATTTCTCCCCGGACGGCACACTGCCCATCTCCGCCTGGCGGCGGGAAATTGAGAAGCTGACGCGGGAGCATGAGGCCGCCTACGCCAAGTATAAGCCCCTGCGGGACGATCTCACAAAGCTGCTGCAGGTCCGGCATCACGTCACTATGGCGCTGGAACAGAAGAATATTGAAACTCCTGTCCCGCACCGTGGCAAAAACGAACGATAAGGAGGTGAACCAAAAGATACCACCCAGCCGGTATCCGCAACTGAATATTAAACGGAGGTAAACATTGGGTCGTAAGAAAAAGCTCGTAAACGACACCAACATCCCGCAGCACGAGATCGAAAAGCTCGCCCAGTGCTTCTTGCCGGACATCCTCGCGTTCTATGAGAGCGAGGAAGGTCAGCGGGAGTTCGCGGCGTGGAAAGCCCAGCGGGAGAAGGAAAGACACCTCCAAGATACCAAGGCGTAAATAACGCCAGCGGCGGCACCATCCGGTGCCGCCGCAAACATTATAATATCGGATTATAAAAGCAGATTTAACCACACGACAAAAGCGAATAAAATATGTACCAGATTTGGACTGCCCTGATTCTTTATTATCTATCTCTTCATACGTTTTCAAGTTCAATCAAGTGCGGTCTCATCCTTTCCACTCAAGCCATCAAAATATTAAGTTTCGTATAAATATCTAAATCGGCATTGATTGTTTTCCGATCCAGGCTGAAAACATCTGTCGATGATAAGAGACACGAGCTGTACAGGAATAAACTTATAACCTAGGACAACCAACACCATTACTCCGATCATAGTAGTTATGAACAGTTAAAACTAAATCATGCTTAACTGTAATCTTCTGGGCAGAATCAAGATTTTGGATACATATTCCCTCTGACTCTTTTAAAAAGTTGACACAAGCGTTAGAAACCAAAACCTGATTCTGATGAGCTTGTCCCCCAATACGTGCAACAATATTAATTCCGCTACCAGCAAAATTGGGATTTCCATTGATATCGACATACTCATAAATCGGGCCATAGTGTATAGCAGTCCGAATAACTAAACGGCGATTATTAGGGACACAACTGTTATAGGAACGAAGCTTAGATGAAAAACTGCTCAAAAAGCTAAAAACATTAATATTATCTGCAAATCCCAGAATTACTCCATCTCCAATAGGAATCTTTACGCAGTCATCATCATATTCTGACAACTCTTCTTGCAAAAGCTTTGTAAATTCACGAACTAACTGCATCTGAATAGCTGAAGGTTTCAAGGAATAAGATACAAAATCAAAAAGGACAAATAAGCGATTCTCAAACTTTTCTTTTTGCTTAAGCCAGTCTACTCCCTTTATATACTTACTTCGCTTCTCAATACTAAATCCCATTAGATCAGTTAGAATGACTGATAACTTGCCTATACTAGAGTCTGTCTCAATATCATCCCCATTAAGTTGCTCAATTTCTATTTCATACAGAGGGTCGCCGCCTTCTCCTGTTGAATTACAATAGTACTCAAACTTATCAAAGCATAGTTTGTATGTGCTACAGGTTGTAGAAATCATAATCTCGTGGCGCGTGTTGTAGACGCAAAGGATTTCATTTAATAAAGTTCCAACGTACTGAGGAAAATATTTTTCAAAATTCTTAGTTAAGAATTGTTGTTCATTCTCCACATCTGGAATAGGCAGTTCTACCTCTTCACGTCTCATCACAGCCGATTGAGCCTTCAGCATTTTCTTTATTGTTAATACCTTTTGAGACTCTGTGTTGCGGATTCTTAGCGAGGCGCCACTACTTTCCAATAGATGGTCCTTAGAATCAAAATAGATATCCTCCTGTCGAACCATATGGGAAGCAGGCGCATATTCAAGCTCTAGAATATCTAAAATTTTATATAATTTATTGAGGCCATCTTCTGCCGTATCTCCAACATACTTTAATTGATTGTTAATGCAGCCACTTAATTTAAGTTCATTCTCTAACACGACTACACCCTCCTTAACGCCACCAGCGGCATCCGTTGTCTGATTAAACGTAATTAAAATGCTTTAATAGTTGCAAATCCTCTTTAAGACAAATGTCTGAAAACTTATTACCTTTAATTCTTTTAACACTATGTATGATTTCCTCTTCATTCCCAGTATCGTCAAACATTTTATCAGCTACATAGTCAAGAGTTGTAATGGCCTCTAGATCAAATGCTGATTTATTTGAAAAATGCTCCATCACAAAATTAATATTATCCTGATCCTCTTCAGTTAATTCTCCTTCGATTGGTACATTTCCTATGTGTATAATATGTGTTGATCCGGAAGTGTCAATAACCAATTTATCATAACTTTCTAAAACATGAATTGTTTCGTCGAGTTTGGAACTATATGGTCCAAAATAATGAATAGAATAATTCAAGCCCAAATCTGCACCACGTCGATCAATTAGATACATTAATTTCTGCAACATCGTTTTCCCTGGCTCAACTTTGTTACATATTTGTCTGATAATAATAGCGTTGCGGTCGAAAGTTGTCATATTCTTTAACTCCTTTATTGTATATCTTTATAAATAGGTTGAATTGCATGAAAAACCGATTCTTTCAACTCTGGCTTGGCGTATAGCCTTATGATATCAATTTTATCAGTTAAGCATTGAATAATATGTGAGGTTTCTGATATTGTGGAACATTTCCCTGTACTGCCATCAACAATCACAATCGCTTTCTCGTCAGATATTTCTGTCTTAATTGGGATTTTATGTGGCATTTTATCGGCAGAAGAATCTTCAATAAAAGAACCTTCGCCAAACTGTTTGTAAAGCTCTCTCTGTATCAATTTAAACTCTCGTTTATCTGCAGGGGAAGGGTGCGCGTTTGTATGAAGAACCCTGGGGTAAACAACCCGATTCGTAATATTACGGCACGCCTCATAGTCATTTGCATGCTGATGCATCAATTGAATCACACGCGTATCATCCCAGGAAAGATAATCTTTTGTGTCGACAGGATATTTTCCCCCCGGCAAAATCTCTTCTAATGCTCTACAAAACATGATATCAAAATACCGGCGCGTTCTATGAAAATAAACCTGAATAAACATAAAATATCGAGCTAGAACAAACTCTTCAAATGCTTGCTCTCCACCTTCTTTTATTGCAAGCCTTGGGCAATCGTCCTGAATAAATATAGTCAATGAGGAAATTAATCTATCTACATCATATTTACCATAATTAACGCCACAATACATAGCGTCACGGAGAAGATAATCCATTTTGTCGCAATCCAACTCACTATCCATAAAACTTTTCAAAAAAGTGAATTCAGAATGCTCTCCGGGATTACGCCCCATATAGATATCGCAAATCAACTCTGGAGTAATATCGTAGTCTTTACCATATTTTTTGATGAACTCATTTCCGATTTCTTGAATGTAGTCGGCAATTTCTGTTTCTCTAATAATCTTTTCTGTATACTCTTCGTGTTCGAAGCCTTTAGGAAAAACGCTTTCAGATGCATGAGAAAAGGGCGCGTGTCCAAGATCATGTGTAAGAGCAATTAACCGTAAAATCTGATGGTACCAATCTTTTTTGGGTTCAGAAAACTCATAATCCCCATTTTTAACTGCAGACAGAAATGCTCTTGACGCTAGATGCATGACACCTAATGAATGACCAAACCTCGTATGTTCGGCACCATGAAATACCATATATGTCATGGCAAGTTGCTTAATATTTCGAAGCCTCTGAAACGGACTGGAATTAATGATCTTGTTTTCCAAATTACTAACTTCGATAAAGCCGTGAATAGGATCTCTGTATTTGTCACCCATATGTCATCCCCCAAGCAATTATTTCCTTTAAACCTGACTTACCCTGAAAACCGCATCTTCTGACTTGTCCTCAATTTTACATTCCATGCGTGAGGCTATGCCAAGGCACAATGGGACATCTTGCGTAATGATACTTCTAGTAGCCAGGTTTTCAACTAAATGTAATATGGTTTGGCCGCTTACACCGTTAATGCAAGTATATCATAAAAAAATTCAAATTGAAAGATATTGTCTATCGTTTTTTTAATTATCCGTAGCGGGGACCCTGCAATTATTCTGTTTTGCCGTGTGTTAGTTTCTTCTTTGGTCCTCTTGGCTTCGACGTTGGCCGCCTGATGACCCCATTCCTGAAATGCGTCGCCTCATACGGCTCGAACCAAAAGACAAATCCGAACCCATCGCCCACGGGATACGGTCCCACAGGTCTTGGGTTCGGATTATGTTGGTTTGGTGCCGGCGGCGGGGCTCGAACCCGCACGTCCCTAAGGGACAAGGGATTTTAAGTCCCTGGTGTCTGCCAATTCCACCACGCCGGCACGCAAGCACAGTTTACCGCATCGCGGCCAAGAAGTCAACGAAATCACACCCTTGCGGCTGGCCGGAAAATGCGCTACAATAGCGGCTATGAGAACATATGACGCGGGACAATGCGATATCGTGGTGATCGGCGCTGGCCACGCCGGCATCGAGGCGGCCCTGGCGGCGGCGCGGCTGGGTGCGGACACGGTGTGCTTCACCATCAGTCTGGATGCGGTGGGCAACATGCCCTGCAACCCGGCCATCGGCGGCACCGGCAAGGGCCACCTGGTCCGGGAGCTGGACGCGCTGGGCGGCGAGATGGCCCACGCGGCGGATAAGGCGTGCATCCAGTACCGGATGCTGAACCTGGGGAAGGGCCCGGCCGTGCACTCCCTGCGGGCCCAAGCGGACCGGCGGCGGTATCAGGCCGTCATGAAGCAGACCCTGGAGCGGCAGGAGCATCTGCGGCTCAAGCAGGGCGAGGTGGTCTCCCTCTCCGTGGAGGATGGGCGCGTCGCGTCCGTCACCACCGACAAGGGCGCCGTCTGGCGCACGCGGGCCGTGGTCATCGCCTCCGGCACCTATCTGGGCGGCCGGACCATCACCGGCGAGGCGGTGCGTGCCTCCGGTCCGGACGGGCTGGCGGCGGCGCTGCCGTTGACCGACTGTCTGCGGGAGCTGGGCCTCCGCCTGCGCCGGTTCAAGACCGGTACCCCGCCGCGCATCAACGCCCGAACAGTGGACTTCTCTAAAATGCAGCTGCAGCCCGGCGATGCCGCGCCCCAGCCCTTCTCCTTCTCCACCGGGGCGGTCCCGGAGAACCGGGCGGTATGCTGGCTGACGTATACCACGCCGGAGACCCACCGGATCATCCGGGAGAACCTGGACCGCAGCCCGCTTTACGACGGCCACATCCAGGGGGTGGGGCCCCGGTACTGCCCCAGCATCGAGACGAAGATCGTCACCTTCCCGGACAAGCCCCGCCACCAGCTGTTCATCGAGCCCATGGGGCTGGACACCGAGGAGCTCTACATCCAGGGGCTGTCCAGTTCCCTGCCCGAGGACGTGCAGGTGGCTATGGTCCACACCATCCCCGGTCTGGAGCGGGCCGAGATCACCCGCCCGGCCTATGCCATCGAGTACGACTGCCTGGACCCCACGGAGCTTTACGCCACGCTGGAGACGAAGAAGGTGTCCGGGCTCTATGGCGCGGGCCAGTTCAACGGCTCCTCCGGCTATGAGGAGGCCGCCGTCCAGGGCTGGGCAGCCGGCGTCAACGCCGCCCGGAAGGTACAGGGCAAGGAGCCGGTCATCCTTCGCCGGGACCAGGGCTACATCGGCACGCTCATCGACGATCTGGTCACCAAGGGCACCAACGAGCCCTATCGCATGATGACCAGCCGCAGCGAATACCGGCTGCTGCACCGGCAGGATAACGCCGATAAACGACTTGCAGTTATCGGATACGAGCTCGGCCTGGTGAGTGCGGAGCGGTACCAGGCAGTTTTGGATAAATATGCACAGGTGGACGCGGAGATCGCGCGTCTAAAAAAAGGAAAACTCTACCAGCTCCTGAAAAGGCCGGAGAACACCTATGATTCCCTGGCAGACCAGGACCCGGATCGGCCCGTTCTCTCCCTCGCGGTCATCGAGGAAGTGGAAATATCCATCAAATATGAGGGGTATATCCAGCGGCAGCTGCGGGATGTGGAGGCGTTCGCCAAAATGGAAGCAAAACGGATACCGCCGGATATCGACTATGACACGGTGCCGGGCATGCGCACGGAGGCGCGGCAGAAGCTCGCCGCCATCCAGCCGGCCAGCTTTGGCCAGGCCAGCCGCATCTCGGGCGTCTCCCCCGCCGATCTGACCGCCCTGATGATCTGGGCGGAGCGGGAAAAATAAAAAACACGGCCCGCCGGGTTTTCCGGCGGGCCGCGGCGCGTCTTTATTTGATCTTCTTCACCTTATACCCCGCGCCCTCCACAGCGGCGCGAAGCGCGCTGTCGGAGGCCTCGCCGGTGACGATGGCGGTGCCGGCCTTCCAGTCCACCTTGGCCGTCACGCCGGGGATGGCGCCCAGCGCCTCGGTGACATGCCGCTGGCAGTTGTCGCACATCATTCCTTTGATATACACGGTCCGGCCCGCGCTCTGGGCCGGGGCGGGCTTCTTGCCGGTGGGATGGAAGAAGTTCAGCCGCAGGGCGTTGGTGACCACACAGAAGCTGGACAGGCTCATGGCTGCCGCGCCGATCATGGGGTTGAGGGTGATCCCCAGGGGGATGAACACCCCCGCCGCCAGGGGGATGCCCAGCACGTTATAGATGAACGCCCAGAAGAGGTTCTCGTGGATATTGCGGATGACCTGGCGGGAAAGCCGCACGGCCCCCACCACGTCGCTGAGGCTGGAGCGCATGAGCACCACGTCCGCCGCGTCCAGAGCCACATCGGAGCCCGCGCCGATGGCCACGCCCACGTCCGCCTGGGTCAGGGCGGGGGCGTCGTTGATGCCGTCGCCCACCATGGCCACGGAGCCGGCCTCGGACAGGCGCTTGACCTCGCTCTGCTTTCCCTCGGGCAGCACGTCGGCGATGACAGTGTTGGCCCCCACCTGGGCGGCGATAGCGTCCGCGGTGCGCCGGTTGTCGCCGGTGAGCAGCACCACGTCCAGGCCCAGGCCCTTCATGTCCGCGATGGCGGCGGCGCTGTCGGGCTTGACCACATCCGCCACGGCCACGCAGCCCAGCACCTTTCCGTCCGCGGCAAAATAGAGAGGCGTCTTGCCCTGGCCCGCCAGGGCCTGCCCGGCGTCAAAGAGGGCCTTGTCCTCCATCCCCTCGTCCGCCA
This sequence comes from uncultured Oscillospiraceae bacterium, assembly GCA_947624065.1. GTDB lineage: Bacteria > Bacillota > Clostridia > Oscillospirales > Oscillospiraceae > CAJOIG01. The sequence continues at coordinate 17,427 of CANQIO010000023.1, read as the reverse complement.
TGAGCTGGGCGTTGCCGCCCAGGGCAGCCTTGCCCTCCACCACGGCCCGGACCCCATGGCCCGGCAGGGCGGAGAACTCCGCCCCGTCCGGGGCGGACACGCCCTTTTCGGCGGCGTATTCCATGACGGCCCGGGCCAGGGGATGCTCGCTCTTGGCCTCCAGGGCCGCCGCCAGGCGCAGCAGCGTCCCCTCATCCGCGCCCGCGGCGGGGACCACGTCCGTCACACGGGGCTTGCCCTGGGTCACGGTGCCGGTCTTGTCCAGCACCACGGTCCTGACGCGCCCGGTGGCCTCCAGGGCGGCGGCGGTCTTGAAGAGGATGCCGTTTTTCGCGCCCACGCCGGAGCCCACCATGATAGCCACGGGGGTGGCCAGGCCCAGGGCGCAGGGGCAGCTGATGACCAGCACGCTCACCGCGCGGGTGAGGGCGAAGCCCACGCCCCGGCCGATGGCCAGCCACACCAGCAGCGTTACCACGGCGATGCCGATGACCGCGGGCACGAACACGCCGGAGACCTTGTCCGCGATCTTGGCGATGGGGGCCTTGGTGGCCGCCGCGTCCTCCACCATGCGGATGATCTGCTGGATGGTGGTGTCCTGGCCCACGCGGGTGGCCCGGCAGGTGAGGGCCCCGCTCTGGTTCAGCGTCCCGGCGGACACCGCGCTGCCGGCGGCCTTGTCCACCGGCAGGCTCTCGCCGGTGAGGGCCGACTCGTCCACGGCGCTGACCCCCTCGGTGACCACGCCGTCCACGGGGATGCTCTCCCCCGGCCGGACGAGAAATTCGTCGCCCAGCGCCACCCGCTCCACGGGTACCACCGTCTCCGCCCCGTCCCGCAGGACCGTGGCCGTTTTAGGGGCCAGGTCCATCAGCGCGCGGATGGCGTCGGTGGTCCGGCCCTTGCTGCGGGCCTCCAGGGTCTTGCCCACAGTGATGAGCGTCAGGATGGTGGCGGCGCTCTCGAAATAGAACTCGTCCATATATCCCATGGCCGCCATCGGGCCGTCCGCCATCATGGCGGAGCTGGCCGCAAACAGGGCCCACAGGCTGTAGCCGAAGCTGGCCGTGGCGCCCAGGGCCACCAGGGAGTCCATGTTGGGCGCCCGCCGCCACAGGGCCTGGTAGCCGGAGACAAAAAACTTCTGGTTGATGACCATCACCAGGGCCGTCAGCACCAGCTCATAGATGCCGATGGACACGATGTTGCCCCGGAGGAACCCCGGCAGCGGCCAGTCCCACAGCATGTGCCCCATGGACACATACATCAGCGGCAGCAGGATAACGACGCTCATCACCAGCCGCCGGATCATCTTCGGCGTCTCTTTATCCTCCAGAGCGGCGGCGGGGGCGGCGCTCTGTCCGCCGGAGGCGGCCGCGGCCCAGGGGGACGCGCCGTATCCGGCCTTGCTGACCGCCTGGCAGATGGCGTCCGCCGTGGCAGGGGTGGCATATTCCACGTTCATGCTGTTGGTGAGCAGGCTCACCTCCACCTTGGAGACGCCCTCCACGGCGGCCACGGCCTTTTCCACATGGGCGGAGCAGGCCGCGCAGCTCATGCCTGTGACTGCAAATCTCTCCATCTCGCCCGCCTCACTTCATCAGCTTCTGGAGCGTGGCCACCAGCTCGTCGATGACCTCGTCCCGGCCCTCCCGGACGCCCCGCGCCACGCAGCCGCGGATGTGGCTGGCGATCAGGTCCTTGTTGAAGGCGTTCACCGCCGCCGTCACCGCCGCCGCCTGGGTCAGGATATCCGGGCAGTAGGTGTTGCGCTCTACCATGCCCCGGATGCCCCGGATCTGGCCCTCGATGCGGTTGAGCCGGTGGATGAGCTTGCGCTTTTCCTCCTCCGGCCGGTCCGTGGTCCGGCAGCAGGCGCACACTTCGTTCTCTTCCATGAAAAATACCTCACAGTAAAAAGGGCGCTTCGCTCCGGAAGCGCCCACGTCCTGTTTTGCTTACTTCTTCCGGAACCCGAACAGGCCCTTCTTCTCCGGCTCCGCTTCCTCCCGCACGTTGGAGGCATCGTAGCCCGTGTTGGCGATGGCCTTCAGCAGCGCCTCGTCGGACACGTCGGCGGAGCAGGTCACCGTCGCCTGCTTCTTATTGCGGTCGGCCTTTGCGTTCTCCACGCCCGGCACCTTCCGCAGCGCCTCGGCCACATGGGACTCGCACATCCCGCACATCATTCCCTCTACCGTGATGACCTTCGTCATGGCTGGTTCTCCTTTTCACGTTGTCCGTATTATACCCCCGTGGGGTATATTCACTATATACCCCCATGGGGTATTTGTCAAGGGCCTTCAAAATATTTCTTGACAGAGCCGCTATGTCGTGCTACGATATAGTCACGATATGTCGATTGACGACATATCGAACCACGACACAGGGAGGTGCGCCTATGGGCAGAGACGCGGAGCCTCTGACCGAGAGCTACTTTTATATCCTGCTGTGCCTTTACGACGGGCCCAGCCACGGCTACGGCATCATGCGCCGGACGCTGGCGCTGTCGGACGGGCATGTACACATCGGCTCGGGGACCATGTACGGGGCCACGGGCAGCATGATGAAGAAGGGTTGGATCGAGGAATGCCCCACCCCCGACGCGGACCGCCGGCGGCTGTACCGGCTGACGGACGAGGGCCGGCAGGTGCTGCTGGACGAGGCGGGCCGGCTGCGGCACCTGGCCGCGGCGGCGGACGGTATCATAGGAGGAGAAAAGTGAAGAAAATCAAGCGGCGCTATACCATGTACCCCGCCTGGGAGTACTGGCGGGAGGTAGAGGACCTGAACCGGCTCTCAGATGCCGGCTGGCAGCTGAAAAAGGGCGGGTGCTTCCGCAGCGTGTTCTACCGGGACGAGACGGCGCGCTACCGCTACGCCCTGGACTACAACAACCACATCGACGACCCGGCCCGGTACCGGGACACCTTCGCCGAGCAGGGCTGGGAGTTTGTCAACGACACCTTCAACGGCTGGCATTTCTTCCGCAAGCGGTACGATCCCAGTTTGCCCGACGAGGAGTATGAGATATACACCGACGAGCAGTCGGTGCAGGATATGGCCGGCCGCTGGAGCCGGCTGGGGTATACCTTTGGCGCCATTGAGCTGGCGATGACGGCGCTCAACGGCCTGATGGCCCTGCGCCGCCCCAGCGTCACCGGCATCCTCATCACCCTGGCCTGCATGATGCTGGGCATCGTGATCCTGACGGGCGCCTGGCGCATCCGCCACCCCCATGTGGCCGGCAAGCCCCGGAAGAGCCTGGGCTGGTGCTTCTCCACGGTGTTCTCCCTCCTGGCTTTGGGACTGCTGTTCGGCTTTCTCCGCTACTACCAGTCCTCTTTCTCGGAGTATGTCTACGACCCGTCGGCGCCTCCTTGGACCTGGGAGATGAGCGCGCCCCTGCCGGACTTTTACACCATGGATGTGGAGGCGGACACCGACGCCGTGGTGCGGATCACGGTGACGAATAAAAAAGGCAAGGTGCTGGCCATGATGGGCGGCGGCGGGGACCTGCGGGCGAGCCAGACCATGTTCCTGCTGCCAGGCAAGTACGACGTGACCGTCCAGTACGCCGAGGGCACCGAACCGGGCGCCTCCGGTATCTTCCGGTTCGAGGTGGATTGAAAAACAGGCGCGGGCCATGGCCCGCGCCTGTTTTTCCGTTGTCGGAAATTGCCCGTCATTTTGGCTCTGCCGCTTTGTGCAAGGGGAGGTCAGGCCGGCGCATCGACTCTGATGCCCGCCTCGCGCATATGTAGACGCAGCTCATCCATGTCTCCGTGGAACACCGTCCCCCGCATGCCGCAGCGCATGGCGCCCACCACGTTCAGGGACGTGTCGTCCACGAAAAAGCACTCCTCCGCCCGCAGGTCATATCTGCGCAGCAGCGCCTCATAAATGGCCCGCTCCGGCTTGACGGCGCCCTCCAGCGCAGAGACGACAGTGCCGTCAAAGAGGTCCGCGCCGGGGACCCGCGGCCAGTACTCCGGCTGGCGGAGACTGGCGTTGGAGAGAAGATAGATCCCATAACCGGCCGTTTTCAGCTCCCGGACGAGCGCCTCCATCCCCTCTATGGGCACGAGGGGCTCATCCCAGTGCAGCACCGTCCGCCGTACCGGCTCCCACAGCCGCTCAGGGACCCGGGCACAGATGCGCTCCGCCGCTTCGGCATCGCCGATCTCGCCCCAGTCCATCCGGCTCCACTCCGGGGACAGGAGCACCTCGTTCAGGATGGTCCTCCCGTCCGCCGCATCCAGACCCAGGCGTCCGATGAGCTCCTGCCGGTCAAAGCGGATCAGCACCTGGCCCATATCAAAGACGATGCTGCGTATCATGCCTTTTCGCACACGAAGCAGTGCCACTCCTCCATCGTATGATGCTCCGTCACGGCCAGATGCGCGGCCTCCAGCGCCGAGCGCACCTCGTCCTCACGCCCTTCGATGATGCCCGAGCAGACGAACACGCCGTCCTCCGCCAGGAACGCAGGCACATAAGGGGCCAGGGGGATGATCACGTCCGCCACGATGTTGGCCAGCACCAGCCCGTACCCGCCGCCCAGCTTGGCCCGCAGGGAGCCGGAGCCGATTACGTCGCCCACATGGACGGTGAAGGCGTCCTCCACCCCGTTCAAGCGCGCGTTGTCCCGGACGATGTCCGGGGCCTTTTCATCCACGTCCGCCGCCACGATGGGCCCGGCCCCCAGCACCGCCGCGGCGATGCCCAAAATGCCGCTGCCGCAGCCCAAGTCCAGCACCCGCCCGCCGGGGCGGGCGAAGCGCTCCACCGCCGCCAGGCACATGCGGGTGGTGGGGTGGTCTCCGGTGCCGAAAAGCAGGCCCGGGTCCAGCTTCACGGGGGTCCGGTCGCCGTCATAATCCTGCCACTGGGGCACGATCACCAGCTTTTCCCCCGCCTCCACGGGCTTATAATAGTCCCGCCAGTTGTTCTCCCAGTCCGCGTCGGCCACCGGGCGGCTCTCGGGCTGCAGCCCCTTCTCATAGAGCTGGGCGATGACGGCCCGGCTCTCGTCCGAGTCCGCCAGCCAGAATTTCACCCGGCTGGCCCCGGCCATGGACTTGGCCAGGTCCTCGTCCACAAAGTCCCAGTACTGGGTGTTGTTCTCCAGAAAACTCTTGAAATCCCGCTCGTCCTCGATGACGAAGCCCTCCAGGCCCATGTCCGCCAGCTGCTGGCACAGCGCCTCCGGGTCCCCGTTGGCGGGGACGGTCACCTCCAACCAATTTGCCAAAACGATCTTCCTTTCCGTTGCATGACGGCCGTATCCGGCACCTCCGCCCCGACCGGGCGCAACCCCGCCGGGCAGCCGCGGCGCTTCCCGCTCACAGTATAACAGGTTTTTCCCCGGATGCAAGGCAAATCCATTCCGCGGCAAAAACCCGTCTTTGACCTTGCGCCTGGCCGCGCCCTATGATAAAATAAGGTTTCAATCAGTCCATGATCTGTGGCGTGTCAGCCGGGTCTAGTATGCCCGGCGGCGCCGTGGCCTATCATATGCCGGGCCCCGCCCGCGGAGGTACCAATGAAAAACACCGCGTCCCCCAGACCGAGCCGCCGCTCTGTGGCGTTCGAACTGATCTTCGTCACGCTGCTGGTGATCTTTCTGCTCGTGTCCTTCTTCCTGTTCATCCGGGACAACAACCTGCAGATCCTGGAGCAGAACGACAGCTTCATCCAAGCCGCCACCGTTCAGGCCGCCCAGCGGATCAACGACATCATCGTCTCCAGCCAGCAGGACGTGGAGCTGATGGCCCACCTCTACGGCTCCACCTTGGCGGAGCCCACGGTGGACGCAGACCTGCTGCAGGACATGGTCTCGCGCAGCAACTTCGACTATGTGGAGTTCATCTCCGCCGACGGCATGGACCTGACCGCCGACGGCCAGACGGCGGACCTGTCCGACCGGGAGTACTTCCAGCTGGGCATGCAGGGCAAGAGCGGCAAATGCGTGGTCTACAACTCCCGCATCACCAACGAGACGCTGCTCATCTTCTACGCCCCCTTCCGCTATGAAGGCCGGATCATCGGCGTGCTCAGCTGCATCCTCCGGGGCAGCGTCATGGCGGAGCGGCTGTCCGCCAGTTATTTCGGCGTCGACTGCAGTAACTACCTGCTGGAGCGGGACGGCACCGTCATCGTCGCCAGCGGCAGCTCCCACCCGGAAAACCTCCTGGACTCCCTGCTGGAGAGGGACCAGCTCTCCCCGGCGGACCTGGAAAAGCTGACGGAGGCGCTGGACGACACCAACGACGTCCACGCCAACAGCTTCAACTACAAGGGCACCAACGGCAGCGGCAGCGCCTATGTGACCACCCTGTCGGGCGGCGACTGGATGCTGGTGCAGACCTTCCCCTCCTCCCTGACCAAGGCCATGACCCAAAGGGCCGTCTCCGCCGGCATCCGCCTGGAGATCCAGCTGGCGGCCGCGTTCATCCTCTACCTTCTGTACCTGGTGGTCAAGAGCCGGAGCCAGAAAAAGCGTCTGGTGGATGAGAACCGCGAGATCAGCCGCATCGTGGACACCACCACCCAGCTCTTCTCCCGCTTTGCCCTGGTCGATTTCGACACCGACCGGTATGAATACCTGGAGCCCGAAAAGAGCGCGGCCCCCGAGCAGGGCGCCTATACGGACCTCATCCGCTACCTGGGGACCAAATACCTCTCCGACGACGGCAGCGGCAACCCCATGACCACGGTCATCGGCAGGGAATACGTGCAGCAGCACCTGACGGAGGACGTGCCATACCTCCAATTCGAGTACCAGATCGACATGGACGGCCCCCGCTGGGAGAACATCTCCGTGCTGTGCCTGAAGCGGCGGGACGGCGTGCCCACCAACGTGCTGTACGCCATCCAGGATGTGACCGCTTTGAAGGAAAAGGAGGCGGAGATCCGGCTGGCGCTGAAAAACGCCTCCGACGCCGCCGAGGCGGCCAACCGGGCCAAGAGCGATTTTTTGGCCCGCATGAGCCACGACATCCGCACCCCCATGAACGCCATCATGGGCATGACCGCCGTGGCGGCCATGCATCTGGACGACCAGGAGCGGCTCACCGACTGTCTGAGCAAGATCACCATCTCCAGCCGCCATCTGCTGGCGCTGATCAACGACGTGCTGGACATGTCCAAGATCGAGAGCGGCAAGGTCACGCTGAACGAGGAGCCCTTCGGCATGGCCGATCTGGTGGAGAGCGTGGTCACCATCATCCGGGCGCAGGTGGACGCCAAGCACCAGCAGCTGAAGGTCCACATCGGCCACATCGAACACGAGGCCGTCATCGGCGACACCCTGCGCCTGCGGCAGGTGTTCGTGAACATCCTGGGCAACGCGGTGAAGTTCACCCCCGAGGGCGGCTCCATCACCTTCTCCATCCGGGAGTGCAGCTCCCTGGTCCACGGCATGGGCTGCTATGAGTTCGTCTGCGAGGACACCGGCATGGGCATGGACGAGGCCTTCCTCCAGACCATCTTCGATCCCTTCAGCCGCTCCCGCGACTCCGTCAGCAAAAACATCGAAGGCGCGGGGCTGGGCATGAGCATCACCCGCAACATCGTGCGGATGATGGAGGGCGACATCCGGGTGACCAGCCAGGTGGGCGTGGGCTCCACGTTCACCGTCCAGGTCTATCTGAAGCTCCAGGACGAGCTGGACGACGAGGATATGAGTGAGCTGGCCGATCTGCGGGTGCTGGTGGCAGACGACGACGAGGACTCCTGTGTCACCACCTGCGAGATCCTGGACAGCATCGGCATGGCCTCCCAGTGGGTCCTGTCCGGCCAGGAGGCCGTGGACCGGACCGCAGCCGCCCATGGGACCGGCGAGGACTTCGCCGCGGTGATCCTGGACTGGAAGATGCCCGGCATGGACGGCGTGGAGACCGCGCGGGCCATCCGGGAGAAGGTCGGCGACGAGCTGCCCATCATCATCCTGTCCGCCTACGACTGGACGGAGGTGGAGGCCCAGGCCCGGGACGCGGGCATCCAGGCCTTCATCGAAAAGCCCCTGTTCCGCTCCCGGCTGGTCTATGCCCTCCGCTCCGTCCTGGCCCAGGATGGCGGGGAAAAGGCCCTTCCGGCGCAGGAGACGGAGCCCAGCGGCTTTGCCGGCAAGCGTGTGATGCTGGTGGAGGACAACGAGCTGAACCGGGAGATCGCCCAGGAGCTGCTGGAATTCATCGGCGTGGAGGTGGAACAGGCCGAGGACGGCAAAATGGCCCTGGACAAGTTCCAGGCCAGCCCCGCCGGGTACTACGATCTGATCTTCATGGACATCCAGATGCCCGTCATGAACGGCTATGACGCCGCCCAGGCGATCCGCGCCCTGGACAGACCCGACGCCGGTCTGCCCATCATCGCCATGACCGCCAACGCCTTCGCCGACGACATCCGCCGGTGCCAGGACGCGGGCATGAACGACCACGTGGCCAAGCCCGTGGAGATGGCAAAGCTCCTGGAGGCCATGAAAAAGTGGCTGTGACGGCCGCTGTCGGCCAAAAGCCAAAGCCGCACCCCTTCCGATTGGAAAGGGCGCGGCTCTTTTTTTATTCTTTTTGCTCACCATCCGGTCCGCCAAGCCGCCAGCACCCGCTCCGCCAGCAGGACGTGGCCCAACTGGGTCAGATGGATGCCGTCCGGCGCCAGGGGCAGCCGCCCTGCGTCCGCGAATGCCGCGCCCAGACGCGCGGCGCACCGCTCCAGCGCCTGGGAGAGCACGCCGGAGACGGTATTATAGCGGCCATAGAACCGGTCGTCCCCAAAATCCAGGCAGGGCGGCGCGATGATGAGCACCGGCACCCCCGCCAGGGGGCCGGCCAGCGCCCGGGCCAAAAACCGCTCCATCCGCTCCGCTACCGCCTCCGGGTCCGGCCGGGGCATGCTCAGATAGTCGTTGGTCCCCAACATCACCGCGAACCGGTCCAGGCGCCCGCACCGGGCGGCCGCGCCGGCGAAGTCCTCCCACTCAAAGTCCATGGCGGGGATGCACCGTCCCGGCAGGGCCTCCGTCACGATCTCCCACTCCCCCGCCAGGGCTTTGGCCAGGATGTCCGGCCAGCGGCCCTCGGGGCCGTAGCGGCCGCCGCTGCCCCGGCCTGCTCCCGGATCTGTGCCATAGGTATTGGAGTCCCCGTAGACCAGGGCCCGCCGCTTATGTACCGGCGCAGCCATAGAGCTTTTTCACCAGACCGATGAGCTTTTGCGCCGGGTCAGACGCCGGATGGATCTGGCTGGTGACCATATAGATGCTCCGGTAGCTGCCGGATTCCGACAGCTTGAAATCCAGGATGTCCCCCCGCTCCAGCTTGTCCTGGGCGGCCAGGCGGCTGATCACGGAGATGCCGATGCCCTCCTTCACGCTCATGAGCACCGCGTCGGTGTTGGCAAAATTGGCCACGATCTTCAGACGGGACTCCTCGATGCCCAGCTCCCGCAGATGGGCCATGGCCTCCCGCCGGGTGCCGGAGCCGTCCTCCCGCAGCACGAAGGTCTCCTCCTGCAGCCAGCTCAGGGGCATGCCTCGGCCCTTCAGGATGCGGTATTTCTCCGTGTTGGGCGTCACCACCACCAGCTCGTCGTCGTAAAAGGGGATATACTCGCAGTGGGTCCGGTTGATCGCCGTGCCCACGAACCCCAGGTCGGCCTTGTGCTCCGTGATGTCGGCGATGACGCCGGCGCTGTCCGACTCCACCACCCGGAAACGGGCCTGGGGATACCGGCGGCTGTACTCCGCCAGGATCCGCGGCAGCAGATAGTGGGCCGGGATGGTGGAAGCCGCGATGACGATCTCCTTGTCCGGGATCTGCTCCGCGCCGCCCTTGAACATGTTCTGGATCGTGGAGGCCAGATCCACCATCTCTCTGGCGTAGAGATAGATCTTCTTGCCGTTCTCCGTCAGCTCCACCGCCTTGGTGGTCCGGGCGAACAGCTGCACGCCCAGCTCCTCCTCCAGGTTGGTGATGTAGGCGCTGATGGTGGGCTGGGTCAGGTACAGCTCCTTGGCGGTGCGGGAGAAGCTGTTGTTGTTGGCGATCTTCACGAAGGCCTCGATCTGTTTCAGGTTCATGCCCCGTCACCTCCCGCCGTCGAGCGGAACGGGACCCGCTCCGTCTCCGCGCCCACCTTCTTGGTGACCTTGATGGAGTCCAGATACTCCACGATGGGCTTGGCGCACTTGCGGCTGCAGCCGCACATCTCCTTGACGTCCTTGATGGTGATGAGGTCGCTGGTCTCAAAGAATTGGAGCACCTTGTCCCGGGCGTCGTCCATAAAGTGCTTCATGGTGTAAAGCTGCAGGGTGTCCCCCACCCGCACGCAGCGGCCGTCCTCCATCAGCAGGCTCAGGATGTCCATGACCACCTCGTCGGGATAGCCCTTCTTGTCGATCTCGCTGAAGCGCAGCATCTCATAGCCGGCGGTCTCAAAGGTGTCGATGAGCAGCTTTTCCACCGCCCGGTGGGTCTTGTCGTCGGGGATATCGAACTCCGCCAGCATCACATACTCGTTGTGGAGCTTGAAATACCCCTTGTCGATCATCCGCCGGAGGATGCGGTCGAAGATGTTGGTCTTGACCCGCTTGAGGTAGGTGTGGTGGATGGTGGCCTTGCTGATGCCATAGCGGTAGGGGTACTGGAAATGGTACTCCTTCAGGGCGTTGGTGATGTCCTGCCGGGCCTTGAAGGCGGCGTCGCTGTGCCAGTAATAGACGTCCGACGTCATCTCATAGGCCTCGATGAGCTCGTCGTCGGCCAGCTGCTTCAGATAGGGCAGCAGCTCCTCCCGGGAGTGCGCCACGGTCTTGGCCAGCTCCGAGAGGGTGATCATATTGTCCCACGCCTCCCGGATGTGCAGCTCCGCCAGATCGGCCAGGGAGCCGGATTCCTTGCGGCTGAGCTCGTCCAGCACGCCCTCCTGGAAGCGCTTTTTCTTTCGGGAGTTCGCCCCCAGCACCGTGCCGCCGCCGATGGTCTCCAACGGGGAATAGAACCGCACCACGAACCGGTCGCCCCGCTTGACGGTGAGCACGTCCTCCAATATGAGCTGGGCCAGGCCCTCTTCACCGGGCCCCAGGTCCTCTTTGTCCAGCAGCACCGCCCGGCACAGCACCTCGCTGGTGCCCACGAACAGGTGCAGCCGTTCCCGGTTGCGGATCACCCGCTCGGAGCTCTCCAACACCCGCAGGCGCACGTCCAGAAGGCGGCTGTTCTCCATGCTGTCCGGCGGCGCCAGGCAGTAGCCCCGCTTGATGTCGCTCTTTTTCACGTTGGACAGGTTGATGGCCACCCGCTGGCCCGCCTGGCACTGGTCCTGGTTCCTCTCATGGACCTGGATGTTGCGGATCTTGCACATCTTCCCCGTGGGATAGAGCTCCAGATCGTCGTTTTTCGTGATGGTGCCGGACAGGAGCGTGCCCGTGACGATGGTGCCGAAGCCGGAGATGGTGAACACCCGGTCGATGGGCAGCCGGGGGATGCTGTTCACGTCCCGCTCCGGCACCTCGTCCCGGACCATCTTCCAGATGGTGTCCTTCAGCTCGTCGATGCCCTCCCCGGTGGCGGAGGAGATGCGGGCCACCGGCGCGCCGTCCAGGATGGTGCCCTTGAGCCCCTCCTTGATCTCCTCCTCCATCATGTCCAGCCATTCCGGCTCCACCAGGTCGCACTTGGAGATGACCAGAACGGTCTTTTCGATGCCCAGCAGCTGCAGGATGTCCAGATGCTCCCTGGTCTGGGGCATGATGCCCTCGTCGGCGGCGATGACCATGAGCACCAGGTCCATGCCCACCACGCCGGAGACCATGTTGTTGATGAATTTCTCATGGCCGGGCACGTCGATGATGCCGCAGCGGGTGCCGTCCTTCAGGTCGAACCAGGTGAAGCCCAGGTCGATGGTGATGCCCCGGCGCTTCTCCTCCTCCAGCCGGTCGGTATCCCGGCCGGTGAGAGCCCGGATCAGGCTGGTCTTGCCATGGTCGATATGGCCGGCCGTGCCGATGATCACATGCTTCATCCCAGTACCTCCCCCAGCATCCGGGCGATCAGCGCAAACTCCTCCCGGTCGATGGTGCGCACGTCCAGCAGCACCTTGTCCTCCGCCACCCGGGGCACGATGGGCACCGCCAGGCGCAGCATGGCGTGCTCCAGCGCGTCCGCGGACATCTCCCACGGGTCGATGATCACCGCGGCGCTCTCCAGCCGCTCCAGGGGCAGGCTCCCGCCGCCCACCTGGCTCTGGCAGGGGCCCACGGAGATGTCCGCCCGGCGGCAGGCAGCGCGCAGCATGGCCGCCAGCTCTTCCGCCCGGGCCCGGGCCGCGTCGCCCTTTTCCGAGATCATGCGCAGCACCGGCACCGTCTCGGCGATATGCTCCGGCCGCAGATATTCCAGCAGCACCAGCTCCAGGGCCGTGACGGTGAACTTGTCCACCCGCAGCGCCCTCGTCAGGGGATGGCGCTTCATCCGGGCGATGAGCTCCTTCCGGCCCAGGATGATGCCCGCCTGGGGGCCGCCCAGCAGCTTGTCGCCGCTGAAGCACACCACGTCGATGCCCGCCCGGATGGACTCCTGGACCGTGGGCTCATGGGAAAGGCCGTATTGCTCCAGGTCCACCAGCACGCCGCTGCCCAGATCCTCGATGACGGGGATGCCCCGCCCGTGGGCCAGCTCTGTCAGCTCCGACGCCTCCACCGATTCGGTGAAGCCCACGATCCGGTAGTTGCTGGTGTGGACCTTCAAAATGGCCTTCGTCTCGTCGGTGATGGCCTCCTCATAGTCGGAGAAGTGGGTCTTATTGGTGGTGCCCACCTCCCGCAGGGTGGCGCCGCTCTGCTGGCACACGTCCGGCACCCGGAACTTGCCGCCGATCTCCACCAGCTCGCCCCGGCTGGTCAACACCTCGCCGCCGCTGGCGATGGTGCTCAGCACCAGCAGCACGGCGGCGGCGTTGTTATTGACGACCATGGCGGCCTCCGCGCCGGTGAGCCGGCACAGAAGCTTCTCAAAATGGGCATACCGCTCCCCCCGGCGGCCGTTCTCCAGGTCATACTCCAGGTTGGAGTACCCGGTGACGATATCCGCCAGATGCGCCGCCTGGGCCCGGCTGATCGGAGCCCGGCCCAGGTTCGTATGCAAAACGGTGCCCGTGGCGTTGATGACCTTGCGCACCTTGGGCGCGCACAGGTCCGCCAAAGCGTCCGCCACCGCCTGCTCCAGGCCGTCGATGGCCTGCGCGGCAGCGGCCGCGTCCTCTGCCTCGCGGATGGTCTCACGCAGCCGTCCGGTCTGTTCCCGGACGGTCTCCGTCACGAGGCCGCGCCCGTACCGGTCGATGAGAGAGCGCATGCTCTCCCGCTCCAGCAGGACGTCTACCTTGGGGATGTTTCTGAAAAGTTCGTTTTTATCCATGTTTTCTCCGCATCGTTCTCTCCCCTGTCCGGCGGACAGGAGGTCGTATTCGTTGCTTTGAAAACCTCTCAGGTCAGGCGGATCAGCTTTCCGCCCCGCTCCGTCACATGGCCGATCACGGCCGCGCGGGTATCCAGCCCCGCGTCCGTCAGCCGCTCCATGGCCTCCCGCGCCAGCTCGCCCGGCAGGCTCACCAGCAGTCCGCCGGAGGTCTGGGGGTCGAACAGCAGGTCCGTCAGGGCCTCGTCCGCGCCGTCCGCATCCAGCTTCTCGCCGAAGTAGCCCCGGTTCCGGTAGGCACCCGCGGGCACCAGGCCCATGGCGGCATAGTCCATGGCCTCCCCGATGAGGGGGATGGACGCGCCCTCCAGCACCAGTGTCACGTCGCTGGCCTCAGCCATCTCCACGGCGTGGCCCATCAGGCCGAAGCCGGTGATGTCCGTGCAGGCGTGGACCGGCAGGGTCTCCAGCGCCTCCTTCGCCTTCCGGTTCAGGGAGCTCATGACCACCGCGGCCTCATGGGCCGCAGCCTCGGAGGCGATGTCGCCCTTCACCGCCGTGTTCACCACGCCGGAGCCCAGCTGCTTGGTCAGGATCAGCGCGTCGCCGGGCCTGGCGCCATAGTTTTTCCAGATCCGCTGGGGGTGGACGAAGCCGGACACGCACAGCCCGTACAGGGGCTCGTCGTTCTGGATGGAGTGGCCGCCGATGAGGATGGCGCCCGCCTCCTTCACCTTGTCCGCGCCCCCGGCCATGATGTCCCCCAGGATGGAGGGGTCCAGGCAGCCGGGGAAGCCCACCAGGTTCAGCGCGATCTTTGGCGTGCCGCCCATGGCGTACACGTCGCTCAGGGAGTTGGCGGCGGCGATCTGGCCGAACAGATAGGGATCGTCCACCACAGGGGTGAAGAAATCCACCGTCTGGATCAGGGCAGAGTCGTCCGACAGTTTGTATACGGCCGCATCGTCGGAGGTAGCGACGCCGACCAAGAGGTTTTCATCCGTAAAGGAAGGCAGCTTGCTCATCACCTGAGCAAGGGTCTCGGGACCTATCTTGGCCGCTCAACCCGCCGCCTTGGTCATTTGGGTGAGTCTGACCTTCTCTGCCACGGCCGCCACCTCCTTTCGATGCGTTATGCCGCCATTATTCTTTCTCAGCCCACATAGCCGGCGGCCTTGAGGGCCTCCACGGCCTTGTCCTTGTTGGCCTCGCTGACCAGCACGATGGGGCCGGTGCAGCCCATGCCGCTCTCGGCATAGACGCCCATCTTCCACAGCACCTTCACCGCGTCGTCCAGGTCCATGACCTCGATGCCGGGGATCTGGGCGGTGACGATCTCCTTGGGAGGAGCCGTTACTTCCTCGTCCTTCTCGGCGCTCTTGGCGCTGCTCTTCAGCCCCGCCAGCAGCTCCTTCAGCCCCGCCTTGTTGGCAGCCTCGAACTCGGCCTTGGCCACCTCGAACACCTTGCCCCGCACCAGCTGGGCGGCGAAGCGGATGGCGTTGGCGATCACCGGCGCGCCGGAGGCGCGGGAGATAATCATCACCAGCTGGTCATAGCCTTCGCCGATGCCGGGGCCGTAGCCGTAGCCCACGGCCTCGAAGCTACCGCCGGTGGCATAAGAGCTGAGCAGCTTGCTCATCACGTTGCCGGTGAGGGAGTCCATCACCATCACGTCCGCGGAGCCCTGGAGCACGTCGTTGCCCCGCATCACCGCGCCGCCGTCGGCACGGGCGGACTCGGCGAAGCGGATGGGATAGCCGTTCTCCTGCAGCTGCTTGAGGACCTTCTCGGTCTGGCGGGCGCCGTCCACGTTCAGGATGCCGATGGTGGGCTCGGCCACGCCGCAGGTCTTGGCGGTGATGACGCCGGCGATGGCGTTGCGCACCATGCCCTCGATGCGGTCGGTGCTGGAGGTGCCGGTGGTGTTGGCCAGATACATCTCCCTGCCGAAGGCGGGCGTCACGGCCCGGCCCACGGTGGACACGCCGATGGGGAACGGGAAATGCATGGTGACGGCGCCGTCCACCTCGCCGGAGGCGAGCAGCTCCTGCATCTTGTCATGGCCCTCGTCGTCGTTGGCCACATGGACGGTCTTGACGCCCTCGGCCTCCAGAGAGCCGATATACCATACCTCGATGCCGTCTCTGGCGGCGGCCAGGGCGGCGCGCATGGCGTTCTCCTCGCCATGCTCGGAGCCCATGCCTGTCAGGGCGATCTTGGGCTTCTTGCCGTAGCTGCCGCTGGTGAGACCTTCCGCCATTTCCAGGAAGGTCTCGGCGATCATTTTTTCGATCTTTCCTGCCATAGCTCTGCCCGCCTTATTCTTTCGCCATCAGCATGGAGGCGAACTCCTTCATGGCGTCCGCGATCATGCCGCGGACCTCGGTCTCGCTGACGCCGGCAGCGGCGGATTCCTCGGCGGCGGTGTTGGCCTGGATGACGAAGGACACGCCGTCGAACAGGTTGGTCATGCGGCCCAGGAACAGGCTGCCCTTGCCGATGATCATGGCGCGGCGGACCTTGCCGGCCAGGATGTCCTCCCGGGCGAAGCCGATGTAGGGCACGCCGGAGGGGATATGGCCCTGGGTGGGAGCGAAGCCCACCAGGCCGTGCTTGGAGGCGAAGGTGGCCAGGTCCTTCTTTTCCAGCTCGCCCCGCTTCACGGCCAGAGCCGCGATCATCTTATAGTTGGCCTGTGGCACGTCGCCGGCGCCCGCGGGCTTGGTGATATCGGGGTTCTGCATCTCGGGGGAGTACTTGTCGATGTCGGTGATCTTCAGGCCGTTGCGCTCCAGAGGATCGGCCACCAGGGAGCCGATGACGTTCTGGGGAGCGGAGCCGGTGCCCACGGTGTGGCGGCCCAGGATGTCCAGGTTGACCTCCGGGTTCACGCCGTCGTTGGCGGTCAGGATCACGCAGAAGCCGCCCAGGCAGTCCTCCAGGGCCGGCAGGCCCTTCTTCACATGGTCCTTGCCGTTCATGCCCAGCTTGGCGGTGCAGCCGCCGCCGGTGACGGCCACGGTCTTATAGGCGCCGGCCTTCACCAGCGCCGCCGCCTCCACCATGGCGTGGGACGGGCCGGCGCAGAAGCCGCGGGCGTCAGAGCCGGTGGCGTTCATGAGCCCGGCGATCTCCGCGGCCGCCTTGGCAAAGTTGCCGCCGCCGCGCTGGTTCATGTCGCCGCAGGCCTCCTCGGAGCAGTCGATGACGTACTCCACGTCGGTCTTTTCGATCCCGGCGTTACGCACGGCGTACAGCAGCGCCAGGGTATTGCTGGCCTTGTTGACCAGGTTCTCATGCATGACCTCGGCGTTCAGGTTCACGTCGATGTCGTGGGCGCGCTTGACGCAGCCCACCAGCTTGCCGTCGGCATACAGGCCCTCGGCGTGCTCGTCGTTGACGAAGTGCTCGATCTCGGACAGCTCCACGCCCTCCTTGATCCGGGCGGCGATGTCCTCGGTGATGATGGGGTCCGCCGCGAAGGCGTCCTTATGGGCGGCTACGAAGCCCTTCTCCAGCAGCAGCACGTCGAACACGTCCGCCGCCTGCATCAGCAGCACGAAATCGGCCTCGGGCATGATCTCGCCGAACTTGCCGTAACGGTCGGCGCCGGCCAGGGGCTTGTCATAATAGGGGAACTCCACCTCCGCCAGCTCTTCGGGGGTCTTGTTGCCGATGTAGACCTGGTTGGGCCAGTACTCCACCGCCTGCTGATAGGTGCGCAGATGCTCGGGCAGCTGCTTGAGATATTCGGATTCGGGATTGACGATGCGCTCGGTGATCTGGGTGGAGCCGTTATGGATCACCATCGCCGGCACATGGGCCAGGATATAGCTGGCGCCCTTAATAACTGCATTCATAGAAAAATACCAACCTTATCAAAAAATATATAGAGAAACTCTATTCAAAAAAAGGCGGTGAGAGAGTCTCACCGCCTTCTTTTCGAGTCCTCGAATCAGAAAGCGCGTGTCAGTGCTCTCCAGTTCAATTCTTCTTTTTACAA
>CANQIO010000022.1 GCA_947624065.1 uncultured Oscillospiraceae bacterium | reverse complement strand
GGATAGGTGACGGCCAGACGGCAGCCGCGGTGGCCCATCATGGGGTTGAACTCGTGCAGGCCGGCGATGATGGCCTTGATGTCGGCGACGGACTTGTTCATGTCCTTGGCCAGCTTCTCGATATCGGCCTCCTCGGTGGGCACGAACTCATGCAGGGGGGGATCCAGGAAGCGGATGGTCACCGGGCTCCCCTCCATGGCCTCGTAGATGCCCTCGAAGTCGGACTGCTGCATGGGCTCCAGCTTGGCCAGGGCCTTCTCGCGCTGCTCCACGGTGTCGGAGCAGATCATCTCGCGGATGGCGGGGATGCGGTCCTCGTTGAAGAACATATGCTCGGTGCGGCACAGGCCGATGCCCTGGGCGCCGAACTTCTTGGCCTGGGCGGCGTCATGGGGCGTATCGGCGTTGGTACGCACGCCCAGACGGCGGTACTTGTCGGCCCAAGCCATGACCCGGCCGAACTCGCCGCCGATGGAGGCGGGCACGGTGGGGATCTTGCCGTCATAGATCTTGCCGGTGGAGCCGTCCAGGCTGATCCAGTCGCCCTCATGGAAGGTCTTGCCGGCCAGAGTGAACTGCTTGTTCTCCTCGTCCATGACGATGGCGGAGCAGCCGGACACGCAGCAGGAGCCCATGCCGCGGGCCACCACAGCCGCGTGGCTGGTCATGCCGCCGCGGACGGTCAGGATGCCCTGGGCGGCCTTCATGCCCTCGATGTCCTCCGGGGAGGTCTCCAGACGGACCAGGACGACCTTCTCCTTACGGGCGGCGCACTCCTTGGCGTCCTCGGCGGAGAAGACGATCTTGCCGGAGGCGGCGCCGGGAGAGGCGGCCAGCGCGGTGGCCAGGACAGGCGCCTTCGCCAGGGCTTCCTGGTCGAACTGGGGATGCAGCAGCGCGTCCAGGGACCGGGGCTCGATCATGGCCACGGCCTGCTTCTCGTCGATCATGCCCTCGTCCACCAGGTCGCAGGCGATCTTCAGAGCGGCGGCGGGGGTGCGCTTGCCGTTACGGGTCTGGAGCATGTAGAGCTTACCGGCCTCGACGGTGAACTCCATGTCCTGCATGTCGTGATAGTGGTCCTCCAGGGTCTTGCAGACCTGCTCGAACTGGGCAAAGGCCTCGGGGAACTTCTCGGCCATCTGGCTGATAGGCATGGGGGTGCGCACGCCGGCCACCACATCCTCGCCCTGGGCGTTGGTCAAAAACTCACCGAATAGCTTCTTCTCGCCGGTAGCCGGGTTGCGGGTGAACGCGACACCGGTGCCGCAGTTGTCGCCCATGTTGCCGAAGGCCATGGACTGGACGTTGACGGCGGTGCCCCAGGAATAGGGGATGTCGTTGTCGCGGCGATAGACGTTGGCGCGGGGGTTGTCCCAGGAGCGGAACACGGCCTTGATGGCGCCCATCAGCTGCTCCACGGGATCGGTGGGGAAGTCGGTGCCGACCTTCTCCTTATACTCGCCCTTGAACTGCTCAGCCAGCTCCTTCAGATCGTCGGCGGTCAGCTCCACGTCCTGGGTGACGCCGCGCTCGGCCTTCATCTTATCGATGAGCTGCTCGAAATACTTCTTGCCGACCTCCATGACCACGTCGGAGTACATCTGGATAAAGCGGCGATAGCAGTCCCACGCCCAGCGGGGATTGCCGGACTTGCGGGAAAGCACGTCCACCACGGTCTCATTCAGGCCCAGGTTCAGGATGGTGTCCATCATGCCGGGCATGGAAGCCCGGGCGCCGGAGCGCACGGAGACCAGCAGAGGATTCTCGGCGTCGCCGAACTTCTTCCCGGTGATCCGCTCCAGCTCGGCGACATACTTCATGATCTCCTGCTGGATGTCCTCGCCGATCTTCCTGCCGTCCTCGTAATAACGGGTGCAGGCCTCGGTGGTGATGGTAAAGCCCTGGGGGACAGGCAGTCCGATGTTGGTCATCTCGGCCAGGTTCGCGCCCTTGCCGCCCAGGAGCTCACGCATGTTTGCATTGCCCTCTGAGAACAGATAGACATACTTCATTGCGCGGTTTCCTCCTTATATTTCCTTTGAATTAGTATTGACAAATTATTATCACTCACGGGACGCGGAGGCCCGCTCCGCCGCCCGGATTTTAACTTCATATATTAAACTTCAAAGCCCGCCAATTGTCAAGAAAAATCCCCCTCCGGCGCCAATTTTTCCGCCCTGTGCATATCCCGCGCCCGGCCGGGCATACTACCGCCGAGGTGATAAGTGTGTCTACAAAGAACAACGGCAAAAACAACGGCCGGAACACCGGCAAAAACAACGATCAGAACAACGGTCAGAGCGGCCGCTCCAATCAGAACGGCCAGAACGACCGTTCCAGCCAGAACGATCCTCACACTTGAAGGCACGGCCCTGACGTGACAGGGGCCAATCCGCGCCTCGACCCGGAGACCCGGCTGGTGTCCAAGTTCGACAGCACCGCCATCGCCAAATACGAGACGGCCGATCGGGAGGACATGGGCATGCGCGTGCGGGACGACTGCGCGGAAGAACACATCCAATAGACAAAACGACCGATCAAAGCAGGCGGGGCACATGCCCCGCCTGTTCTATGCCATATTTACTTACGGCTCACCCGATGTCCGCGCTGTCCACCAGGGCGACCTCCATCTGGAAGGTCTCGCCGTCCCGGTAGACCGTGAGCTGCAGCTCGTCCCCCACCTGCATCTGTTCCTTGATGAAGTTCACGTCCGCCACGGACCGCACATGCTCCCCGTTGACGGCGGTGATCACGTCCCCCGGCAGCAGTCCCTGGGCCTTGGCGTCGGAGCCCTCGTTGACCTCGGTGACATAGATGCCCTCCGGCAGGTCATACAGCTCCATGGCCTCCCGACCCACCGATCCGGCCACGATCCCGATGGTGGGCGCGCCGGACACCACGCCGTTGGCCAGCAGCTGATCGGCGATCTGCTTGACCACGGACGAGGGGATGGCGAAGCCGATGCCCTCCACCGTGGCGGTGGTATAGGAATTCATGATCTTCATATTGGTGATGCCGATGACCTGTCCGGCGCCGTTGATGAGCGGGCCGCCGGAGTTGCCCTCGTTCAGGGCCGCGTTGGTCTGCAGCAGGGTCATGGTGTGGCCCTCATAGACCACATTCCTGTCGATGGCGGAGATGATGCCGTTGGTCATGGTCCCGGCATAGTCGCTGCTCAGCGGGTTGCCGATGGCCACCGCGGTGTCCCCCACCTTCAGCGCGTCGGACTGGCCGAACTGGGCATAGGGCAGGTCGCTGCCGTCGATATGCAGCACGGCGATGTCGCTGGCCGTGTCGGAGCCCACCAGGCTGGCCTCATACTTGGTCCCGTCGGTAAAGACCACCTCCGCCTTGGTGCAGCTCTGGAGCACGTGGGTGTTCGTGATCAGATACCCGTCCGGCGTGAACACCACGCCGGTGCCCCAGCCGAATTCTATGTCGTCCAGATAGGTATGGATGCCCACCACGGCGGGACTGACCCGGTCATAGATCTCCTGCAGGGGCAGCTCCTCCCTCTCCTGTGCCGCCAGCTCCAGCGTGACGCCGTCGGCGGAGGGGGCCGTGGGGAGCGCGATCTCATCGGAGGAGGTGTAATAATTGGCAAAGTAGTCCCGGTAGTCCTCAAAATCCCGGTAGTCCTCCGCCGGCAGCAGCTCGTCCCGCCCCACATAGGGCTCGTCCTCGACCACCTGGTATCGCACGTATGCCTCCGCGTCCCAGAGCCGCCGGAACAGGCCGCCGTTCACCACGGTCACCGCCAGGGCCAGGCACACCAGCAGTCCGCAGGCTGTCAGCGTCAGCGCCTTGGTCCGGCGGCGCCGGCGGCGCTGGGCAGGCGTCTCCCTGGACGGCGGGCCGCCGTTGGGCGCCGTATAGCCGCCCTGAGGCGGCTGGACCGGCGCGGGATAGCTGTTGTACCAGTTCCCCGGACCGGGGTTCATCTCGTAAGGCATAGCTCCTCCTCCCGGCTGCGCGCGCAGCCCGTTGCTCGATCACTTTTCATGTATTTTTGAGGTATAATAGCGGTTTTAACGCTATTATACCCATCTTCATGACGGCATATTTTCCCGCTCCCGGACATTCCGCCCGCCCTCGGCCAGCGCCAGGGTGAAGGTGAACGCGGTGACGCCGTTCTCGCTGGTGACGAAGATGTCCTGGTCATGGGCGGACAGGATCTGCCGGACCATATAAAGGCCCAGACCCACGCCCTCCCGGTCCTGACTGCGGGAGCGGTCGGCCTTGTGGAACCGGTCGAAGATCAGCGGCAGCTCCTCGGGCGGGATGGTCTGCCCCACGTCCTGGACGGAGGTATAGGCCTTGCCATTCTCCTTCCAGATGCTGACGGTCAGGGCCGTGCTCCAGGCGGCGAACTTGATGGCGTTGTCCACCAGGTTATAGACCACCCGGGTGATGGCGTCCTCGTCGCCCCGGACCCGGATCGTGTCCTCCGGCATGTTCAGATCCACGGTCATCCCCTTGGCGTCCACCCGGTCCTCAAAGCTGAGCATGGTCTGCAGCACCGTCTCCCCCAGGTCGAAGGTCTGCTCCCGCCGGGCCGGGTCCCCGTCGCGGAGGCGGGCCATGTCCAGCATGGACCGCACCAGCCGGCCCAGCCGCTTGGTCTCCGAGGAGATGGTCTGCAGATATTTCTTCTCCTCGGAGGGCGGGATGGTCCCGTCCAGCAGCCCGTCGGCAAAGCCGGCGATGGCGGTCATGGGCGTGCGCAGCTCATGGGACACGTTGGCGATGAACTCCCGGCGGCGGGACTCGTTGCGCTCCAGCCCGTCGGCCATGGTGTTGAACGCCTGGATCAGCGTGCCGATCTCGTCCTCGTCGGGATAGGGACTGACCCGGGCGCTGTAGTCGCCCCGGGCGAACCGGTGGGCGGCCTCCGCCATCTCGTTCAGCGGCCGGGCCAGCCGCCGGTCGTTGGCGTAGCCGAAGGCGATGGCCAGGGCCAGCAGGCCCACGGCGATGAGGATGAACACGGCGATGAACCCGCCCCACACGCCGAACAGCCCCTCGCCGGCGTAATTGACGAACACATATCCCTCCGTGCCGCCGTCGCTGTCGCGGATGGGCTCCGCCACCACATAATACATCCCCTCGTAGAAGCCGTCCAGATCGGTCAGCTCCTCATAGCCGCCCTCCTGCTCCAGCTCGCCGATGACGGCGGCGGAGATCTGCCGGCCGATATAGGGCGAGGCAGCGTTCCGGTCGGAGCTGGACACCACCGTGCCGGTCCGGTCGCACAGGAAGATATGGTCGCCGGTGCTCTGGGCGATGGCGGCCAGATTCATCCGCAGATCCCAGCCGCCCAGGTCCTCTTCGCCGTGGACCGCCTCGGCATAGCGGCATACCTCCCCGGCGGTGGCATACAGGCTCTGCTGCTTCTCCCGGATGAGATAGGCGCGGCCCATCAGGAACATGGTCACGCCGAGCACGAAAAAGCACACCACGAACATACCGGTGGTGACCATATAATTGCGGAAAAAGACGCTCCGCTTCACCTTGCGCTTCACCCTTACGCTTCCCCGACCTCGAACTTATAGCCCACGCCCCAGACGGTCTTGAGCCGCCACTGGTCGCTGACGCCCTCCAGCTTCTCCCGCAGGCGCTTGATATGTACGTCCACGGTCCGGGAGTCGCCGAAGTAGTCGAAGCCCCACACCTCGTCCAGCAGCTGGTTGCGGGTATACACCCGGTTGGGGGCGCTGGCCAGGTGGAACAGCAGCTCCATCTCCTTGGGGGGCGTGTCCACCTTCACCCCGTCCACCACCAGCTCATAGGAATCCAGGTCGATGATGAGCTTGTCGAATTCCAGCCGCCGGACCTTGTCCTCCGGTGCCCCGTCCGTCCGCCGCAGCACCGCGTGGACGCGGGCCAGCAGCTCCTTGATCTCAAAGGGCTTGGTGATATAGTCATCCGCGCCCATCTCCAGGCCTGCCACCTTGTCCCGGGTCTCCCCCTTGGCGGTGAGCATCAGGATGGGCGTCTTGGAAAAGCCGCGGATCTCCCGGCAGACCTGCCAGCCGTCCTTCACCGGCAGCATGATGTCCAGCAGCACGATGTCCGGCTCGGCGCTCCGGGCCAGGTCTACGCCCCGGCCGCCGTCTGCCGCCTGGAGCACCTCAAAGCCGTCCCGCTCCAGATACAGCCGCAGCAGCTCCGAGATGTTGCCGTCGTCCTCCACGATCAGCGCTTTTTTCGCCATGGATATTGCCTCCCCGCCCCGCCGGTCCGCCGGCGGGACCTTGTTCATTCTATCTCAATTATATACCCGGCCGCAACCCTTGGGTGAACAAAATGTAAAAAATGCGGAAAAGGGCAAAAAGAGACTTTACTTTAGCTCGCTACCGTGGTAGCATGTTAAACGCAAACAACAAATACCGCAGGAGGACACTTCCAATGAAAAAGATCGTTGCAATCATTCTGGCCGCTCTGATGCTGATGAGCGCCTCCGTTTTCGCCCTGGCCGACGAGGCCGACAGCGACCTGGCCTACGTTCAGGAAAAAGGCGTGCTGGTGGTGGGCATCACCGAATTCGAGCCCATGGACTACCAGGACGAGGACGGCAACTGGATCGGCTTTGACGCCGACCTGGCCAAGGCCTTTGCCGAGAGTCTGGGCGTGGACGTGGAGTTCGTGGAGATCGAGTGGGACAACAAGGTCCTGGAGCTGGACGCCAAGACCATCGACGTAGTCTGGAACGGCATGACCCTCACCGATGAGGTCACCGAGGCTATGGAGTGCTCCAACGCCTACTGCAACAACGCGCAGACCGTCATCCTGCCCGTGGACGTGGCCGCCGACTATGAGACCGCCGAGGACTTGGCCGACCTGACCTTCGCGGTGGAGGCCGGCAGCGCCGGTGAGGACGAGGTGGAAGCGCTGGGCTATGCCACCACCCCCGTACTGACCCAGGCCGACGCCCTGCTGGAGGTCAGCGCCGGCACCTCCGACGCCGCCGTCATCGACCTGCTGATGGCCGCCGCCATGGTGGGCGAGGGCACCGGCTACGAGGACCTGACCAACACCATCAACCTCAACAGCGAGGAGTACGGCGTGGGCTTCCGCAAGGGCTCCGATCTGGCCGCGGCCCTCAACGAGTTCTTCCTGGCCAGCTATGAGGACGGCACCATGGAAGAGATCGCCGAGACCTACGGCGTGCAGCTGTCACTCATCGACCAGACCGCGCTGGCCGCCGAGGCCGCGGGCGAGGCTGAAGCCGCCGAGTAAACGCCCATTCAGACCGCATCCTACCGGGGAGAGCTGACGCTCTCCCCGGCAAAAAACTGTTTTCCGGGAGACACATATGGAACTGATACTCCAGCAGATGCCTGTAGTGCTCAAGGCGCTGAACGTGGGCTTTCTGCAGACCTTGAAGCTGTTTTTCGTCACCGGTCTGGGGGCCGTCCCTTTGGGACTGGTGATCGCCTTTGGCTCCATGAGCCGCTTCAGGCCGCTCAGCTGGCTGACCCGGATGGTGGTATGGGTGGTCCGGGGCACGCCCCTGATGATCCAGCTGCTGATTATCTTCTACTTCCCCGGCATGGTGCTGGGCAAAAATATCTGGGGCCGGGGCGAGACGGGGCGATTCGTCGCCTCCGCCATCGCTTTCATCTTCAACTACGCCTGCTACTTCTCCGAGATCTACCGGGGCGGCATCCAGTCCGTGCCCAGGGGCCAGCAGGAGGCGGGGCTGGTGCTGGGCATGACCAAAAGCCAGATCTTCTTCAAAGTGACGCTTTTGCAGGTCATCAAGCGCATCGTGCCGCCCATGTCCAACGAGATCATCACCCTGGTCAAAGACACCGCTCTGGCCCGCATCATTGCCCTGCAGGAGATCATCTGGGCCGGCCAGTCCTTTTTGAAGGGCTCCCACGGCATCGCCGGGGCCATCTGGCCGCTGTTCTTCACCGCCGTCTATTACCTCATCTTCAACGGCATCGTCACGGTGGCGCTGGGGAAGCTGGAAAAGCGGCTGGACTATTTCCGCTGAAAGGGGGCGCTGCATATGGCTGTTTTGGACGTAAAGGACATCCGCAAGCGCTTCGGCCAGACGGAGGTGCTGCGGGGCATCAGCTTTTCCCTGGAGCAGGGGCAGGTCCTGTCCGTCATCGGCTCCTCCGGCTCCGGCAAGACCACTCTGCTGCGGTGCCTGAACTTTCTGGAGACGCCCGACGCCGGCGTCATCTCCGTCAACGGCGAGGTGCTTTTTGACGCGGCAGATCCGGCCACCCGGCGGGAGGCGGATATCCGCCGCAAGCGGCTGCACTTCGGGCTGGTGTTCCAGTCCTTCAACCTTTTCCCCCAGTATACCGCCCTGGAGAACGTGCTCCTGGCGGGAAAGCTTCTGGCAAAGGAGAGCCCCGACTGGCGGGACCGCCGGCGGGAGACGCTCTCCCAGCTGGAGGACCAGGCCAAAGACCTTCTGGAGAGGATGGGCCTTGCCGACCGGATGGGGAACTACCCCCATCAGCTCTCCGGCGGCCAGCAGCAGCGGGTGGCCATCGCCCGCGCCCTGGCCCTGCGGCCGGATATCCTGTGCTTCGACGAGCCCACCAGCGCCCTGGACCCGGAGCTGACCCTGGGGGTGCTGCGGGTGATCCGCTCCCTGGCGGAGGCGCACACCACCATGATCATCGTCACCCACGAGATGGCCTTCGCCCGGGACGTGTCCAGCCAGGTCCTCTTCATGGACGACGGCCTGGTGGTGGAGCAGGGCCCGCCCGAACAGGTGTTCGGCGCGCCCGTCCAGGATCGCACCAGGCGTTTTTTGGACAGCTACCGCCAGCGCTGAGGCGGAACGGCCTTGATTTTCCGCGGGAGATAGGGTAAGATAAAAGCCGCACGGACCGTGCGGCTTTTTTACCTGTTTTGGGAGGACCGGCATGAGATCACTTCGGGCCCTGGTGTGTCTGCTGCTGTGCGCCGCGCTGATGCTGCCCCTGGCGGCCTGCGGCGGCGGCTCCGGCGGCTACCGCATCATCGATGAATACAGCGGCGTCAGCAGCTACTATATCGCCTTCCGCAAGGGGGACCGGCTGAAGGATTATGTGACGGCGGCCCTGGAGGAGCTGGCGGCCGGCAATTCGCTGAGCCAGGCCTCCAACTACTGGTTCGGCGAGGACATCATCACCGTCCGGGGCGACGACAACGCCCTGGAGGAGCTGGAAGAGGACGTGCCCCAGCGCACCGTCACCGTGGGCGTGGACATCTCCAACATGCCCATGAGCTACCAGTCCGCCGCCGGCTATGAGGGCTTCGACATCGACCTGATGAGCCGCGTCTGCTCCTTCCTGGGCTGGAGCATGGTGGTCTATCCCATCGCCATCGCCGACGCGGCCATCGAGCTGAATGCCGGCAACATCGACATCGCCATGGCTGTGCCCGATTCCGGCGTCACCGCCGACGTGGACGTGTCCCCGGCCTATCTCACCAACCAGTATGTGCTGGTGACCCGTTCCGGCAGCCACATCCGCCGCCGCTCCGGTCTGAAGGGCAAGTCCCTTGGCGTGGTGGTCTCCGACGAGAGCGTGCTCTACCAGGACAGCAAGAACCGGAAATTCATCGACAGCCTGGGGGCCGTCATCTACCAGACCAACACGGAGGGCCTGTTCCAGGCGCTGATGAAGGGCGAGGTGGACGGCGTGCTGGTGTCCAGCGTCGTGGCGGCCTATTACATGCGGTAATGACACAAAATATCAGGACCGGTGCAGCCTGCACCGGTCCTTTTCTTTTTGCGTCTCAGCCGAGAGGGCTGTCCCACACCGACGGGGAACCCAGGCGGAATCCGCCTTCTGGCTTTCGCAGGTCCCTTCCCGTCAGCACTTGTCCAGCGACACGTCGCCGCTGATGCTGGTGAGAGCATACCGGGGCGTAGGGGCGTTGGGATCGGCGGCGCCGGACCAGGACCACCTGGCAAAGGGCAGCAGGTCCACCGTGCCGCTGACGCTGGAGGCGTTCACCTTGAACGGGCCGTTGTCCGGGATGCGGGCCTCGACGTCGCCGCTCTTGGAGCTGAGCTCCATGGCCTCCGGCAGGGTCATGCTCTCCAGCCGGATGTCGCCGCTGACGGTCTTGACGCCGGCTTTCCATACGCTGCCGGACAGCTCCACGTCGCCGCTGGTGGAAGTGACCTCCGTCTGGCCCAGGGGCCCGGTCAGCGACACGTCGCCGCTGGTGGTGACCGCGCACAGCCGGGCGGCGTTGCCCTCCAGGGACACGTCCCCGCTGACGGTCTTGAACTCCGCCTGCTGGCAGCTCCTCACCCGGCAGTCGATGTCGCCGCTGCGGGTGTAGACGGAGAGGCTGCCCACCTCCAGCCCGTCGCCTATGTCCACGTCGCCGCTGTCGGTGGCGAGACGGATGCTCTCCCAGGCCCGGGCCGGGATGGTCAGTGACACGTCCTGCCTGGACACGCCCCGGAAGGTGAAAAACTGGGTGCTGGCTGTGTGCAGCGTCCGCACCGTCAGCACGCCGTTCTCCGTGACGAACATATCCAGCCGGGACATGTTCCCCTCCACCCGGACAGGGGCGTTCGGATCGCCGTCCAGAATGACCTCCACGTCGCCGGTGGTCTCCACATCCAGGCGCAGCACGTCCTGGGACGGAACGCTCTTCTCCCCGTCACTGTCCCGGTCCGGCCAGCCGAAGCTGCTGCCCTTGTCCGCTCTGCCGGTCACGTTGCCGTCGTCATCCACATAGATGTGCACCGAGGCGCCGTCCCTGCCGGAGCCGGCTATGCCCTTGAAAAAGACCTTGGCCTCCCTGGCGGCCTGCTTGCCCTCCCGGACGGCATCCCGGACACCGTCCCGGAAGCCGTCGCTGCGGAAAAAGTCCCCGGCTGCCTGGGTCGCCCCCTTTGCCATATCCCCGATGGTCCGGCCCATGTTCCCGATGGTCTGGAAAAACTCGTCCATGTTCGTCTGGGACGGCCCGGCCTCCCGACCGGCTCCCGCCGGCTCCTGGCTGCACAGGTACGCCGTCAGCTCGTCCACGTCCCCCAACTGGTCCATGGCCCGCTGGAACGCGGCGTCCTCGTCCACGCCCGCGGCCAGCATGTCCCCGTACCGGCTGGCCAGATTCTCCGCCAGCTCTTCGATCATATCCGCCTTGGCGTCGCTCTCCGGGGCGCCGGCGAGCTTTGCCGCGATCTCGTTTGAAAATCTGCGCTTGATGTCCTCCATGGTCAATCCTCCTTCTGATCGATCAGCGCGTCCAGCACCTTTTTCGTCTCGGTCCACTCCTGCCGGTCGGCGGCCAGCTGGCATATGCCCGCCTGGGTGATGGCGTAATACCGCCGCCGGGCTCCGGGCCCGTCGTCCCCCCAGTAGGAGGTGATGAAGCCGTTCTGCTCCAGGCGCTTGAAGGCCGTGTACAGCGTGGCCTCCTTGAAGCCGTAGGCGCCTCCCGCCCGCTGGGATATGTTCTTGTTGATCTCATAGCCGTAGCTGTCCCCGGCCATGAGCTGGGCCAGGATGATGGCGTCCGTATGCCCCCGCAGGATGTCCGCGGATAGTGACATGACCCAGCCTCCTTTCTGATACTGATATATTTCGCCTCGCGAAGTATTTGATAATGAGATAATAACATGATATACCTCATCTGTCAAGGTATTTCCGCAAAAAATTTCTCCCCTGTTCCCAGGGGAGAGTGCCTGTCATCTTTATAGTGCTCTTTGCAGTCAGAGACGGTCTCATTGCAGCAGGCACAATATGAGCCCGTATACCACGCTGGCAGTGATGCCGAAGGTGATCACCGGCCCGGCGATGGTGAACATCTTCGCCGCCGTGCCCAGGATGAACCCCTCCGTCTTGAACTCCAGCGCCGGGCTCACCACGGAATTGGCAAAGCCCGTGATGGGCACCAGCGTCCCCGCGCCGGCGAACCGGGCCAGTTTGTCATATACGTTCAGGCCCGTCAGCAGCGCGCTGAGCGCGATCATCGTCATGCTCACCGCCGTGGCGGCGTCCTCCCGGACAAGGTGGGCCAGGTCCTCATAGGCCATGCTCAGTCCCTGGCCCAGACAGCAGATCAGTCCGCCCACGATGAACGCCTTCACCAGGTCCTTGGCGAGAGGCGAGCCCGGTGCCATGCCCTTGATATACTCGTTATACTCGCTGTTGGTCATTTTCATCATCGATCACCGCAGCTAGTATGCGGCCGGCGGGAAAAACTATGCGCGCTGTTTGCCAAAAGCCGGTTTTTATCGTATAATAAATATAGCGCCCTGGCGGCGCGAAAGGAGGCTCCTTTATGAAGCCGCAGACGAAAAAAGCGTTCCGGGCGCTGTGGGCATGCGCGTCCGTCCTGGTGGGCAACGGCCTGCTGGCCCTGTCGGTAGAGGCGTTCATCGTCCCCCACGACATCATCATGGGCGGCACCACCGGCATCGGCATCGTGATGGCCAATCTCTTTCCGGTGGACATGGCCACGGTCGTGCTGCTGCTCAACGGGGCTCTGCTGCTGCTGGGTTGGCTGGTGCTGGGCTGGAAGCTGGTGGCCTCCACTGTGGCCAGCTCCCTGCTGTACCCGGTCCTGCTGGTGGTCGTCCGGAGCATCCCCGGCATCGATTCTCTGACGGACAACGCCCTCATGGCGGCGCTGTTCGGCGGCGTGCTGATGGGCGCGGCTCTGGGCATCGTCATGCGGGTGGGCTCCTCCACCGGCGGCATGGACATCGCCGGGCTGGTACTGCACAAATGGACCCATATCCCCCTGTCGATATGCGTCTATCTGTGGGACGCGATCATCATCGGCGGGCAGGCGCTGTTTGCCGGCGCGGCCGAGCCCGTGCTGTACGGCATGGTGGTGCTGGTCCTGCAGTCCATCGTGCTGGACAAGGTCATGATCCTGGGCCAGGCCCAGATCCAGCTGCTGGTCATCACCCAGCAGTATGAAGCGCTCCGCCGCGCCCTTCTCACCAAGCTCCAGGCCGGCGTCACCCTGTTCCAGATCGAGACTGGCGCCCTGCAGGAGCAGCAGAAGAGCGTGATGTGCGTGATCCCCCACCGGAAGCTGTTCGCCGCCAAGGAGCTGATCCAGGCCATCGATCCGGCCGCCTTCATCACCATCACCCAGGTGAAGGAGGTCCGGGGCCGGGGCTTCACGCTGGAGCGGCTGTCCCGTCTGCCCCAAGAGCAGCAGGAGAAATAAAGCCATACAACAACGCCCCGGGACCGCGGTCCCGGGGCGTTCGTATTTTCCGTTATTGAGGCGGGGCCATATAGTCCCGATCGACGGTGATGCGGCACGCCGCGCCGGGATAGAGCTCCCGGACCATGTTCTCCAGCATCCGCCGCAGCTCCTCCTCCGGGATATGCACATCCGCCGGCACGTAGCAGTCGAACACCGCCTCTTCCACGCCCTGTTCCCGCTCCAGGCGCACATCGTGGACCGCGGCGCGGCCGTCGATCAGCCCCAGCCGCTCCGTCAGATGGCGCCGCAGGCGGTTTTCCTCGGTGTCCGCCTGGGAGATGGGGTCCAGCTGGAACACGATGTGCAGGCCGTCCTGCTCCAAAAACTCCCGCGCCAGCGCCACCAGCGCCTGGTGCAGGACCATGATGTCGTCCTCCGCCGCCATCTCCACATGGGCGCTGGCAAAGCGGCGGCCCGGCCCGTAGTCATGGAGCATCAGGTCATGGGTGCCCAGCACCCCCGGACAAGCCAGGATGCGGGAGCGGATGGCGTCGATGACCTCCGGCTCCGGCTTTTTGCCCAGCAGCGGGTCCAGGGTGTCCCTCACCAGGGAGAAGCCGCTGTAGAGCACGAAGGCCGCCACCCCCATGCCCAGCCAGCCGTCCAGGTCCCGGCCCGTGGCCCGGCCCAGGAGCATGCCCGCCAGCACCACCGCCGTGGCGATCACGTCGTTGCGGCTGTCCGCCGCCGTGGCGATCAGGGTCTCGGAATCGATCCGGCGGCCCGCGTCCCGGTTGAAGGCCATCATCCACAGCTTCACCGCCACGGACCCGGCCAGCACCGCCGCCATCAGCCAGGAGAACACCGGCGTTTGGGGGGCGCGGGCCCGCTGGACGCTGGTGTGCATCAGCTCCAGGCCCGCCGCCAGGATCAGCACCGCCACCGTCAGCCCCGCCAGGTACTCATACCGCCCGTGGCCGTAGGGGTGCTCCTCGTCCGCCGGCCGGGCCGCCAGACGGAACCCCAGCAGGCTCACGATGTTGGAGGCCGCGTCCGCCAGGTTGTTGACCCCGTCGGCCGCCACCGCCACGGACCCGGCCGCCAGGCCAACCAGCAGCTTGGCGGCAAACAGCACCCCGTTGGCGCCCACCGCCAGCAGACTGACCATCCGACCCCAGGCCAGGCGCACACGGGGCTCCTCGGTCCGGTCCCAGTCCTTTATGCACTTGGACGCCAGCCATTGGAGCATCGAAAGTCCTCCCCCGAGTCTGATCCCATTCTATGCGCGGGCAGGAAAACGGTCACGGCGTTCCCGCCTGCCGCTCGAACTCCGCCAGATCCACCGTCTGCCCGCCGTGGGCCCGGGACCACTCCGCCGCCAGGGCCATCACATGGCTCTCCACCGAGGCGTCAACTCCCGTCAGGCCGTCCACCCGGCCGGACTCCAGCAGCGCGAACAGGCTGTGCAGCAGCCCGTAGTCCCCGCCGCCGTGGCCGGAATACTCGCCCTTTTCCTCGTTGAGGTCGATGACGCGCTCCGGCTGGCCGAACACCTGCAGCCGCAGGGTGTTCTCCGTCATGTTCCCCTCCACCTGGCCCAGAGAGCCGGTGACCTTGACGGTCCGGTAGCACTCGTCGGTGAAAGCGCTGACGATGAAGCTGGCGCTGGCGCCGCCCTCGAACAGCAGGTTCACCGTCTGGTGGTCCGCCACATCGTTGTCGCACCGGTACACGCACCGGCCATAGGGTCCCGTCCGCAGGGCGGCCCGGAGCTTATCCGGGTCCGGGTCCGTGGCCACCACGTTCACCGGCCAGCCGTTTTTCACCCGCTCATAGCCGCAGTGGGGATCGGTCAGATACAGCCGCTCCGCGTCGTAGAGGCACCCGTCCTTCACCGGGCAGTCCAGGCACCGGTCCGCCGCCCCGGCGGGGGCGTTCTCCGCCCGGAACCAATCCAGGGAGCCGAAGCTCTGCACCTTCAGGCACTTCCTGCCCACCAGCCAGCGGAGGATGTCCATGTCGTGGCAGCACTTGGCCAGGATCATGGGGCTGGTCTCGTCCTCCCGGCGCCAGTTGCCCCGCACGAAGCTGTGGGCGAAGTGCCAGAAGGCCACGTTCTCCGACGCCTCCACGGTCTGCACCTTCCCCACCGCGCCGCCGCGAATCATCTCCTGGAGGGCGGCATAAAACCGGGTGTAGCGCAGCACGTGGCACACCACCACCGCCCGGCCGGTCTCATGGGCTTTCTCCCGCAGCGCCAGGCACTCCCCCAGGTCCGGGGAGATGGGCTTTTCCAGCAGCACGTGATAGCCCTTGTCCAGGGCCGCCAGAGCGTCCTTCACGTGCATCCGGTCCTGGGTAGCCACGATCATCACGTCCGCCAGCCTGGGCTGGGCCAGCAGCTCCTCGTCGGAGGCAAAGCACATCTCCGGCGCCACGCCGTATTCCTTCCGCAGCTTTTCCAGCCGCTCCGGCCGCGGGTCCGCCCCGGCCACTACCTGCATTTTCTCCGGCCACGCCCTGGAGAAGGGGGCGTATGCCTCCAAGCCCCGGCTGCCGCAGCCGCACAGCGCCACAGTGAATCTCGCCATTGTCGTATCCTCCCGGCCGTTTTCTTTGATTATAATAATTATAGTCTCCCGTCCCGCTTTTGGTCAACGCTAACTTGCCCCCGCCCGGTCCGGGCGGGGGCAGGCGCGTTATTGTTTTATCTGCGCGAGGACGCTCTCCGCGCCGGCGTCCCCGCCGCCCAGAAGATACAGCCTCCCGTCATCCATGGTCACCTTCAGCCAGGGCCCCGTCCTGGGGTCCAGGCACAGCGTGGCCCGGCCCCACTGGGTCTGGAACGTCCCCTTGAGCAGGCTGTCCATCCCCACGCCCCAGACGCGGGCCGTGATGGCCGGCAGCGCGTCCAGAAGCTCCGCGTCCGCGATCTCGTCCAGGGGCATCTCATAGCGGGTGCCGTAGTTGGCCGCCACCAGCGCTCCGTCCTCGATCTTCAGCGGCAGCGGCGCGGCGGACATCATGTCGACATATACCCCCAGCAGCGGCAGCGCCACGAACAGCAGCGCCAGCGTGAGCACCGCCACCGCCTTTCCGCCCGGCCGGGCCAGGTTCACGGTGGAGTTGACGCCGGTGCGGGCGTTGACGATGGTGCGGCTGTCGTCAGGGTCATAGTAGACCTGGCCCCAGAGCCACTTGTCGTCCTCGTCCACATAAAAGCCCTCGCCGCTGGAGGCGGTGAGCTTTTCCTGCACCCGCCGGACCCGGAGCTCCAGCGCGATGGCCGCGGCGCACACGGCCAGGGCTAGGACCACCGTGAGCCAGACCATGGCCCCGCCGCCGGCGGGGAGCGCCGTGCTCAGCCAGATGCCGATGCTGACCGCCGCCATCATCCAGGCGCACAGCACCCACACCCGGTCCCAGGCCCGGCGGCGCACACGGGTCAGCGCCGCCGTCACCGCGTCGTTCTCGTCCACCGTCTCCGCCCGGTTCCGGTAGAGGTACTTGCTCCCCGCCCAGCAGCCCAGGGCCATCACCGCCTCCAGCAGATAGGCATACCACAGCTCCCGGTCGAGCGCCGCCGGCACGGCAGCGACGGCCGCCGCGGCGATGAACCACCACACGCTGGGCCTCTTCACCGGCGCCGCCGGGACGCTGACGCTGGCAGCACGCACCGCGGGCACTGTCCAGCCCCGCTCCCGCTTCACCGCCTTGAGCCTGCCGTTATACCGGGCATAGACGACGAACTGGGCCGCCATCAGCAGGTCCACCCACAGGCAGAGCGCCAGCAGCATGGTCCCCTCGCCCAGCAGCACGGCGCACAGCGCCGCCAGCGCCAGCATGCCCAGGCACAGGACGATCTGCGCCCGCCGGAAGCCCTGCAAGAGCCGCTGCACCTCCGGGTCCGCCCGGCCCTTCAGGGGGAACGTGACCCCCACGGCCAGATTTTTCTTGAACTTCGTCTCGTTGCAGTTGATGACGCACTGCAGCACCGCCACCGGCGCGCAGACGAGCCATACAAAAACCGTCATGTTCATCCTTCACCCTCCTCATAGAGCTCCCGGCACAATCTCAGCGCCGCGTCCACATCCAGCCCCGCCAGCCGCAGCTCTCCCAGCCGCAGCCGCAGGCCCTCCACCGTCTCCCGGGAGGGCCCGGCCGGCTCTGTTCTCTCCGCCACCACCGCGCCCAGCCGCCGGTCGGTGGTGATATACCCCTCCTGGCGCAGCAGCTGATAGGCCTTGCTGGCAGTCATCATGTTGATGCCGCACTCCTCCGCCAGGGCCCGGATGGTGGGCAGCCGGTCCCCTGCCGCCAGCGCGCCGCCGGCGATGCCCAGAACGATCTGGTTGCGGATCTGCATGTAGATGGGCTGGTCCGATCCAAAATCCAGCTTCAGCAGCATCTGCATCCCTCCTTGCATTATTTGCATCGTTTGCATTACTTACTATAATGCAAATCTTTTTCCCTGTCAACCCCTTTTTCGTCGAAATGCTGATTGTTTTTTCACAAGCGTCATTCTATAATGAATTAAAGCCTGACGCTAAAACTGGGGAGTTACAGCGAAAGACCTGGCAAGGGGCAGCCATGCCCTCGCCCGCGTCTTGCGCGGGCGATCATTTTTAAGGGGAGAAAAAAGCTATGATGGTAACGCGCGTTGCCGTACTCGGCATCATTGTGGAAAACCTGGACGTGACAGATCAGCTGAACGCCATTTTGCACCGCTATTCCGGCTATATTCTCGGCCGAATGGGCATACCCTATCGTGGCCGGGACATCAACATCATCAGCATCGCCGTGGATGCCCCGCAGGATGTGACCAACACCATGGCCGGCGAGATCGGCGCTCTCACCGGTGTGAACGTAAAGACCGCCTATTCCCACGTCATCACAAAGACGTAAACCAATGAAACGGAGACAACAGCATGAAGCATTTCCTCACAGCGCTTTTGGCGCTGATCCTGTGCCTTTCCCTGTGCGCCTGCGGCGGCGGCGACCCGCTGGCGGATGCCACCCCCGCTCCCACGGCGGAGCTGCCCGCTGAACCGACCGCCGAGCCCACGGCGGAACCGACTGCCGAGCCCACGGCGGACGCCGGGAGCGTGAACGTGATGGTGCTCAACGGCACCACCGGCTTCGGCATGGCCAAGCTCATGGCCGACGCGGCCGCCGGCGAGGCCGGGCTGGATTACAGCTTTTCCGTGGAGACCGACGCCAGCGCCGTGACCGCCGCGCTGGTGAACGGCAGCTGCGACATCGCCGCCCTGCCCACCAACGCCGCCGCCGCGCTCTACAACAAGACCGAGGGCGGCGTACAGCTGCTGGCCCTGAACACCCGCGGCGTGCTGTATCTGGTGGTGAACAGCGAAAAGCTGACGGTGGAGAGCCTGGAGGACCTGGACGGCATGACCGTCTATGCCCCCGCCCAGAACCCCGCCTTCATCTTTGAGGCCCTGTGCCAGAAAGCCGGCGTGGACGTGACCGTGGACGACTCCTATGCCCAGCCCGCCGATCTGCGCACGGCCCTGGCCGCCGGCGAGGTGGACGTCGCCGTGCTGCCCGAGCCCATGGTCACCATCGCCAAGGCCGCCAACGAGAGTCTGACGGCCGCGCTGGACCTGACGGCGGAGTGGGACGCGCTGTTCCCCGCCGGGAGCCTGGTCCAGGGCTGCGCCGTGGTCCGCACGGCCTTCGCCCAGGAGCATCCCGAGGCGGTGGACACCTTCCTGGCCGAGTACGGCGCCTCCATCGAATATCTGACCGCCCAGCCGGCGGACGCCGCGGCCCTCATCGAGCAGACCGGCGTCTTTGCCCAGGCGGCCGTGGCCGAAAAGGCCATCCCCAACTGCAACGTCTGCTTCGTCACCGGCGCGGAGATGCAGTCCGCTATGGACGAATACCTCGCCATCCTCTTTGAAGTCGCCCCCGCGTCCGTAGGGGGAGCCCTGCCCGAGAGCGATTTCTATTACGGCGTCTGATGCGCCGCCCCGGCAAAATGGCAAAGAGCCTGGGCGCCTTGGCCTTCTGGCTGGGCGTCTGGGCTCTTCTGGCATGGATCGTGGACCGGGAGCTGCTGCTGCCCCGGCCGGTGACCGTGGCCCGGCGGCTGGCGTCCCTGGTGGTCACCGCTCCGTTCTGGCGCGTCACCGCGGTGAGCCTGGGGCGCATCCTGCTGGGCGCGGTATTGGGCGCTGTGGGAGGCGTGCTGACCGCCGCCGGCACCAGCCGGTACCGGTTTCTGGACGCGGTCCTGTCCCCGCTGCTGTCGGTGATCCGCTCCACCCCGGTGGCCAGCTTCATCCTGCTGGTGCTGATCTGGGTGGGCAGGGACATCCTCCCCTGCGTGATCGTGTTTTTGATGGTCCTCCCGGTCGTGTGGGGCAACGTGTCCACCGGGGTGGCCGCCACGGACCGGCAGCTGCTGGAGATGGCCCGGGTGTACCGCTTCGGCCGCTGGCAGACTGTCCGGCGCGTCTATGCCCCCTCTGTGGGGCCGTACCTTCTCAGCGCCTGCCACACCAGCCTGGGATTGGCCTGGAAAGCCGGCGTGGCGGCGGAGGTGCTCACCGTGCCGGCCCTGTCCGTGGGGCGGCAGCTGTTCGAGGCCAAGCTCTACATGGACACGGCGGGCCTGTTCGGATGGACGGCGGTGGTGGTGCTGTGCTCGCTGATCCTGGAAAAGCTGTTCACCGCCCTGATCCGCCGGCTGGGCCGGCGGCGCATGCTGGGAGGGACGGAGATATGATCGCCTTTGAACGGGTGTGTCTGGCCTACGGCGAAAAGACCGTGCTGCGGGATATGGACCTGTCCGTGCCGGCCGGGGCGCACATCGCCCTCACCGGCCCCTCCGGCTGCGGAAAGACCACGGTGCTCGCTCTGGCCGCGGGGCTGCTCCGGCCCACGGCCGGCGCCGTGCGGGTGGATGCCCGGCGGATCGCCTACGCCTTCCAGGAGGCGCGGCTGCTGCCATGGCGCACAGCGGCGGAGAACGTGAACGCCGTATTGGGCGACAGCGCCGCCACCATGGACCGGGCCCGGTCCTGGCTGGAGGCGGTGGGTCTGGCGGACGCGGCGGAGCTGCTGCCCCGGGAGCTGTCCGGCGGGATGCGCCAGCGGGTGAATCTGGCCAGGGCACTGGCCTACGAGGGGGATCTGCTGCTGCTGGATGAGCCGCTGAAGGAGCTGGACCCCGACCGGCGGGACAGCGTCCTCGCCCTGCTGCGGGAGCATTCCGCCGGTCGGACGCTGCTGCTGGCCACCCACGATCCCACCGAGATCGCCGCCCTTTCCGCCGCCGTCTACGTCTGCCGGGACGGGGCCTTCCGGCAAAAATGACATGCCAGCCCGAACGGGGCGCTCCCCGTCTCTGTCCGGTCAAAACATAGCTTGACCGCCGCTGTGAGATCACAGCGGCGGTCATCCGTATCCGGTCATCCGTTATTCTTTTCCAGTGCCGCCAGCACCTCCGCCGGCGCCAGCTCTGTGGGCGGCTCCAGCTTCTCTCCGTGGCGGGCGCATACCGCCGCCATATAGCCGTCCGCCAGCTCATACTCCTGGAACTGCCAGCCGTCCAGACCGTGGATCACGTCCTCCTGGTCCAGGCTGAGCAGCTGGTCATGGCTGACCGCCTTGACCCATGCCTCCTTGCGGGTCCAAATGCGGAAGAAGGCGTCGGTCTGCTCCGCGGGCGGCTGCTCCGCCAGCCAGTCCCGCTCCCGGAAATGGAACCGCCGGGCCACGGACAGATGCACGGGCTTGATCTGCTGGATATCCACCCCCACGTCCCTGTCGCTGATGGCGCACATGGCGTAGGGTCCGGAGTGGGACAAGCTGAAGCTCAGATCGTCCCGCTGGGCAAACACCGGTTTTCCTGCCTGGAGGAACCGGACCGGTTCCTCCGGATGGACGCCGTGGCGTTCCATCACATACCGCCACAGCAGGCCCGCCCCCAGGCTGGCCTCCCGTGCGGAAGCGTAGCGAAGCCTCTCAAGCCTTCTGCGCCGCCAGCGCGGCAGCAAAACGGCCTGTCCCTCCTCAATGGGCTCGCCGTATTTCAGTATGAATACCTCTGTCATTTTTCATCACCACGCTGGTTGATACCAGTACATATAAATTGCAAAATTCTCGATGTGGAACAGATCCAGGTCCGCGTGCCGTTCCGGCCTGGTGTCCTCCAGTTCCACGTCATAGACCCAATTGATCCCGTCCTCCGGGATGATCACGAAGCCATGGGGGGTGTAGTACTCGTTGACCTGCCCCGCCACGATGTGTGCCTCCTCGCCCAGACATCTTGCCATCAGGCCGAAGGTCGAGGCATAGCCGTAGCAGGTGCCGCCTTTCAGCCGCAGGAAGCGTTCCGCTCGCGTGTTGATCCAATCTGTGCTGCCGTTTGCTTCCGTCGGGCCGTCCTCAGGCGTTATCTCGTATTCGAAATTGTGCTTCACATAGAGGTATGCCGCTTTCAGCGCCTCCTCGCCCTCCAGGGCCGCGGCGCCGCTGGCTCGCATCGCCTCCGCCAGATAGCCGTCCAACCTCTCGTCTCCGGTCGTATACCGTCCGTCGGGCCCGAAGGTCCAGACGCTTATCGTCTGGTCGCGGACCAATGCGCCGTTCTCGTCCACGGCATACAGCCATCCGTACAGCCGGTAAAGTCCCGGCGCCGGCGCGGACCATTCCTCGCCCGTCCCCGCCATTACGGCGGTGGTGATGTACGGCCACGCCTCGTTCTTCTGCGTCACGTCAGCGGGTATGCACCCGCTCAGGATCAACCGATCCTCATCATAGAGTTCCCATCCGGCCAGTCTGACCCATACGGTCGCCAGTTCTCCCCGGGTCAGCGGGCTCCCCGCGCTGGTGTCCCCGCCGCACCCCGGCAGCGCTCCGGCCGCCAGATCACGGGCCAGCTGTCTGACCCGCTCCCGGTCCTCGCTGGTCACTTTGAGAGAGAGCTTGAACAAAACGGTCGCCAGATCCCCGCGCGTCAGCTCATCCTCCGGGCGGAAGAGGCTTCCCGGCATCCTCTTCACCAGTCCCGACGCATACAGCGACGCCGCGGCGGCATACCGGGGGTCCGAGCTGTCCAGGTCTGCCCACAATCCCTCCTTCCCCTTGGGAAGCTCACCCAGCAGCCCCGCCAGGATCTGCGCAGCGTCGATCCGCGTCATGCCGTTGTCCGGATAAAAGGACCCGTCCTCCGCCAGCTCCATCAGCGCCGGCCGGCCCTCCTGATCCGCGGCCCGGATCGTCAGCGGCGGCGGCGTGGGCGAGGGGACCACAGTGGGCGACAGGGTAGGGGGCGTCCCGGACGCCTCCTCCTGTGCGATCCCGCATCCGGCCAGCGCCGTCATCAGCAGAAGTGCCAAGGTCAAAACAAAACGACCGATCCTTTTTTTCTTTCTCTCTCTCATGATCCCTGTTGTGCCTCCGGCCGGATCCGGGCCCGAGGCATCTCTTCCGTTTCTGGTGATTTTTCCGGACCTGCGCCGGATCAGGGGGACGACAGTCCCCATCGCGCCAACATACTCCGACTCCGCGCCCATGGCCCGCTCATGGGCATATGTGCTGTTTGTCAAGTGAAACGAGCACATTTCTATTGTACATTTTATACTATATGGGAAGAAATAGCAATCCCAAATTTTGTTAAATTAATAGAAGTATTTACCAAAAAACTTCCACTTCATTCACATTTCCAGGTCGCGGATGTACACGATCTTGGATCGGGGGTCGGATTTGTCCTCCCGTTCCATGACCTCGAACCGGTCGATGGCCTTCACCATGCCGGACAGCTTGGAGTAGCCGTAGCTGCGGGTGTCGAAGTCGGGGCGTTTTTTCTGGATCAGCTGGCCCACGGCGCCCAGGGACACATAGTCCTCGTCTCCCGCCCCAGACAGGTCCAGGATGGAGTCGGCGATGAGCCAGACGATGCTGTCGGGGATCTGCCGTTCCTCGGAGGACGCCGGCCGGGCCGGCTCCGGCTCCGTCTTTTTGGCGGGCTCCGCCTTTTTGGCAGGCTCGGCCTTCTTGGCGGGCTCCGTCTTTTTGGCGGGCTCCGCCTTCTTGGCCTTGGTTTTCTGGGCGGGCTTGGCCACCTTCACGGCCCGCTCCCGGATGACCTCGATATAGATGAACTTGTTGCAGGCGGCGATCAGCGGGCTGGGGGTCTTTTGCTCACCGATACCGATGACGAACTGCCCCGCCTCCCGCAGCCGCCGGGCCAGGCCGGTAAAATCGCTGTCGGAGCTGACCAGCACAAAGCCGTCGGTGTTGCCGGAATAGAGGATGTCCATCGCGTCGATGATCATGGCCGAATCCGTGGAGTTCTTGCCCTTGGTATAGGCGAACTGCTGCATGGGGGTGACGGAGTTCTCCAGCAGCGTCTGCCGCCAGCCGGACAGGTTCCGGGTGGACCAGTCGCCATAGGCGCGCTTCAAATTCGGCGTGCCGTAAATGGCCACCTCCTCCATGATCCCCTGCAGGCAGTCCCGGGGCGCGTTGTCCGCGTCGATCAGCACCGCCAGCCGCAGATTTTTGTCATTATCATTCATGGGCATTTTCCACCCCTCCAATTTTTCCACATTATACAGGAAGTGCCGCGTTTTTGCAATACAGATTGTAGTTTACATAATGTACCCAATCTGTGAACAATTTGCACCATCCGCAGAAAAAACTTGAAACGGAACATACAATGTAATATAATACTTAGGATTTCGCAAGAAAACTACCGCAAGAGGTGTCAACAACATGAGTGCTTCCAAGGATAAGATCAACCGCAAGCAGCAGGTCGCGGCCGGGACGGACAAGCGTTCTGTCGCCGCGGCAAAGGAGAAAGCCGAGCATCGCAAGACCACCATTACCTATTCCATCGTCGCCGTCGTGCTGGTGGTCTTTTTCGCGTTCGTCTTTATTTACAACTCCTCCTGGCCCAGCCGGCACACCACCGCCGTCACCATCGACGGCGAGGACTACTCCGTCGCCGAGCTGAACTACTACTACTCCAACGCCTATCTGAGCTTCTATAACACCTACAGCTCCTATATGAGCTATGGGCTGTTCTTCAACCCCAACGAGAGCCTGGCAGACCAGGAATACTCCGAGGGATACTCCTGGCGGCAGTACTTCCTGGACAC
This sequence comes from uncultured Oscillospiraceae bacterium, assembly GCA_947624065.1. Taxonomy (GTDB): domain Bacteria; phylum Bacillota; class Clostridia; order Oscillospirales; family Oscillospiraceae; genus CAJOIG01. Next base: position 2,327 of record CANQIO010000022.1, on the reverse strand, counting down.
CGCCGTGGACCAGATGGCCCAGGTGCAGATGCTCAACGACGAGGCCGAAGCCGCCGGCTTCACCCTGTCTGAGGAGCAGCAGGCCGCTTATGAGTCCGAGCTGGAGGACCTCAAGACCGCCTGGCAGGGGCTGGGCTATTCCAACCTGAAGCAGTTCATCAACCTGACCTACGGCAAGGGCGTGGACGAGGCGATGGTGGAGCGGGAGCTCTATCGCTCCTATGTGGCCAGCGCCTATTCCGAGAGCGTCTACAACAGCTATTCGTACACCGATCAGGAATTGGCCGCCAAATATGATGAGCTCGCCGACCAGTTGGATATGATCGAGTACGCCTACTACTATGTCCCGGCCCCCGATGACGGGGACGATGCCGAGACCGAGCCCGCCGACGACAACGCCTCGGTGCTGGATACCCACGCGGCGCTGGTTGCCATCGACGGCACCGACGCGGACACCTTCCGGGATTACCTGGCTGAGAATGCCGACGGCGCCGAGCCCACCGTACAGACCCTGCCCGGCAGCAGTCTGAGCGCCCTCTATGCCGACTGGCTGCTGAACGGCATCCGCCTGCCCGGCGACGCCACTGTTGTGGAGGATGACGACGGCAGCTCCTATATCGTGATGTTCCTCAGCCGTGACGACAACGACTATCCCACCGTGGGCTTCCGCCACATCCTCATCCAGGCCGAGGACACCGATGGCGACGGCACCTTCAGCCAGGAGGAGATCGACGCCGCCGAGGCCGAGGCCCAGGATCTCTACGCCCAGTGGCAGGCGGGCGACGCCACCGAGGACAGCTTTGCCGAGATGGCCAACGAGTACTCCGACGACGGCGGCTCCAACACTGTCGGCGGTCTGTATGAGAACGTCTTTAAGGGCGCCATGGTCGATCCCATCAACGACTGGCTGTTCGAGGCCGGCCGCAAGGCGGGCGACACCACCGTCGTCAGCTACAACGGCCCCAGCTACACCGGCACCCATGTGGTGTACTTCACCGGCGCCAGCGACCAGACCTACGCCCTTTACCAGGCGGAGCAGCAGCTGCGTGCCGACCAGTACAACACCTGGCAGGACGATCAGATGTCCAGCTATGAGCCCGTCACCGCCCATCTGGGCATGGCCGGCAAAAACCACTGAACCCCCCATCGATAGCAAAGAGAGCTTCCGCGGCCGCGGAAGCTCTCTTTTTACCTTTTCTTATCGGACCTCGGGCTCTTGCCGTCAAGCCCCTGGTCCCTCCTGGGCCTGCCGAAGGCCATGGCCGCCAGCAGCGCCGCCTGGGCCCCGGCGAACACGGCCGCCAATGCGCCCGCCTTTTTCCGCCGGTCCATGCTCACCCGTCCTGCTTGCCCTGGCCGCCCTCGCCCTTGGGGCGGCGGTTATAGGGCCGGCGGCGGTTGTGATAATTCTTGTTGTACGCCTTCTGGCCCTGCTCCTGGGGCGCGGGCCCCTCCGTCTTGGGCCGGGGCGGCTTCTGACGGCGGCTGGCGGCGCGGACCTTCTCCGGGGCCTTGGGCTCCTGGGCCGGCTGCTGTTTTTCCTGCTTGGGCCGGTCGCCCTTTCGGCGCGGCCGGTCAGACCGGTTCTGCTTGGGTCTCTCCTCCCCGGCGGCATGCTGCCCCTCCCGTCTGGGACGGTGGGAGCGCTCCCGGCGCTCCGCGGGCTTTGCCTCCCCGGCGGCCGGCATCTCGCCGGGCAAGGTGATGAGCCGCTCCGGCATCTCCCAGGGATCGGGCTCTCCCTCCGGCTCCGGCGCCTTCTTGGGCTTGAGCACCAGCACATGGGGCGGCTGGCTGCCGTCCCGGGGCCGGCCGCCGGGAACGGCCGCCACCTCGTCCGTGTCATACTGGCGGAAGGCGTCGTCCCCCTCCCCATCCAGCTTCACCCGGACCGTCTGGCGCAGGATGTTCACCTGGGTCACATTGCCGTAGCCGTCCGGTGTCTCCACGAACGCGCCGTTTTTCGGCACGTTCTTCACCAGCTCCTCATAGGCCGGCTGCTCATACCGCAGGCAGCACATGAGCCGGCCGCAGCAGCCGGAGATCTTGGCCGGGTTCAGGCTCAGGTTCTGCACCTTGGCCATCTTGGTGGACACGGGCTTGAATTCATCCATGAACGTGCCGCAGCAAAACGGCCGCCCGCAGATGCCCAAGCCGCCCAGCATCCGGGCCTCGTCCCGGACGCCGATCTGCCGCAGCTCGATGCGGGTGCGGAACACCCCCGCCAGGTCCTTCACCAGCTCCCGGAAATCCACCCGGCCGTCGCTGGAAAAGAAGAAGATGATCTTGTTGCCCTCGAAGGAGCACTCCACGTCCACCAGCTTCAT
>CANQIO010000021.1 GCA_947624065.1 uncultured Oscillospiraceae bacterium | reverse complement strand
TAGTATTATCCTATCCCTAGAATCTTCGCTTTCAGGAACAATGACACGCACTAAAACATTCCGTTTCTCTTCTTCCAGCCTCTCTGGATATGTACAGAAATAGCGGTAGATCTCATTTGATGTTTGGAGCCCGTTAACTACTGCTGGCTCGGTTAGAACCAGTTCTTTACTTGTTGCAGGAATGATTTCATCTGTCAAAAGAGTAATACCATTGTTTAACCACCAGAAATCTTCACCAGAAGGATTACACAAAGTATGCTGTATAATAGCCACTGTAATCTAGCTCGAATAGCTTCAGATCCTAAATTACGGAAATCCGTTCCTGCATCGGCGCGTGTCACAGTTACATTTGTAAAAGGTGACCACTGATTGATAAGATCATGATACTCAGCTAAATATTGTTGCAATACGTTCCTCATAAGAAGTTTTGAGGATGCGTTTCTTTCATCCGGCGGCGGCTGGTTTCATAGCGGCAGCGGATGGCATAAGGCCATCCGCTGTCGTTGCATCACGCCAGATGCCGGTATTCTGTTCCAATACCGTGAAGCACCTTAAGGCGTTAGTTGTTCAGGAGCGTCGTCATTCCTCGCTCGTCGGCTCATGCCATTGCTTCAAAACTGCTTCAACCTGCGCGATCAGCTCTTCCTTGTTGAGGATCACATAGGTATAGCGGATGGCAAGTATAGTGGCATTCAAAGGGCGCACTCTCCCCAAACAAGAAAATCCGACTGCCAGCTATCATGCTGGCAGTCGGATTTTGCATCTGCACCATAAGATACGCGGAAGAGGCTTGACAAACGCCGTCGTTGGGCATAATATGATTATTGAATAATACTATTATTGATTGGTGTGATATCGACATGTTGCAGCTTTCACGAGAGGAATTATTGGAGCGGCTTCTGCGGCTCGATGAAGATGTTGACCTGATCTTCCCGCCGGGGAAGCGGTTTCATCTTGTCATTGTGGGCGGCAGTGCGCTAATTCTGCTGGAGGCTATCTCTAGGGCCACGCTGGACATTGATGCCCTGGACGCATCGGCGGAGCTGCGTGGGCTTTTGGAGAAGTATGACATCAACTGCCGGGTCATGACCTATGTCAACAACTTCCCCTATAACTACGAGGACCGGCTGGTGCCGCTTCCCATTCAGGGCAAGCGCATCGACTTTTTTACCGCCTCGCTGGAGGATATCGTCGTTGCAAAGCTGTATTCTGACCGCGATACCGACCGGCAGGATGTCATCAGCCCGGAAGTGCTGGCCATGCTGGATTGGGACAAATTGGAGCATCTGGCCATGGACGAGGACGAGGCGAAGGCCAGCGCATTGAATGACAGAAGCTATCGGCAGTTTCGGGCGAACTACGATGAATATGCAAAGAGGTACAGGCTATGCGGGAGTTGACATTTCCAGGCTTTCTCAAAAGCTATGTGCGGGAGCTTTCCCTCACCCATAGTACCGGCGTCCGCGTGCTGGCAAAGGAGGCTGCGGAGCGCAATCCCCGGCTCCGGGAGCCGCTGTATCTTTACGCGCTCTTGACGGGGCAGATCGAGCTTTTGCGAAAGTCCGTTCGCGGGACGGCTCTTGCAGCGGCGTATGAGGAGTTGCCGGATAATCCCACGGAAATGGAGAAGCAGCTCCGGGCGGAGCCATCGGAACTGCCTGAGGCATACGGGAAAGTATGGCACAGCTATCTGGTCTATAAGAGGCGCGGCAAGCGGGACGAGGAGTCAAAAGAGCTTATGCGTCAGCAGATCGTTCATCTGCAGTCAGAGCGCGGCGTGTCCAATTACCGGCTTTACACATCCTTGGGGCTGAACCCCGGCAATCTGAACGCCTGGCTGAAGCATGGTGACGGGAAAAAGGTCAGCCTGAAAACCGCCCGCTCAGTCCTCGAGCAGATCAGAGCATACCTCTGAACATTGATAAAGCAAACTTTTACACGGCGGCAGTCGCTCGACTGCCGCCTCATCGTTCATCCCTTTTTCTTCTTCGGCCCCCTTGGTTTCGATTCCGGCCTCTTTCGCACTCCGTTCCTGAAGTGTGTGGCCTCATACGGTTCAAACCAAAACACAAATCCGAATCCATCGCCTACAGGGAATGGCCCCAGGTGGTTTGGGTTCGGATCATTTTCAGGGCTCCCACGGGAAACCAGCGCAGCGTTTCCCGTGGGAAAAGGAAGAACGGCCCCGTCCGATGTCTGGAGCCTTGCTTGCAAGGATACAGCATCTTCGGGGCCGTTCTGACGTGGTGCCGGTGGCGGGGGTCGAACCCGCACGGTGTCGCCACCGCCGGATTTTGAGTCCGGTACGTCTGCCAATTCCATCACACCGGCACGGCCCAATCATTATACATACGGCCGGGCCAAAAATCAAGTCATTTTCAGCCCGCCTTCATGGCCAGGAACGCGTTGATGAACCCGTCGATGTCGCCGTCCATCACCGCCTGGATGTTGCTGTTCTCATAACCCGTGCGGGTGTCCTTCGCCAGGGTATAGGGCATGAACACATAGGACCGGATCTGGCTGCCCCACTCGATCTTCATCTGCACGCCCTTGATGTCCTCGATCTTCTCCAGGTGCTCCCGCTCCTTGATCTCCGCCAGCTTGGCCCGCAGCATCTCCTTGCAGTTTTCCAGGTTCTGGAAGTGGCTGCGTTCCACTTGACTGGATACCACGATGCCGGTGGGGATATGGGTCAGGCGGACGGCGGAGCTGGTCTTGTTGACCTTCTGGCCGCCGGCGCCGGAGGAACGGTACACGTCCATCTTGATGTCCTCGTCCCGCAGCTCGATCTCGCCGGCGTCGCCGATCTCCGGCATGACCTCCACGGCGGCAAAGCTGGTCTGGCGGCGGCCGGAGGCGTCGAAGGGGCTGATGCGCACCAGGCGGTGCACGCCGTGTTCGCTCTTGAGGTAGCCGTAAGCGTTCTCGCCCTCGATCTTCATGGTGGCGGACTTGATGCCCGCCGGGTCGGCGTCCTGCCAGTCCATAAGGGTACACTTGAACCCATGGCGGTCACACCACATAGAATACATCCGATAGAGCATCTGGGCCCAGTCCTGGGCCTCGGTGCCGCCGGCGCCGGCATGGAGGGTTACGATGGCGTTGTTGGCGTCATACTCCCCAGTGAGCAGTGTGGACAGCCGGGTCTGCTCCAGATCGGCGGCGAATTTTCCAAAGCTCTCCGCCAGCTCCGGCAGCAGGCTCTCGTCGTTTTCCTCCAGCGCCATCTCGCACATGGTCATCATATCGTCCCAGGCGGCGGACAGCTTCTGGTACCGGTCGCACTTGCTCTGGAGCGTTTTCAGCCGCTGCTGGGCCTTCTGGCTCCGCTCCAGGTCGGACCAGTAGTCCGGCTCCTCCGCCTCGGCGTGGAGCTTCTCGATCTCCATCCTGGCGTCGGCCAGATGCATGGCCTCGGCCAGGCGGTCCAGCTCGGGCTTGCAGTTGTTCAGTTTGGTCTTGTATTCCTCAAATTCCAGCATTGCCATCGATATGACCATTCCTCTCCATGATTGACCTTTGGATTATACTATAAATATTCCCTTTTGTAAACGCCCGGCCGCCGATTTGCAAAACCGCCCGAGATGTGATATTGTAATGATGCTATGAAAAAACACTTTTTTCTTTCGCTCGCCGCCGCGCTCCTGATCGCGGCGCTGCTGGCCAGCTGTATCATTCGCGAGCCGGAACCCACCCCTACGCCGGTGCCCACCCCCACCGCAGACCCCCATGAGGGCGAGGTGGAGGTGCTGAAGGGCGGCGGCGGGACCATGTGGGTGCCGGAGCATCCCACTGTCCGGCCCTTCAACCGGGTGGCCACGGATTTCAACGTCGTCAACCAGGTGCCGTATTATGCCGGCAGCGACCTGACCATGCGCCGGGGCATCGACGTGTCCGATCACCAAAAGCAGATCGACTGGCAGCAGGTGGCCGACTACGGCATCGAGTTCGCCATCATCCGCTGCGGCTGGCGCAGCTATGGAGAGGGCAATCTGAACGAGGACTCCCGCTTCCGGGAGAACATCCAGGGCGCCCTGGACGCGGGGCTGCAGGTGGGCGTGTACTTCTTCTCCCAGGCCACCAACATCGTGGAGGCGGCCGAGGAGGCGGTGTTCGCGCTGCACCTGATCGAGGATTACAATGTGACGCTGCCGGTGTTCTACGACTGGGAGACCATCGACGTGGCCCCGGCGCGCACGGATGAGCTGGACAACGACACGCTGACCGCCTGCGCGCTGGAGTTCTGCCGGCTGGTGGACGCGGCCGGCTATGAGGCGGGGATCTACTCTTATTTGAATCTGGCCTATTACCGCTACGACCTGGACCAGCTGCGGCACTATACCTTCTGGATGGGTGACCCGGGCACCAAGCCCATTTTCTACTTTGACCACGACTTCTGGCAGTACTCCTTCACGGCCTCCGTGCCCGGCATCGAGGTGGACGTGGACCTGGACGCCCTGTACATACGGGACAGCGAGGAGCCCGTATTCCGCCATCCCACCCCCAAGCCCTCGCCCACGCCGGAGCCCGGCGCGGAGGGCGGCGGAGAGGATGCCGCGGGATGATCCGTCTGAACAAGGCCGACCTCACCTCCCAGGAGGGGATGGAGCGGGCCCTGCAGGGCTATTTCGAGCGGCTTAAATCCCAGCCGGACATCACCTTCAACGGCATGCTGGGGGCCAGTCTGGTCCGCTGTGACTACGAGGGCCGCTCTCTGGTGCTGCGGATCGAGACCAAGCCCTGGATGGAGAACCCCAACGGCGCGCTCCACGGAGGCGTGGCGGCCGCCATGCTGGACATGACCATGGGAACCCTTTGCCGGTACTATGCCGGCGGGGGCATGACGCCCACCGTCAGCATGACGGTCAACTATCTGCTGCCCACGCCGGTGAACGCCGCCATCTATCTGCGGGCGGACCTGACGAAGCTGGGGTCCTCCCTGTGCCATACCACGGGCTCCGCCTGGGTAGAGGGATGCGAGGACAAGCCCACCTGTACCGCCACCGGCGTCTATTTTGCCGCGCGGCGCTGAAGATCCTTTCGGCTCCCGGATGACCGGGAGCCGTTTTTGCGCCCGCCGGTCCTGCCGGACGGATTTTGTGTTTCTTTTTTGGCAAAAACATGATATGATTTTGAGGAACACGATAAGGAAAGGGCAACTCTCATGGGCGACACTGGGAAAAAGATCATGGTCCTGGACGGGAACTCCATCGTCAACCGGGCATTTTTCGGCATCCGGATGCTGAACGCCCCAGACGGGACCCCCACCAACGGCGTCTATGGTTTCATCGCCATCCTCCAGCGGCTGCTGGACCAGGAGAAGCCGGAGGCGCTGTGCGTGACCTTCGACGTGCACGCGCCCACCTTCCGCCATGAGATGAGCGACGCCTACAAGGCCACCCGCAAGCCCATGCCGGAGGAGCTGCGGGTGCAGATCCCGCTCCTGAAGGAGTTTTTGGACGCCATGGGCATCCGCCGGTACGAGCTGGCCGGCTGGGAGGCGGACGACCTGCTGGGCACCATCGCCGCCCGCTGCGAGGCGGCGGGCTGGGCCTGCCGGCTGGTCACCGGCGACAAGGACGCCTTTCAGCTCATCACCGACGGGACCCATGTCATCCATATCAAGACCCGCCTGGGCCAGACGGAGACGGTGGAATACGATCCCGCCCGTTTCCGGGAGGAATATGGCCTGGAGCCGCTGGGGATGGTGGACCTGAAGGCCCTGATGGGCGACAGCTCCGACAACATCCCCGGCGTGCCCGGCATCGGCGAAAAAACGGCTCTGGACCTGCTGCACCGGTTCGGCAGTCTGGAGGGGGTATACGCCAACCTCCCTGATCCCGCCGTCAAGGCCGGCCAGCGGACCAAGCTGGAGGCCGGCGCGGACAGCGCCCGTCTCTCCTACACCCTGGCCACCATCCGCCGGGACGCCCCCATCCCGTTCGAGCCGGGGGAGGCCCTGTGGGCCCTCCGTCCCACCCCGGCGCTGTACAGGCTGTGCCGCCGGCTGGGCTTCGGCCGGTTCATCGAGCGCTGGGGCCTGGTCCCGGAGGACGACGCCCCCGCGGAGAGCGCCGTCCCGGCCCTGCCCCATGTCACCGGCGCGGCGGCGGCCCTGGCCGCCCTGCAGGGGACGGGGCCGGTCGCTGTACTGGCGCCGGAGGGGCTGGACAGCCTGTCCCTCTGCGACGGCAAGGCCGTCTATGACGCCTCCTGGACCGACGGCGGGGAGGACTATACCCGGCTGCTGCGGGCCGTGTTCTCCCCGGAGATGAAAAAGCTGGGCCACAACGTCAAGGACCTGATGGGCCTGCTTCTGGCGGAGGGGCTCTCCACGGAGGGGTTCATTTTTGACACGGCCCTGGCGGGATATCTGCTGGACGCCATCGCCTCCGACTACAGCCTGCCCCGGCTGGGCCAGCGGTATCTGGGCCGGGAGCTGGACGGAGCGGAGGCCGTTTTCGCGCTGTACGGCGTGCTGCCGGGAAAGCTGGACGAGCTGGGCATGCACGCGCTCTATCACGACATCGAGCTGCCCCTGTGCGCCGTGCTGGCGGATATGGAGCGGGCGGGCTTTCTGGTGGACCGCAAGGCCCTCTATGACTTCGGCCAGGAGCTGACCGACGGCATCGCCGCCCTGCAGGAGGACATCTGGGCCCAGGCCGGGGGCCAGTTCAACATCAACTCCCCCAAGCAGCTGGGAGAGGTGCTCTTCGACCGGCTGGGCCTGCCCGCGGGAAAAAAGACCCGCACCGGCTGGAGCACCAACGCGGACGTGCTGGACCGGCTCCGGGACAAGCATCCCATCGTGGACCAGGTGCTGGAATTCCGGGAGCTGAGCAAGCTCAAGAGCACCTATACCGACGGTCTGCAAAAGGCCATCGGCCCCGACGGCCGCATCCACACCACCTTCCAGATGACCGTCACCGACACGGGGCGGCTGTCCTCCCGGGACCCCAATCTGCAGAACATCCCCGTCCGGCGCAAGCTGGGCGCCGGCATCCGGCGCATGTTCGTGGCCGGGCCCGGCAATGTGCTGGTGGACGCGGATTACAGCCAGATCGAGCTGCGGCTGCTGGCCCATATCTCCGGCGACGAGACCATGCGCGCGGCCTTCCTCTCCGGCGAGGACATCCACGCCGTCACCGCCAGCCAGGTGTTCGGCCTGCCCCTGGAGAACGTGACCCACGAGATGCGCAGCCGGGCCAAGGCCGTCAACTTCGGCATCGTATACGGCATCTCCGCCTTCTCTCTGAGCCAGGACATCGGCGTCAGCCAGGCGGAGGCCAAGCTCTATATCGACACCTATCTCGAAAAATACCACGGCGTGCGCGAGTATATGGAAAACACCATCGCCCAAGCGAAGGAGCGGGGCTATGTGTCCACCCTGTTCGGCCGGCGGCGGGCTTTGCCGGAGCTGCACGCCTCCAATTTCAATCTGCGCTCCTTCGGCGAGCGGGTGGCCCGGAACATGCCCATCCAGGGCACGGCGGCGGACGTCATCAAGCTGGCCATGATCCGGGTCCATGACCGGCTGGCCCGGGAGCTGCCCGAGGCAAAGCTGCTGCTGCAGGTCCACGACGAGCTGATCGTGGAGTGTCCGGCGGCCCTGGGGGAGCGGGCGGCCGCCATCCTGACCGAGGAGATGGAGCACACCGTGACCTATTCCGTCCCCCTCACCGCCGACGCCGGCATGGGCCGCAGCTGGGCGGATGCCCACTGATATGATCATCCGCCAAGCCACAACCGAAGATATCCCAGCCATCGCGGCGCTGGAGCGGGTATGCTTCCCGGCGGAGCCCTGGCCGGAGCGGTTTTTTGCCAATGCCCAGCGGACGGACGGGCTGCTGGCGGCCGTTGAGGACGGGGCGCCGGTCGGCTACGCGGTGCTCTCGTCGGTGCTGGACGAGGGAAGTCTGGACAACATCGCCGTGGCCCCGGACCGTCGGCGGCAGGGGATCGCGGACGCGCTCCTGTCCGCGGCGGAGGACCGGGCGCGGGCCTTGGAGCTGCGCTTCATCACCCTGGAGGTGCGCGCGTCCAACGGGCCCGCCGCCGCGCTCTATGCCAAGCACGGCTTCGTCCCGGTGGGCCGCCGGACCAATTACTATGAAAAACCCAGAGAGGACGCCATTTTGATGACGCTGGTGCTGTAAATATGCTGATACTGTCTTTCGAATCCTCCTGTGACGAGACCGCCGTGGCGGTGGTGGAGGACGGCCGACGGGTACTGGCCGACGAGATCTTCTCCCAGGTGGCCCTGCACGAGATCTACGGCGGGGTGGTGCCGGAGATCGCCGCCCGCAGCCATCTGGAGGTCATCTCCCTGCTGGCGGACCGGGCGCTGAAGACCGCGGGCGTCGCCCGAAAGGACATCGACGCGGTGGCCTGCACCTATGCTCCCGGCCTGATCGGCGCGGTGCTGGTGGGCGTCAACTTTGCCAAGAGCGCCGCCCTGGCCCTGGGCGTGCCTCTGATCCCGGTGCACCACATCCGGGGCCACATCGCCGCCAATTACCTGGCCTATCCGGAGCTGGAGCCGCCCTTCGTATGCCTGGCCATCTCCGGGGGCAACACCATGCTGGTGGACGTGCGGGGCTATACGGATATGTCCATCCTGGGCCAGACTCGGGACGACGCCGCCGGCGAGTGCTTTGACAAGTCCGCCCGCGTGCTGGGCCTGGGCTACCCCGGCGGCAAGCCCATCGACGACCTCTCCAAAAAAGGGGACGACCGGGCCTATGACCTGCCCCGGCCCACTGTGAACGGCGGCAGCCCCTACGACATGAGCTTCTCCGGTCTCAAAACGGCGGTGGTGAACCTGGCCCACCATGCCGAGCAGACGGGCGAGACGCTGGACAAGCCGGGCTTGGCCGCCAGCCTTTGCCGGGCGGTGAGCGAGATGCTGGTGGGCCGTACCATGGACGCGGCGGAGCGGCTGGGATATGAGAACATCGCCGTGGCCGGCGGCGTGGCGGCCAATTCCCGCATCCGGGCGGATTTCGAGGCGGCCTGCCAAAAGGCGGGAAAGACCCTTTTTGTGCCGCCGTTGCGGCTTTGCGGCGACAATGCCGCCATGATCGGCGCCCAGGGATACTATGAATATCTGGCCGGCCATACCGCCGGCTCCGACCTGAACGCGTACGCGACGATGGAGCTTTGACGATGACATACATCACCCATTCTGAATCGGAGACCGAGGCCCTGGGGGCCGAATTCGCCAAAGACCTGCCCGCGGGGACGGTGGCGGCGCTCTATGGCGAGCTGGGCTGCGGCAAGACCGCCTTCGTCCGGGGCATGGCCCGGGGCATGGGGCTCGACTGCCTGGTCAACAGCCCCACCTTCACCATCGTCAACGAGTACCTGGGCGAGCGGCCGCTGTTCCACTTCGACATGTACCGCCTGGGCGGCGCGGACGAGCTCTATGACATCGGCTGGGAGGACTACCTGGGCCGGGGCGGCGTGTGCGCCGTGGAGTGGAGCGAGAACGTGCCCGGCGCCTTCGACGGGGATGAGATCGAGGTCCGCTTTACGAAACTGTCCGATACGGACCGGGAGATCCGCATCGAGAGGGGGGACGCATCATGCTGACACTGGCGCTGGAGAGCTCCGCCAAGGCCGCCTCGGCGGCGGTATTCGAGGACGGGAGGATGCTGGCCTTCGCCATCCAGAACGCCGGCCTCACCCACAGCCGGACCCTGCTGCCCATGGCGGAGGGCCTGATGCGGCAGCTGGACCGGCCGCTGAGCGCGCTGGACCGGGTGGCGGTGAGCCACGGGCCCGGCTCCTTTACGGGCCTGCGCATCGGCCTGGCGGAGGCCAAGGGCCTGTGCTGGGCCCTGGACATCCCCGCGGTGGGGGTGTCCACCCTGGAGGCCATGGCCTGGGGCGGGCCGGTGCTGGACGGGCAGATGCTGTGCTGCTGCATGGACGCCCGCCGGGACCATGTCTATAACGCCCTGTTCACCGTGGAAGGCGGCAAGCCCGTGCGTCTGACGCCGGACCGGGCCATCTCGGTGCCGGAGCTGGAGAACGAGCTCATCGCCCGCCAGGAGCCCTGGATCCTGCTTGGCGACGGGGCGGAGCTGTGCTATAATGCCATGGACCGGTCTCTGGTGACCCTGTTCACGGCGCCGGAGCCGCTGCGGGTACAGAGCGCCCGGGGCGTGGGCCTGGCCGCCATGGGAAAGGACGCCGTTCCCGCCGGGGAGCTGCTGCCGGTGTATCTGCGCCTAAGCCAGGCCGAGCGGGAGCGGCTGGCCCGCATGGAAAAGGAATCAAATACCTGAAAAAGGAGAAACTGATATGAGCAACGTCATGGTTTTCACCCATCCCCTCATCCAGCACAAGCTGTCCATCCTCCGGGATGAGAACACCAGCGTGAAGGAGTTCCGGGAGCTGATCAGCGAGATCGCCAAGCTGATGTGCTACGAGGCCACCCGTGACCTGCCTCTGGAGGAGGTCAAGGTCCAGACGCCCGTGGCCGAGGCCACCTGCCGCCGCATCGCCGGCAAGAAGCTGGCCATCGTGCCCATCCTCCGGGCCGGCCTGGGCATGGTAGACGGCATGGTGGACATGATCCCCAACGCCAAGGTGGGCCACATCGGCCTGTTCCGGGACCCCAAGACCCTGGAGCCGGTGAAGTACTACTTCAAGATGCCCCCCGACATCGCCGAGCGGGACGTGATCATCGTGGATCCGATGCTGGCCACCGGCGGCAGCGCCGTGGCGGCTGCCGCCTTCCTCAAGGAGACCGGCGTCAAGCACATCAAGCTCATGTGCATCATCGGCGCGCCCGAGGGCGTGGCCGCCATGCAGAAGGCCCACCCGGACGTGGACATCTATGTGGCCGCGCTGGACGACCATCTGAACGACCACGGCTACATCGTCCCCGGCCTGGGCGACGCCGGCGACCGGATCTTCGGCACCAAGTAAATCAAAAAACGAGTTATGGAGGCCCGGTTTTCTCAGGAAAACCGGGCCATGCAACTGTCAGTTGACACATTTCCCAGCCGGATTGGTTGCCGTTTCGGGCGGCGGCCGGTATACTGGGGGCCAAGGTGATCGCCTGAAAAACGATAAGGAGGGTTTTTCCATGCCCTTAGCCGACAAGATCATGGAGCTGCGCAAAAAGCAGGGCTGGAGCCAGATCGACCTGGCCGACCGGCTGGATGTGAGCCGCCAGAGCGTCTCCAAGTGGGAGATGGCCCAGGCGGTGCCCGAGCTGGACAAGATCATCAAAATGAGCGAGCTGTTCGCCGTCACGACGGACTATCTATTAAAGGACGAGGTCCCGGAGCCGGAGGGCGCCGACGCGCCGCCTCCCCCGCCGCCCGAAGAGCCGCCCCAGACCGAGGCGGAGCCGGGGCCCGCACCGGAGACGTCCCCGGCGGCGCAAAAGCCCCGGCGGCGGATATGGCCCTGGGTACTGGCGGCCTGCCTGGCGGTGTTCGTGGTCATCATCTCCGTGGTGGTGAACATCCTCCCCTATACCGCCATTCCGTCCAGAGGCTCCGTACAGGTATCCCGGATCGGGGGCGTGCCCGTGGAGCAGACGGCGGTGTCCTACCCGGACGACGTAGAGGACGGCATGACAGAGTACGTCTACGAGGGCGAGACGGTCACCTCCGGCGGCTTCGACGAGGCAACGCTGGCGGCCATGGCCGCAGAGTACGCGCCCTACGGGCTCACCTGTGACGAGGACCATCATTGGTATCTGGACGGCCAGCGCATCCGCGTATTCACGGACGTCCTCACCAGCAACGGCGAGAGCCTGACGAGCGGGGATTTCCACGGGACCCTGCGGACCTTCAGCGGGGAGGGCTTCATCGACGTGCGCACAGTCCGGGACTACGGCCACTGCGACGACGAGGGCCACGGCATGCTGCTGTACCTGGAGAGCTGCGACGTCCGTCTGGACGGCGAACACTGGGTGGAACACCACGCGGAAGAGCACCACAGCGAGGACCACCATGACTGAAAAAGCCCCGGAAACGGCCGTTTCCGGGGCTTTCGCAACCACAGGGCGCGGGATTTTCAAGTTTTCTTTCTTGCCTGCAACGGGAAAAATGGGTATGCTGTTGCCAGTAAGAAAGGAGGTCACAAGCGATGACCATGGGAGAAAAGCTCATCGCCCTGCGCAAGCGGGAGTGCTGGACCCAGGACGATCTGGCGGAGCGGCTGGACGTGAGCCGCCAGTCGGTGTCCAAGTGGGAGGGGGGCCAGGCGTACCCCGCCACAGACAAGCTGCTGGAGCTGAGCCGGCTGTTCGGCGTGAGTACCGATTATTTATTAAAGGACGAGCTCCTGTCGCCGGAGCCGGAGGCACCCGCCCTTCCGGAGGCGGCCGGTCCGCCCCTGCGGCAGGTGACGGTGGCGGAGGCGGAGGCGTTCCTGGCGCTGAAGGAGGCGTCAGCCCGGCCCATCGCCCTGGGCGTGGCGCTGTGCATCCTCTCCCCGGTGTGCTTCATCCTGCTGGGCGGGCTGTCCGCGTTCCGCCCCGTTCAGGGGTCCGCTATGACGGTGGGGCTTGCCGTGCTGTTCGCCTTCGTGGTGCCGGCGGTGGCCCTGTTCGTGACCTGGGGCGTGCGGCTGGGGAAATACGAGTATCTTGAGAAGGAGAACTTTTCCGCCGCCCCCGGCGTGGAGGACTTGGCCCGGAGCCGCATGGAGGCCCTGGCTGAAGCCAGGCCCCGCCGGCTGGCGGCCGGCGTGAGCCTGTGCGTGGCGACGGGAGTGGCCGTAGCGGTGCCGCCCTTTTTGTCCGAATGGCTGCACGTGATAATATTCAGGGCCGGCGGCGTCGGATTGCTGCTGGTGCTGGTGGCGGCGGGGGTGTACCTCATCGTCAGCGCGTCTATCCCCTGGGGCGCCTGCCAGATGCTGCTGCAGGAGGGGGACTACGCCCCGGAGCGGAAGTCGCCCCTGTACCGGACGGTCTGGGTCGTGTACTGGTGCTTAGCCACGGCGATATACCTGGGCTGGAGCTTTGCCACCCGGCGGTGGAACGACACCTGGATCGTCTGGCCGGTGGCGGGAGTACTGTTCGGGGCGGTCTCCGCAGCCCTGCACCTGGTGCATAAGCGGAAAAAATAACGAGGAAATAAAAACGCCGCCCCCGGCCGAGCATGGCCGGGGGCGGCGCTTCCGCGTTCATACGACGAAAAACTCCAGGACGAACACCACCGCGCAGCAGACGACGGCGGTCTTGAAAAGGTCCGCCCCGAACCAGGCGGCCGCCAGACCCACCACCAGGGCCAGCGCGCCGGATATGGGGCTCTGGGTGGCGTCCAGGATGGCCGGGAAGGTCATCACTGCCAGCGTCACGTAGGGCACGTAAAAGAGGAACGACTGGATGAACCGGCTCTTGATGGGCTTGCGGAACACCGTCAGCGGCAGGGCGCGGATGGCGTAGGACACCCCCGCCATCACCAGGATGTAGAGATAGATCCTCATGTGCCGTCCTCCTTCCCTTCGCCGTCCTTCCGGGGGAACAGGGCCGCCGCCCCGGCGGACAAAATCACCGTCAGGATGATGGTCCGGGTGCCGTCGGACAGGTCCGAGACCACCGGCAGGGAGGCGAATCCCCAGCTGGCCGCGAAGGCCAGGACCACCAGCACGGCGATGACCTTGTCCTTGCGGGCGGGGGGGATGAAGATGGCGATGAACATGCCATACAGCGCCACGCTGAAGGCGCTGACCACCCGCAGGGGCAGGATGCTCCCCGCCAGGGTGCCCAGGGCGGTGCCCACGGCCCAGCCGGGGATGGCGGGGATCATGCCGCCGTACATGTACCAGGGGCTCAGATAGCCCGGCCGGGCGATGGTGATGCCGAACAGCTCATCGGTGATGTCAAAGGCCATGAAGAGCCGGTGGCGGAAGGGCATGGCCGGGTCCATCCGCTGGCTCATGGCGCAGCTCATCAGCAGATACCGGGCGTTGGTGATGAGCGTGGCCACGGCCATCTCCCAGAGGGTCGCCCCGGCGGCCATCATGGTCAGACCCATGTACTCCCCGGCGGAGGCGTTGTTGAAAAGGCTCATGATCGCCGCCTGCAGCGGCGTCAGGCCCACGTTCTTGGCCAGGATGCCCAGAGAGAAGGACACGGCGAAATAGCCCAGCCCGATGGGTACGCCGTCCCGCATCCCCTGCAGCAGCTCCTGGCGTCTGGTGGTGTTGGCAGTCATCTCTGTAAGTACTCCAATAGCATCTCGTCTGTGGTGTCGTTGGTCATATTCAGGCGGCCCAGGCCCCAGAGGCTGTCCGGGTCGTTCCGGGTCACGGTGTTCACATGGCTGCTGTCAGTGGTCAGCGTCAGGCGCACGCCCAGCTCGCGCAAGACGCTGTCCGCCAGGTCGGAATGCCGCCCCAGCGGATAGGCCAGCGCTGTGATCTGGTCCACGCCGCCCTGGGCCAGCGCCTCCGCCTCCAGGCGGAAGTCCTCCTTCAGCGCGGCGGTGTACGCTTCCTCCGTCTCTCCCTCCAGCGGGAGGATCGAGGTCCGGGCGGGCCCGCTCTCATAGGCGGCGGTCTGGTGCATGTCGAAGGTGTGGGACTGGACCTCCATCCGGCCGGAGGCGGCCATCTCGGTCATCTCCTCCGCGCCGAAGTGGGGGATGATGCTCCGGCCGGTGTCCTTGTAGGTGTCCCGGCCCACGGAGGAGCCGATCACGAACACCGCCGCCGGATAGCCGTACTCCCCCAGGATGGGAAAGGCGGTATCGTAGGTGCTCATGTAGCCGTCGTCAAAGGTGATGCACACCGGCTTCTCCGGCAGCGCGCCCTCCCCGTCCGCGAACCCGATCAGAGCGGCCAGGCTCACCGGCGTGTATCCCGCCGCCTCGATGGCGTCCAGCTGCCGGCGAAAGTGCTCCGGCGAGATGGTGGCGTCGGTGCCGCCGGTGTCGGTGATGTGGTGGTACATGAGCACCGGCACATTGACGCTGTCCGGACCGGACCAGGGCTCGGATACCGCCGGCGCCGCCGGCTGGGCGGCGCATCCGGCCAGGAGCAGCAGCGCCAGGCAGAGCGCCGCCCGCCTCATGAGCCCCGCCTTCCCGGATGCCGCCGGGGAATGGCCCGGCTCCGGCCGTAGCAGGACGAGCACAGCCGGCCCCGGTAATGGAGCGGCAGCGCCCGGCCGCATTTGGCGCAGAAGCGGATGTTGTTTTTGAGGTTATAGAGCAGGATCTGGTTGATCTCGTCGGCGGTGCGGGCCCGCTCGTCATAGAGCCCGTCCCGGTCGATGTCGCAGTTGAAGGCCTTGGCGAAGGAGAAGAACAGGTCCAGCTTCCGGTAATGCAGCTCCAGCTCCGGCAGCGTATAGGCCGTCTGCTTCTCCCCCAGCGCCGGCCGCTCCAGCTCCCCGCCCGCGGCCCAGGCACGCAGGAAGCGGAAGAAGAGCTCGTTCAGCGCCGGGTCCGTCTCATCGAAGGGGATGTTGGCGGCCCGCAGCTCCTGCTCCCGGGTCAGCTGGAAGCCCGCCTCCCGCAGGCGGGAGATGATGGTGATGTACCGGCTGATGTCCAGCTTGATATAGGGGTCGGCGGTGGGCATCCGGTTCCAGACCTCCAGCACCTCCAAAAGGTCGAAGTCCACCGACGCGATCAGGTCGGAAAACCCCGCCACCGCGTATTGCAGCGGCGGCACCACCGTCTCCAGGCCCGCCCGGATCAGGGACAGGTTCTCCATGGCCCCCACGAAGCCCTTGTCGTACATCCCGTACCGGCCGGCCCGGCCGGCGATCTGCTGGATCTCCTCGGGCTTCAGCTCCCGGCGGTCATGGCCGTCGAACTTCTCCGTGTCCATGAAGATGATCCGCCGGATGGGCAGGTTCAGACCCATGCCGATGGCGTCGGTGCTGACCACATACTCCATCCGCCCGGTGAGGAAGCCCTCCACCTGCTTGCGGCGGGTGGCATAGGGCAGGGCCCCGTAGATGATGGCCGGCTCCTTGCCCCGGGCGCGCAGGTCCTCCGCCACGGACAGCACCCCCACCTTGGAGAAGGTTATCAGCGCGTCGCCGGGGCGGATGTCGGAGTAGTCCACCGTGCGGTTCATGCAGATGAGCGGCGTTTTGCGCTTGTGCTCGATGACCTCCCAGGTGTCCCCACAGCTCTGGATGATGCGCAGCAGCAGCCCTTTGGCCTCCGGCGCGGCACACAGATGCACCTCCGGCGCCCGCACCCCCAGGATCGCCCTCGTCCAGGCGTAGCCCCGCTCGCTGTCGGCGATCATCTGGCACTCGTCGATGACCGCTACCTCGTACTCCTGGCTCAGATCCAGCTTCTCGGCGGTGGCGGCCACATGGGTGTCCCCCTCCTGCCGGTCCTCCTCCTCGCCGGTGGTGAGAGAGCACAGCACCCCCTCGTCCAGCAGCAGCTCCTGGGCCTCCAGGGCCAGCAGCCGCAGCGGCGCCAGATACACCCCCGTCCGGGCCCGGATGAGCCGCTGGAAGCCGGCATAGGTCTTGCCGGTGTTGGTGCCGCCGATGTGCACCACGAAATGGCGGGCGATGGCCCGTGCCTCCGGGTACTCGTCCTTGGGGTTCAGCGCCACCAGCACGTCCAGACTGGTGCGGATGGCCCGGGGCACATAGAAAACGGAATAGACATAGCCCAGACCGTTGTTGACCAGCTCCTGGCACGGAAAGCCGTCCATGGCCAGCAGGTCCTCCACCCGGACCTCCGGCTGGGCGGCCATGAACGCCGCCAGCTCCCGCCCGGCGATGGCATACAGGGTCTCGCCATAGCACCGGCGGAGCTTTTGGGCGATGTTGGCGTCCGGATTGAGCCCCAGCCAGGGGGCGGCAGTGACGAAATTCTTCACGATCCGGCCCACCTTGACCTCCGGGCGGGCGGCCTGGGCCAGGAAGTTCTCGATGCGGCCCGCGGCCTGGCCGGGGGAGAGGACCACCGCCCACCCCACCGCGGGCACCTGGCGCAGGATGGCCTCGTGATACCGGCGGGCCAGCACGGCCGCCGGCTCGTCGGGCCGGTCCCAGGCGTCCCACGCCGCGTTCAGAAAGGCGGCCGCCCCCTCCAGGGCGGGGCCGATATCCTCGGCGGTGGCGCCGGTCTTGGCGCGGGCGGCCTCGGCGGCCTTGTTGGACCGGGCCACCCGCTGGAACCGCTCGGACTGCTCGGCGGTCAATACCAGGTCCGCTTGCCAGGTCTTTACGTTGCCGCCGTCCTGGTGCCGGTAGCGGGGGCGGGGCAGCAGCTCCCGGATGAGGGCGTTCGTCCATCCCCGGCTCTTCAGCGTGCCCAGCGTCCAATATTTGCTGTTTTTGCCGGCCATAGGCGCCCTCCTTTGCGTGTTCCCTTTAGTTTATCACACTTGTGCCCCATTCATCAATCAAAACCGCATCGAATGGGGCGGGACATGGGCGTTCCCGGCCGGGAGGAACGGCAAAGCGGTCTATAATATTCAATAATATGCGAATATGCAGAAGCAGGACTTTTCTCCGGCAAAACTGCGCCGCCGCCATCCGGAGCTAAAATATGCAGCCAAACAATGAATATTCATGGCCTGCAAGAGGAATTTCCCGGCCGCCACGCAGCGCGAGCAGAGGAATATTCATGTATTCATTGCCAATATTCAAAAATGTGCATAAAAGAAATGAGCACAAAGGGCCGCTCCTTTGTCAGATAAGATAAAAAATCCAATTTCAGCGAATAATATTCATTTTTTGGTTGACAGCGGCGCATCCCGGCGCTATACTGACATCACGATCTGGACCGATCAAAAAATCTTCCGGTATATCCGGTATATTAAGGAGAACCTGTTACCATGAAAAAGATCCTTGCAATGATCCTCGCCGTCATGATGATCCTGAGCATGGCGGTGACCGCCTCCGCCGAGGAGGAAAAAGAGATCCTGACCGTCGCCCTGAGCCCCGACTTCTCTCCCATGGAGTTCGTGGACACCTCCAAGACCGGCCAGGACCAGTACGTAGGCTTTGACGTGACGCTGGCCAAGTACATCGCCGAGCAGATGGGCAAAGAGCTGGTCATCAAGCCCATGAGCTTCGACGCCTGCCAGGCCGCCGTCCAGACCGGCGCCGTGGACATGTCCATCTCCGGCTTCTCCAAGACCGATGAGCGTGCCGAGAACTTCAACCTGTCCGACTTCTACTATGCCGGCGACAATGAGACCGATCAGGCCATCATCACCCTGAAGGAGCATGAGGGCGAGTGGACCACCGCCGAGGACTTCTCCGGCCTGACCGTGGGCGCCCAGACCGCCTCCCTGCAGCTGAACCTGTGCGAGAGCCAGCTGCCTGAGGACTGCACCATCAAGCAGTTCGTGGACATCGGCACCGGCGTGGAGGCCCTGCGGAACGGCCAGTACGACGCCATCGCCGTGGCCAAGGGCAACGGCGACGCCATCATCGCCAGCAACGACGCCATCGCCTTCACCGGCTTCCTGTTCGATGTTGCCGAGGATCAGCAGTACAACGTCATCCTTATGAAGAAGGGCGCCGACGAGCTGACCGCCCAGGTCAACGAGATCCTGGCCCAGGCCTATGAGCAGGGTCTGTACGGCGAGTGGTACGCCGAGGCCGAGGAGCTGGCCGGCATCGAGTCCGCCGAGGATATCTCCTATGACGATGAGGGCAACGTGGTCGTCGAGGAGGAGGCCCCCGCCGAAGAGGTCCCTGAGGGCGAAGAAGAGGCCGCCGAATAACATCCCGGTTCAATGAGCGCATGGCCGGAACCCCGGCCATGCGCTTTGCTGTGAGACGCTGACAAGGAATGGGAGGAGCCTGCCTTGGAATACATCAACAACATCATCAAGATCCTACAGGAATACTGGCGGGTGTTCCTGATCACCGGCGTGGGCTACACGCTGCTGCTGTCCTTCGTGACAGTGGCCGCCGGGTCGGTGCTGGGCGTGTTTCTGTGCCTGGGCCGTATGGCGAAGTTCAAACCGCTCAACTGGGTGGTCATGGCCATCGTGGAGGTGGTCCGGGGCACGCCTATGCTGCTGCAGCTGTACATAGGCTATTTCCTGGTGCCGAAGATGCTGCCCTTCAACGTGCCGGAGATCGTGAGCATCGGCGTGGCGCTGGTGATCAACTCCGCCTGCTATGTGTCGGAGGTGTTCCGTTCCGGCATCCAGGCGGTGGACCGGGGCCAGACCGAGGCGGCCCGGAGCCTGGGTCTGAACGGCACCCAGACCATGACCAAGATCGTGCTGCCCCAGGCCATCAAAAACATCCTGCCGGCCCTGGGCAATGAGTTCGTCACCGTCATCAAGGAGACGTCCATGGCCTCCACCTTCTTCGTGGGCGAGCTGATGACCAGCTACCTGATCGTGAAGGGCCGGACGTTCCTGACCATGGAGTGCCTGTTCATCGTGGGCGTGCTGTATTTCGCGCTGAACTTTGTGCTGACCCGTCTGCTGGGCGTGTTCGAGAGGAGGCTGAAGGCCAGTGATTAAGACCGAGAACCTGCATAAGAGCTTCCATATCGAGGGCAAGCCGCCCCTGCACGTGCTCAAGGGCGTCACCGAGCATGTGGAGAAGGGCGAGGTGGTGTCCATCATCGGCCCTTCCGGCGGCGGCAAGAGCACCTTCCTGCGGTGCCTGAATCTGCTGGAGACCCCGGAGGAGGGCAAGATCTTCTTCGAGGGCGTGGAGATCACCAACGCCAAGGTGGACATCAATCTCCACCGGCAGAAGATGGGCATGGTGTTCCAGCACTTCAACGTGTTCCCCCACCTGTCCGTGAAGGAGAACATCACCCTCGCGCCGGTGATGCTGAAGAAAAAGACCCAGCAGGAGGCCGACGAGCAGGCCATGGACCTGCTCAACCGGGTGGGCCTGGCGGAGAAGGCCAACGAGCACCCCGGCCGGCTGTCCGGCGGGCAGAAGCAGCGGCTGGCCATCGTGCGGGCGCTGGCCATGGAGCCGGACGTGATGCTCTTCGACGAGCCCACCTCCGCCCTGGACCCGGAGATGGTGGGCGAAGTGCTGGACGTGATCAAGGGGCTGGTGAAGAGCGGCATGACCAGCGTGATCGTGACCCACGAGATGGGCTTCGCCCGGGAGGTATCCAACCGGGTGCTGTTCATGAACGACGGCGTCATCGCCGAGAGCGGCAAGCCCGAGGAGCTTTTCCAGCATCCCCAGAACGACCGGACGAAGGAATTTCTCAGCAAGGTCCTGTATTAAAAAACCAAGGCCGTCCGGCAGGGCGGCCTTTTGCGACAAAGGAGCGCGTACAGATGGAACTGGCGGCGTATAAAGAGAAGATCGGGGCGTATATCGACGCCCACGCTCAGGAATATATCGACCTGGCCCATGCGGTATGGGGCTACGCGGAACTGTCGCTGAAGGAGCACAAGTCCGCGGCGCTGTTCGTCAAGCTGCTGGAGCAAGAGGGCTTCCAGGTGGAGACGGGCCTGTGCGGCATCGAGACGGCCTTTTCCGGCACCTATGGCGCCGGCGGGCCCCACATCGGCATCCTGGGGGAGTTCGACGCCCTGTCGGGCCTGAGCCAGAAGGCGGGGGCTCTGGAGCGGGAGGAGATCGTGAAAAACGGCTCCGGCCACGGCTGCGGCCACCATCTGCTGGGGGCCGGGTCCTTCGCGGCGGCCTGTGCCGTCAAGGACTTTCTGGCGGAGAGCGGCCTGCCCGGCACGGTGACGTTCTATGGCTGTCCCGGCGAGGAAGGCGGCGCGGCCAAGGCCTATATGGCCAGGGAGGGGCTCTGGAAGCAACTGGACTGCGCCCTCAGCTGGCATCCCGGCGACACCAACGAGCTGATGACCGGCACCAACAACTCCTGCACCCAGGTGCTGTATAAATTCAAGGGCACGGCGGCTCACGCCGCCGGCAACCCCCAGGACGGCCGCTCCGCCCTGGACGCGGTGGAGCTGATGAACGTGGGCGTGCAGTATCTGCGGGAGCACATCCCGCCCCAGGGCCGCATCCACTACGCCATGGTGGACGGTGGCGGGCTGTCCCCCAACGTGGTCCAGCCCCATGCCTCGGTGCTGTACATGGTCCGGTCCCAGCGGGTGAAGGACACCCTGGAGCTCCAGCGGCGGGTGGACCTGATCGCCCAGGGGGCGGCCATGATGACGGAGACCACCTATGAGCGCATCTTTGTGGACGGCACGGCGGACCTGCTGCCCAACACCGCGCTGGAGAAGGTGCTGCACGCGAACATGCTCTCCACGGCTCTGCCGGCCTATACCCCGGAGGAATGGGCCTTCGCCGAAGCGCTGAAAAAGACCTTCCCGCCCCGGGACGAGCTGCCCGGCGACGCGCCCAAGTGGTCCGACGAGATCCGGCGCTTCGTCCGGGAGCATGCCGAGGGCGGCACACGGGCCATCAACGACTTCGTGATGCCCTTCTGCTCCAGCGACGAGTTCACCCCCGGCTCCACCGATGTGGGGGACGTGAGCTGGCTGACGCCCACCTCCCAGATCACCGCCGTCACCTGGCCCTCCGGCTCTCCCGGCCACAGCTGGCAGAACGTGTCCTGCGGGACCACGCCCATGGCCGACAAGGGCATGCTCTATGCGGCCAAGGTGCTGGCGGGGGCCGCAGCGGACCTGTTCGCGGACCCGGCCCTGATCGACGGGGCCAAGGCGGAGTTCGCCCGGCGGACGGCGGACGGCGGCTATGTCTGCCCCATCCCCGCCGACGCGGTGCCCTATGTGATCGAGGAATGAGCCCATGACGATATGGCCCGCGGACCGGCCGGTCCGCGGGCTTTCCGCGTTCAATGGGGCGCAAAGGTGTTGTAAACGGCGGAGAATGCTGATACAATGTGCCCAGAATCACGTGCGAAAGAGAGGATCGCTATGGACGCCAACGAGATCATGAAAATATTTGCCGACACCGCCTACGTGCGCACCGGCGGCAGCGACGAGGAGCTGCGCTGCGCCCAGTACCTGGCGGAGCGGTGCGCCGGGATGGGCCTGGCCGCCGCCATCGAGCCCTTCCCCGTGCAGATGGCCGCCGTCCGCAGAGAGCGGCTCACCGTGGACGGCCGGGAGGTGCCCGGCCTGGGCTATCTCTGCTCCGGCAGCGGCACGGTGGACGCCCCGCTGGTATATCTGCCCAACACCGACGCCTGCGCCCGGGAGGCCTGCCGGGACAAGATCGCGCTCATCGACGGGCGCATGGGCCGCTGGCTCTATCACGACCTGCTGGACAGCGGCATGGCCGGCTTCATCACCTATGACGGCGACACCCATTACGCCGACCGGGACATCGACCGGCGGGAGCTGCGGGACTTCGTCAGTCTGGGCAGGAAGGTGCCCGGCATGAACATCAACGTCAAGGACGCGGTGGAGCTGGTACGGGCCGGCGCCTGTCACGCGCGGATCGAGCTGGAGCAGGACGAGTATGAGGGCCAGTCCCGGAACGTGGTGCTGGACATGCCCGGCCAGCGGGAGGAGTTCATCCTCTTCACCGCCCACTATGACTCCACCAGCCTGTCCGTGGGCACCTATGACAACATGACCGGCAGCGTGGGGCTGCTGGCCCTGGCGGAGCACTTTGCCTCCCATCCCCACCGGTACGGGCTGCGCTTCGTCTGGTGCGGCAGCGAGGAACGGGGGCTGCTGGGCTCCAAGGCCTACGCCGCCGCCCATGAGCAGGAGCTGGCCAAGTGCGTGCTGAACATCAACCTGGACATGATCGGCTCGGTCATGGGCAAGTTCATCGCCTGCGTCACCGGCGAGGAAAAGCTGGTACACTATATCGAATACATGGCCGCGGAGCTGGGCTGGGGCATGGAGCCCCGGCAGGGAGTCTATTCCAGCGACTCCACCCCCATCGCCGACAAGGGCGTGCCCGCCGTGTCCTTCGCCAGGCTGGCTCCCCACAGCACCGCTACCATCCACGACCGCTACGACACCGCCCAGGTGCTGCTGGCGGAGAGGCTGCTGGACGACATCGGCTTCATCACCGCCTTCGCCGACCGGATGGCCAACGCCGCCCGGTGCCCGGTGGGCCGGGAGATGCCGGAGAACATGAAAGAGAAGCTGGACTACTATCTGCTGCGCAAGCGGGAGAAAAAATAAGGCCCGCTCCGTTCGCCGGGCCCCGTTTCAGACAAAAAGACCGCCGGTCAGACCGGCGGTCTTTTTATGTGTGACCGGCACTCACTGGCCAAAGACGGCGGTGAAGTCCATGGGGTCGAAATCGGGCTCCCAGACGATCTCGGCCTCCGCGACGATGTCCGCCAGCCGCTGGGAGAAAGCCGCGCTGGCCGCTGCGGCGCGCAGGGGACCGGAAGCGCCGGAGGCGTCCGTATAGGTCCCGTCGGGGTCCACGGGCAACCGCAGGATGATGTGGTAGCCGTAGCTGGAGTCCACCGGCTCGGACAGGCCGTATTCCTCCAGGGACATGGTGGTCTGCTCAAAGGCAGGGACCATCACCCCCGGCACGAAAATGTACCCGTCCGGATAGTTGGACAGGCCCGCGTCCTCGGAATACTCGTTCATCAGCTGGTCGAACAGCTCCAGGAGCGCGTCCTTGTCGTCCGCCACAGCGGCCAGCTGGGCGTAGACCTCGTCTGCCTTGGCCTTCTGCTCGGCGACCACGTCGTCCTCCAGCGGCTCCCCGGTGGAGCGGTCCACGGTCATGAACAGGATGTGCTTGCAGGCCATGACGGACTGGTCCTCGGCGAAGGAGAGCACCTCCTCGTCCGGGAGATCGGCCCCATCCTCGCCGTACAGGGCGGGGAACACCTTCTCCGACAGCAGCTCGATGCCGCTGATATAGTCGAAATAGGCACGGTCGACGAACTGGCCTTCCAGGTATTCCTCGAACGCGTCGGTCTCCTCCTGGGTGCAGGTGCCGTCCCCGTCGCCGTAGTCGTCGGCGTTCTGCTCGAAGATCTCCAGGATGCCCTGCTGGTCCGCCTCATCCAGGCCGAAGCCCATCTCCTCCGCCAGGTCCTCCAGGGCGTGGTGGGGGAACATGCTCTCCCGGGCGGAGAGCACCACCAGGTCCTGGTTGGAGATATCCGCCGCGTAGTCGTTGCCGTCCCACCCGGAGAAGGGGGCGCCCATGGCCGTCATATACTGGACGTAGCCGACATAGTAGTTCAGCCAGTAATAATACTCCCGCCATGTGATGGCCGTCCCGTTATAGGTCGCCACGAGTTCGTCCGGGTCGAAGGCGGCATAGCCCAGACCGGGGTCGGGGGTGGGCGCCGGGGTGCCCTCGGCGGTCTCATCAGGGGCGTCGGTCGGCTCGGCGTCGTCGGTCTGCTCGGGGGCGTCGGTGGTCTCCGCCAAGGGGTCGGGCGTGGGCTCATATTCCTTGATCTGGCTGCCGCAGCCGGCGGCCAGGGCCATCGTCAGGGCCAGGCACAGAGCCAGGGCGATCAGTTTTTTGGTCATGGGGAACCTCCTTTGTGATGTGACCGATTTGAAAAAACCGATTTTCAGTATACCACGTTCCGCGCGCCGCCACAAGCGCTTGACGGAATTTCTCCGCGGTGCTAATATGTTATCCGTTATAATTGCGCTTTGGTGTGATATGAGGAGGACTTATGAATATCATCGTTGTGGGCGCGGGCAAGATCGGTCTCACCCTGACCCAGTATCTGACCCGGGAGGGCCACGATGTGACCGTCATTGACCGGAACCCGGAGCGGCTCACCCTGGTGAACACCACCATGGACGCCATCTCCATCGCCGGGGCGGTGGACATCGAGCTGCTGCGCCTGGCGGGGGCGGACAAGGCGGATCTGCTCATCGCGGCGACCAATTCCGACGAGTCCAATATCCTGTGCTGCATGATGGGCCGGAAGCTGGGCGTGGGGCACACCATCGCCCGGGTCCGCCGCCAGGAGCACTATGACGCGGTGATGCTGCTGCGGGACGAGCTGGGCCTTTCCATGACCATCAACCCGGATTACGATACCGCCGGCGAGATCAGCCGCGTGCTGCGCTTCCCCTCGGCGGCCAAGGTGGAGCCCTTTGCCAAGGGGCAGGCGGAGCTGGTGGAGTTCAAGCTGGCGGAGGACAACCCCCTGTGCGGCATGGAGCTGAAGAACTTCCACAGCCGCTTTGACCGGGGGACGCTGATCTGCGCGGTCCGCCGGGGAGACCAGGTCCATATCCCCAGCGGCGATTTCGTGATGCAGCCGGGGGACAGCGTGAACGTGGTGGGCGCGCCCAAGCATATCCACTCCTTTTTCCGGGCCATGGGCGTGTTCAAGAGAAGCGCCAAAAACGTGATGATCGTGGGCGGCGGCCACGTGGGCGTATATCTCTGCCGGCAGCTGCTGGGCATGGGCATCCGGGTCACGCTGGCGGAGCGGGACCCGGACAAATGCGTCCACATCAAGGATATAGTGCCCAAGGCGGAGGTCATCTGCTGCGACGGTTCCCGGCCTGATATCCTGGAGGAGGAGGGTCTGCGGGACATGGACGCGCTGGTGGCGGTCACCGGCACGGACGAGATCAACATCATCCTGGCCTCCTATGCCCGGAGCGCGGGCGTGGACAAGGCCGTGGCCAAGGTCAACGAGGAGCACTTGGTGCCCTTGGCGGAGAGCTTCGGCATCGAGGAACCGGTGCAGCCCCGGTACATCACCGCCCAGCAGGTGCTGCAATATGTGCGCAGCATGGACAACGCCAGCAGCGCCAGCGGCGTGGAGATGCTGCGGCGCATCCTGGACGGGAAGCTGGAGGTGCTGGAATTCCGGGCCGGGGTGTCCAGCCCCTGCGTGGGCGTGGCATTGAAGGACCTGCCCACCCGGCCGGACGTGCTGGTGGCGGCCATCATCCGGGACGGCAAATGCGTCATCCCCGGCGGCAGCGACGAGATCTGGGCCGGCGACAGCGTGCTGGCTGTGACCACCAGGACGGGCATGACCCGCCTGGAGGATATACTGAGAGGGTAACGGGCCGTGAATTACCGGATCATTACGAGTATCCTGGGCCGCATCCTGACCATTGAGGCCGGACTGCTGCTGCTGCCGCTGGTGGTGTCGGTCCTGTATGGCGAGGCGGTCATGCCCTTCGTGTGGACGATCGGGCTGTGCCTGGCCGGCGGCGGCGCGCTGCTGGCGCTGGGGCACAAGCATACCGGCACGCTCCACCCCCGGGAGGGGTTCGCGTCCGTGTCCCTCAGCTGGGTGGTCATCTCCCTGTTCGGGGCGCTGCCCTTCGTGTTCTCCGGGGCCATCCCCAACTACATCGACGCCCTTTTCGAGATCATCTCCGGCTTCACCACCACCGGCGCCAGCGTCCTGCCCGCGGTGGAGGCCGTGCCCAAGGGCGTGCTGTTCTGGCGCAGCTTCTCCCACCTGGTGGGCGGCATGGGCGTGCTGGTGTTCATGATGGCCATCCTGCCCACCGACGACGAGCACTCCATGCACCTGCTGCGGGCGGAGGTGCCCGGCCCGGTGAAGGGCAAGCTGGTGCCCAAGATGCGGGACACCGCCCGGACGCTGTATGTGATCTACCTGGTGATGACCCTGGCGGAGATGGTGCTGCTGATGGCGGGCGGCCTGAACTGGTTCGACGCGGCCACCACCGCCTTCGGCACCGCCGGTACCGGCGGCTTCGGCGTGCGCAACGCCAGCATCGGCGCTTACGACAGCGTCTATGTGGACGTGGTGGTGGGCGTGTTCATGATGCTGTTCGGGGTGAACTTCAACCTCTATTACATCGTGCTGGTCAAGCGCTCCCTGCGGGGGCTGAAGAGCCAGGAGCTGGGGCTGTATCTGCTGGTGATCGCCGGCGCGACGGTGACCATCGCCCTGAACGTCGTCCACCTGTACGGCAGCTTCCTCCAGGCCCTGCGCTACTCCTTCTTCCAGGTGTCCAGCATCATCACCACCACCGGCTTCGCCACGGCGGACTTCAACCTGTGGCCCAGCTATTCCCGGGCGCTGCTGGTGCTGCTGATGCTCCTGGGCGCCTGCGCCGGCAGCACCGGCGGCGGCACCAAGGTGGCCCGCCTCGTCATCGTGGGCAAGGCCATATGGGCGGAGA
This sequence comes from uncultured Oscillospiraceae bacterium, assembly GCA_947624065.1. GTDB lineage: Bacteria > Bacillota > Clostridia > Oscillospirales > Oscillospiraceae > CAJOIG01. The sequence goes on along the minus strand of CANQIO010000021.1, from coordinate 1,306 downwards.
TACGAAAGCTCCTCTTCCCCCGGTCCGTCAGCCGGGTGACCCTGGACGGGGAGCGGCTGGAGGCCGACGCCATCCGCAACACCATGGTCTACTACATCCTCTATACCTTCTTCGCCCTGGGGGCGTTCCTGCTCTTAAGCTCGGAGGGGTACGACCTGGAGACAACCTTCACCAGCGTCATAAGCTGCCTTTCCAATATCGGCCCCGGCCTCTCCCTGGTGGGGCCTACGGGCAACTTCTCCATCTGGAGCGGCCCGGCGAAGCTCATTTTGAGCCTGTGCATGCTGCTGGGTCGGCTGGAGATATTCCCGGTGCTCACATTGTTCGCCTCCGGCGTCTGGCGCAGGAAGGCCTGAGCGGGACATAAATCTGAACGAGCCTACCATACCATTATAAGAAAGGGGCACACCATGAAATTCTATCCCATGACCGCCTCCGAAGCGGAGGAGAGCGAGCTCAACAAGGAGTACAAGACCGCCCGGGAGATCGGGAAGGTGAAGATGGGGGAGCTGCGGCTGTTCGTGAAGTCGGGCCTCAAGACCTACTACATCCCCTACCACGATGTGAGGCGCCTGTTCCGCCGGGTCATGGCCGTGCCGGCGAAGCTGTGCTGCGGCAAGGGGGACTTCGAGATCGAGAACCTGGTCATATGCGGCGAGGGGGACAAGGAGCTGGCCCAGGTGCAGCTGCCCGGCAAAAAGGCCGCCCAGATCCTCATGGAGGAGCTGAAGCAGCGGGTCCCCGAGGCGGAATTCGGCCGTCCGCCCCAGGATACGCCCGCCGAGTGACAAATTCCCTGCATTTTTCGTCTTGATTTTCGCTTATTTTCGGAAAAAGGGCTTGCACTTTTCACACTTTGGCGCTAGAATATCTTTGATTGAATGTGTTCACAATTTGCTAACAATTTTTTCTTTTAAACGGGTGAAGATATGACAGCCTCGGAAGCCCTGGAAAAGCTCCTGCGCTCCTATGTCCGGTACTACGACGTGATCCGGGAAGACGTGCAGCCGCCCTTTGACGCGGAGGCACGCTTCCACTCCCACGGGGAGACCTACGTGCTGGTGAAGAGCGCCCGCATCTCCGAGGCGGATTCCCACGAGTATGTCTACTTCGCCGCGGTGGAGGACCTGAGCCTGGATAAGCTGATGGAGATGGACGCCGCCGCCTGGGAGCGGGGTATATCCTATGTCAAGCCCCACAGCGCCCACCGCAATTCCGACGTCACCCTTATCGTCCTGGCGGACCGGATCGAGCCGGACGCCATGGCCGCGGTGAAGAAGCTGAAACACTATAAAAGCTACAGCTA
>CANQIO010000020.1 GCA_947624065.1 uncultured Oscillospiraceae bacterium | reverse complement strand
TGGACAAGATCTTCCCGGTCATCAACCCCAATGGCTCTGACTCGGCCATGCTGGACAACACCCTGGAATTTCTGGTGATGAACGGGATGCCCCTGCCGCTGGCCATGATGATCACCATCCCGGAGCCCTGGAAGAACGACAAGATGATCGACCGGAAAAAGCGGGACCTGTACCGCTATTACGCCACGATGATGGAGCCCTGGGACGGGCCGGCGGCGGTGCTGTTCTCCGACGGCGAGCTGGTGGGGGCCATCCTGGACCGGAACGGTCTGCGCCCCAGCCGGTACTACCTGACCGACGACGGCCGGCTGATCCTGTCCTCCGAGGTAGGCGTGCTGGACGTGCCGGAGGAGCACATCACCATGAAGAGCCGCCTGCAGCCCGGCAAGATGCTGCTCATCGACACCAAGCGGGGCAAGGTGATGCAGGATGAGGACCTGAAGAGCCTTTACGCCTCCCGGCAGCCCTATGGCGAGTGGCTGGACCAGAACCTGGTCCGGCTGCAGGATCTGCCCATCCCCAACAAGAAGGTGCCGATCCACACCCAGGACGAGCGGGACCGGCTGTACCGGGCCTTCGGCTATACATACGAGGAGATCCGCGACTCCATCCTCCCCATGGCCCGCACGGGGGCCGAGCCTACCGCCGCCATGGGCAGCGACGTGCCGCTGGCGGTGCTCAGCGAGAAATACCCTCCCCTTTTCAACTACTTCAAGCAGCAGTTCGCCCAGGTCACCAACCCGCCCATCGACGCCATCCGGGAGGAATGCGTCACCGACACCACCGTATATGTGGGCTCCGACGGCAACCTTTTGGAGGAACGGGCAGAGAACTGCAACGTGCTGCAGGTGGATAACCCCATCCTGACGGGCATCGACCTGATCAAGATCAAGGCCATGCACCGGGACGGGTTCCATGTGGAGACGGTAAGCCTGCTCTATTACAAAAACACCCCTCTGGAGCGGGCCATGGACCGGCTGTTCATCGCCTGCGACAAGGCCTACCGCCACGGGGCCAACATCCTGATCCTCTCGGACCGGGGCGTGGACGAGAACCACGTGGCCATCCCCTCCATGCTGGCGGTGTCCGCCATGGAGCAATACCTGATCCGCACGAAAAAGCGCACCAGCGTGTCCATCATCCTGGAGAGCGCCGAGCCGCGGGACGTGCATCACTTCGCCCTGCTCTTGGGCTACGGCGCCCGGGCCATCCAGCCGTACCTGGCCCATGAGTGCATCGCCGAGTGCATCCAGCTGGGGCTGCTGGACAAGGACGAGCACACCGCCATCGACGACTACGACAAGGCCATCCTCAACGGCATCGTGAAGATCGCCTCCAAGATGGGCGTGTCCACCATCCAGTCCTACCAGTCCTCCCAGATCTTCGAGGCGGTGGGCATCCGCAAGGACGTGATCGACAAGTACTTCACCAACACCATCAGCCGCGTGGGCGGCGTGGGGCTGGAGGAGCTGGGCCAGGCGGTGGAATACCACCACAGCCACGCCTTCGACCCCCTGGGCCTGGGCGTGGACACCACCCTGGACAGCATGGGCTTCCACAAGATGCGCTCCGGCGACCGGAACGAGGAGCACCTTTTCGATCCGGCGGTGATCGTGGCGCTGCGGGAGTCCACCCGCAAGGGGGACTTTGAGCGGTTCATGCAGTACTCCGATCTGGTGACGAGAAAGCAGGCGCCCCACAACCTGCGGGGCCTGATGGAATTCGTCTGGGCCCCCGACGGCGGCGTGCCCCTGGAGGAAGTGGAGAGCGCCGAGAGCATCGTCCGCCGCTTCAAGACCGGGGCCATGAGCTACGGCTCCATCTCCAAGGAGGCCCACGAGTGTCTGGCCCTGGCCATGAACCGGCTGGGCGGCAAGTCCAACTCCGGCGAGGGCGGCGAGGAGCCCGAGCGGCTGGGTTCGGAGACCAACAGCGCCATCAAGCAGGTGGCCTCCGGCCGCTTCGGCGTCACCAGCGAGTACCTCTGCTCCGCCCAGGAGATCCAGATCAAGATGGCCCAGGGGGCCAAGCCCGGCGAGGGCGGCCATCTGCCCGGCAAGAAGGTCTACCCCTGGATCGCCCGGACCCGGTATTCCACCCCCGGCGTGAGCCTGATCTCCCCCCCGCCCCACCACGACATCTACTCCATCGAGGACCTGGCGCAGCTGATCTTCGATCTGAAAAACGCCAACAAGGACGCCCGCATCAGCGTCAAGCTGGTGAGCGAGGCGGGCGTGGGGACCATCGCCTCCGGCGTGGCCAAGGCCGGCGCCCAGGTGGTGCTGATCTCCGGCTTCGACGGCGGCACCGGCGCGGCCCCCCGCAACTCCATCCAGAACGCGGGCCTGCCCTGGGAGCTGGGGCTGGCGGAGGCCCATCAGACCCTGATCGCCAACGGCCTGCGGGAGCGGGTCATCCTGGAGGTGGACGGCAAGCTCATGAACGGCCGGGACGTGGCCGTGGCGGCCATGCTGGGCGCGGAGGAGTTCGGCTTCGCCACCGCGCCCCTCATCACCCTGGGCTGCGTCATGATGCGGGTGTGCAACCTGGACACCTGCCCCGCGGGCATCGCCACCCAGAACCCGGACCTGCGCTGCCGGTTCTGCGGCAAGCCGGAGTACGTGATGAACTTCATGCGCTTCACGGCCCAGGAGCTGCGGGAGATCATGGCAAAGCTGGGCGTGCGCACCGTGGATGAACTGGTGGGCCGGACGGACCTGCTCCGAATGCGGGAGGACCTGCCCGGCGACAGGGCCCGGTCCATCGACCTCTCCGGCATCCTGAACGCCGGCCACACCCAGGAGAACGCCGTGCACCACCACGCCGAGGCGGATTACGACTTCCGCCTGGAGACCACCTTGGACGAGAGCGTGCTGCTGCCGGCCTTCAAGAAGACCCTCAAGGACGGCAGCCCCAAGAAGGTGAGCGTGAACGTGTCCAGCACCAACCGGACCTTCGGCACCATCCTGGGCTCTGAAATCACAAAGAAATTTGGAAACGCCCTGCCCGACGACACGGTGTTCATCGACGCCCGGGGCGGCGGCGGCCAGTCCTTCGGCTCCTTCCTGCCCAAGGGCATGACCATCCGCCTCACCGGCGACAGCAACGACTATATGGGCAAGGGCCTCTCCGGCGGCAAGATCATCGTCCGGCCCCCGGAGACCAGCCGCATCAACGCCGGGGAGAACATCATCATCGGCAACGTGGCCCTGTACGGCGCCACCTCCGGCGAGGCCTACATCAACGGCATGGCCGGCGAGCGGTTCTGCGTGCGCAACTCCGGCGCCAAGGCGGTGGTGGAGGGCGTGGGCGACCACGGCTGCGAGTATATGACCGGCGGCTGCGCGGTGATCCTGGGCCCCACGGGCAAGAACTTCGCCGCCGGCATGTCGGGCGGCATCGCCTATGTGCTGGATGAGCAGTTCGAGCTCTATCTGCGGCTGAACAAGGACATGGTCACCATGACCGGCGTCACCGCCAAGCACGACATCGCCCAGCTGCGCTCGCTGGTGGAGGCCCATGTGGCGGCCACCGGCTCCCCCCGGGGCAAAACGGTGCTGGAAAACTGGGACGACATGCTGCCGCTCTTTAAGAAGATCACCCCCAACGACTACAGCAAGATGCTCTCCGCCATCAGCAAGCTGGAGGAAAAGGGCATGCCCAGGGCCCAGGCCGAGCTGGAGGCATTCTATACCGTGCAGAAAGGCGGGATGTGACATGGGAAAACCCACCGGATTTCTTGATTACCGACGGGCGGAGCGGCCCGTGGAGGACCCCGCCCTGCGGGTGGGCTCCTTCCGGGAGTTCCACGGGGAGCTCACCGAGGACGAGCGGCAGACCCAGGGTGCCCGGTGCATGAACTGCGGCGTGCCCTTCTGCCAGTCGGACTTCGGCTGCCCGCTGCACAACCTGGTGCCCGAGTGGAACGACGAGGTGTTCCACGGCAACTGGGACCACGCCCTGTCCCGGCTGATGCGCACCAACAACTTCCCCGAGTTCACCGGCCGGGTATGCCCGGCGCTGTGCGAGTCGGCGTGCGTGTGCGGCCTCTACGGCGACGCGTCTATCTCCGTGCGGGACAACGAGCTGGCCGTCATCGAGTACGCCTACGCCCACGGGCTCGTCAAGCCCCATATCCCGGAGGTGCGCACCGAGCGGCAGGTGGCGGTGATCGGCTCCGGGCCGGCGGGCCTGGCCGTGGCCGACCAGCTCAACCACCGGGGCCACAGCGTCACCGTCATCGAGCGGGACGACCGCCCCGGCGGCCTGCTCATGTACGGCATCCCCAACATGAAGCTGGACAAATCGGTCATCGCCCGGCGGCTGGCCCGCATGGAGACCGAGGGCGTCAGCTTCGTCACCGGCACCGACGTGACAGTCAACGGCACGGCCCAGCGGCTGCTCCAGGAATATGACGCGGTGGTGCTGTGCTGCGGGGCCCGGGCGGCCCGGGACGTGCCCGTGGAGGGCCGGGACGCCGCTGGGGTATACCAGGCCATGGACTACCTCACGGAGAGCACCCGCTCCCTGATGGAGGATCGGCCCCGGACCATCGACGCCGCCGGCAGGAACGTGGTGGTCATCGGCAACGGCGACACCGCCACCGACTGCGTGGCCACCGCCATCCGGCAGGGCGCCGCCTCCGTGACCCAGCTGGTGCGCAAGCCCGCCCCCGCCGGCGACGGCCCCAGCTGGCCCTATCACGTGCGCTCCGGCGCGCCGGATTACGGCCAGGAGGAGGCCATCGCCAAGTACGGCCATGACCCGCGGCTCTACTCCACCCAGGCGAAAAAGCTCGTCACCGACGAGGCCGGCGCCCTCACCGCCATCCTGGCGGAGACGGCGGGCCAGGAGGTGACCATCCCGGCGGAGCTGCTGCTGATCGCGGCGGGCTTCTCCGGCGCGGAGGCGGGCCCCGCCCAGGCCTTCGGCCTGGAGCTGGACGAAAAGGGCCGTCTGGGCGACGGCGCCTATCGCACCTCGGTGCCCAAGGTCTTTGCCGCCGGCGACATGCGCCGGGGCGCCAGTCTGGTGGCCATCGCCATCGCCGAGGGCCGGGCGTGCGCCAAGGAAGTGGACCGCTTCCTGGAGGGGTACACCAACCTCTGACAGACATAGAGAAAAAGCATCCCGGGACCGTTTGGTCCCGGGATGCTTCATTTTGTCTTTTATTTGCCCTTGGCGGCCCGGCGCTCGGCCAGCTTATCCAGGGCCCGGTTGCGGAAGTAGATCAGGATGCCGCAGCTGACCATCAGGATGTTCAGCACATAGAAGAACATCACATACCACTTCACTGTCACATACCAGGGCTGGGGCGCGTTGTAGGCGATGAGCACGCCCTTGCCGATCATGGCAAAGACGTAGCCGATCCAAATGAAGAAATAGAACAGCACGCTGGTGCCCTTGGCCGTGCGGGCCTTCCAGGCCTTGGTGATGTTCAGGGGCCAGGATATGCCGAAGCAGATGACCATCAGCATCTCCATGATACTCGCGATCGTTTCCATGATCCTCTCTCCTTCTCATTCTTCCAGCATAGAGCCGGTCTGTTGATAGCGCAGATGCATCCCGAAGCACTCGTCCAGCATCTGGGGCGTCTGGGCCCCGCCCGTGGCGGCGCAGGCCTTTTCAAAATACCGCCGCAGCTGGGGCCGGTAGTCCGGATGGGCGCAGCGCCCGATGATGAGCGCGGCCCGCTCTTTGGGGGATCTTCCCCGCAGGTCCGCCCAGCCCTGTTCCGTCACCAGCACGTCCACGTCGTGCTCGGTGTGGTCCACATGGGTCACCATGGGCACGATGGAGCTGATCTTCCCGCCCTTGGCGCTGGAGGCGGTCATAAAGATGGTCACCGCCGCGTTGCGGGCATAGTCCCCGGAGCCGCCGATGCCGTTATAGATGGTGGTGCCGTTCATCTGGGAGGAGTTGACGTTGCCGTAGATGTCCGCCTCCACGGCGGTATTCATGGCGATGACGCCCAGACGGCGGATGATCTCGGCGCTGTTGGAGATCTCCGAATCCCGGAGGACGATCTTGCCCCGGTAGTCCTCCAGATGCTCCACGAAATGGGTCATGCCCTCCCGGGACATGCTCAGGCTGGTGGCGGAGGCCATATCGCAGCAGCCGGCGTCCATCAGCCGGATGATCCCGTCCTGGATCACCTCGGAATAGAACGTCAGGTGCTCAAAGCCGGCCTTCTCCAGTCCCAGCAGCACCGCGTTGGCCACGGAGCCCACCCCGGACTGGAGGGGCACCTGGCCGGCGGAGAGCCGGCCGGCAGCCCGCTCCGCCTGCAGGAAATCCACGATGTTGTCGGCGATGGCCTGGCTCACGGCGTCGGCGGGGGCCAGGGGCCGGGGATTGACCGCCATGTCGCACCAGACCACCGCGGCGATCTTGTCCGCGCCGCACTTGATGCAGGGCGCGCCGATGCGCTGGTCCACCGCCGTCAGGGGGATGGGCCGGCGGCAGGGCGGGTCGGCGGGCAGATAGATGTCGTGGAACCCCTCCAGGCCCTCCGGCTGGACGGTGTTCACCTCCACGATGACCTTCTTCGCCAGGGCCACATAGGTCTGGGTGCAGCCCACGGCGGTGGAGGGGACGATGTCCCCTTCCTCCGTGATGGCTACGGCCTCCACGATGGCCACGTCGATGGGGCCGTAAAAGCCGTAGCGGGCGTTCTGGGCGGTCATGCCCAGGTGCTGGTCGAAGTATGCCACGCCGGCGGGGCTGGCCCCGTTCACCGCCTTGCGCAGGGCAGTGCTGGTGATATAGGGCGTGCGCCGGGCGATCATGTCCAGTTCCGCCCAGGTGTTGTCGATCTCCGGTCCGGTGGACGCGCCGGACAGCAGGCTCACCCGCACCTGCCGCTGGCCGGAGCGGACCTGGTCCGCCAGGGCCAGGGGCACCGCCTTGGGGTTGCCCGAAGGGGTAAAGCCGCTGACGGCCACGGTCATGCCGTCCTCGATGAGCAGCGCTGCCTCGTCGGCGCTCATGACCCGGTCCCGCAGCGCGGCGCAGCGGATGCGTTCGCCCATGGGCGCCCTCCTCACAGGCTCCGGCGGAACAGCGCCGCCTGCTCGTCGGTGACGAGGGCGGCCCCCTCCGCCAGGGCCTTCCAGTTCAGCTCCTCCGTGCCCGCCGGGATATGGCGGCGCACGCCCTCGGTGAGGGCCGCCTCATCGAACAGGCCCAGGGCCTTGTTGACGGCGCCCACCGCCACGATGTTGGCGGTCATGACCTTGCCCACCTTGTCCCGCGCGGTGGCCAGGATGGGCAGCATAAGCGCCCGCGCCGGGTCCACGCAGGCCGGGAGCGAAAGGCTCGCGTCCGCCATCACCACCGCGTCCGGGGCCAGGTTCTGGGCGTACTTGTCCAGAGAGTCCTGGGTCAGCGCCAGCAGGAAGCTGGGCTGGATGACCTTCGTGTACCATATCTTCTCCCGGCCCAGGATCGTCTCCGCCCGGCAGAGCCCGCCCCGGGCCTCCGGGCCGTATGCCTGGGACTGGACCGCCTCCAGGCCGGCCGCCACGGCCGCCTCGGCCACGATCACGCTGGCCAGGATCACGCCCTGGCCGCCGGAGCCGGAAAACCGCATCTCATACCGCATCGCTCATCCTCACTTTCCGGTCTGGACCTTTTCCAGGAGCTTGGCGTACTCCTGGGTGTACTCGGGATACTCGTTGTGGGTCAGGATGCCCACCAGGATCTTCTCCCGGCGTTTCTCCTCGCTCATGGCGTAATAGCGGCTGGCGGGGACCATGTTGTCCCGCTGCCACTGGAGCATCTCCACCGCGCCGCCCTTGTGGTTCTTCCGGCCGTAATAAGTGGGACAGACGGAGAACACGTCGATGAGGGAAAAGCCCTTGTGGAGGATGCCCTGCTTGATGAGCTCGGTGGTCTCCCGGGTGTGGTAGGCCGAGCCCCGGGCGGTGAAGGACGCGCCCGCCCCCGCCGCCAGCTGGGCGATATCGAAGGGCCGGTCATAGTTGCCGTAGGGAGCGGTGGTGGCCCGGTCCCCGGTGGGGGTGGTGGGGGAATACTGGCCGCCGGTCATACCGTAGATGTCGTTGTTGAAGGTGATGACCGTCAGGCCGATGTTCCGCCGGGCGGCGTGGATCAGGTGGTTGCCGCCGATGGCGGAGCAGTCCCCGTCGCCGGTGAGCACGATGACCTCCAGCTCGGGATGGGCGAACTTGATGCCGGTGGCAAAGGCGATGGCCCGGCCGTGGGTGGTGTGGATGGAATTGAAGTCCATATAGCCCGCCGCCCGGCTGGAGCAGCCGATGCCGGACACGATCACCGTCTTTTCCCGGCTCACGTTCACCTCCGGGTCGTCGATCAGCTCCTCCAGCGCCACGGCCACGTCCCGCATGATGATGCCGTTGCCGCAGCCAGGGCACCAGATATGGGGCAGGTGGTCGATGCGCATGTATTTGTGGATGAGTTCACTGGGCATTTTCCCGTCCCTCCATTTCCCGCAGCTTGTTGAGGATGTCCGCCGGGGGGATCACCGTGCCGTCGATCCGGCCCAGGAAGCCAACCGGCAGCCGCTCCGCCGCCACGCGCTGGACCTCCAGGAGCATCTGACCGTAGTTGTGCTCCACCATCAGCACGCGCTTCAGACCCGGCAGCCTGGCCCGCAGCTGGGCCTCCGGGAAGGGCCAGACGGTGACGGGCCGGAACATGCCCACCTTCATGCCCTCCGCGCGGGCCTGCTCCACGGCGCTCATCACCGCCCGGGCGGTGCCGCCGAAGCACACCACCGCGGTGTCCGCGTCGTCCAGCATGTACTCCTCCACCCGGACGATGTCGTCCAGGTTCCGGCCGATCTTCTCCATCAGCCGGGTATACAGGGCCCCGGCGACGGCGTTGTTGTTGGTGGGGAAGCCGGACACATCGTGGGCCAGGCCCGTGATGTTGTAGCGCTCGCCCTGGCCGAAGGCCTTCATGGCGGGCACGAATTTCCCCTCCGGCACGGCGTAGCACTGCTTGTTGGCCCCGTCGTGGTAGGAGATGTGGCGCTTGTTGATGATGAGCTCGTCCGGCCGGGGCAGGGTGACGCCCTCCCGCATGTGGCCCACGATCTCATCCATCAGGAAGATCACCGGCGTGCGGTATTTCTCCGAGAGGTTGAAGGCCCGGATGATGAGCCGGTAGGTCTCCTGGACCGACGAGGGGGTCAGGGCGATCACCGGATGGTCCCCATGGGTGCCCCAGCGGGCCTGCATATAGTCGCCCTGGGAGGGGCTGGTGGGCAGGCCCGTGGAGGGGCCGGACCGCTGCACGTCCACCACCACGCAGGGGATCTCCGCCAGGCAGCCGTAGCCGATGTTCTCCTGCTTGAGGGAGAAGCCCGGCCCGGAGGTGGCAGTCATGGCCTTCACGCCGGTGGCCGAGGCCCCCAGCACCGCCGCCATGGACGCCAACTCATCCTCCATCTGGATGAACCTGCCCCCTACCTGGGGCAGCCGCAGGGCGCACTGCTCGGCGATCTCGGTGGAAGGGGTGATGGGGTATCCGGCGTAAAACCGCATCCCCGCGGCGATGGCTCCCTCCACGCAGGCCTCGTTGCCCTGCATCAGAACTCTCTTTCCCGACATCTTTTCCATACTTCCTTTCGGCGGCGCGCGCCGCCTTTTTTCACTCCTCCAGCTCCTCCAGATACAGCGCGTAGTCCGGGCAGCGCTCCTCGCACTGGCCGCACAGCACGCACTCGTTGTCCTCCTTGAGTCTGACCTTCTCCCCCGCCAGTTCCAGGGCGTTCTTGGGGCAGAAGGCCACGCAGATGCCGCAGCCCTTGCACCACTCCGGCTCCAGCACCAGCTTTTTCCTTCCCGGCATGACGGTCCCTCCTTCTATTTATTGCGTCCACACGCTCTGAGACGGCGCCCGGTATCACCGGCCGCCGTCCTGCAGCAAATGGATATCAAAGCACCTTGTCCCCCGGCATGACCGGCTGGATGGGCTTGGTTTTCAGATTCTCCGTGATGGTGAAGCTCCACAGCAGCAGTTGCAGCGCCATGGCGGCGAACGCCATGCTCTGGCCCAGGCCGTTGTCGTCGATCGCGCACATGATGCACAAAAACGCGCCCAGGTTGCAGGTATACAGCGCCCACCAGGGATGGGGGGAGTTGAAGAAGAACCCCGCCACATAATACACCGCCAGCAGCATCCCGCTCTGGGCCAGGATCTCCGTCACGAACCGCCACACCTGGGGGTCCGTGGCCGCGTCCCGGTAGCCGGAGACGATCCAAAACAGGCCGAACAGGATCATCAACACCGCGCCCTTCCGGCAGGCAGAGACCTGCTCGGCCTTGGACACGTTCATGGCGATGATGCCCCCGCCAAGGGCACCCAGGATCATCATCCCCCCGCCGATCCGGTGGAGCGTCGGCCATACGAGACCGTCGCCGGGATGGATGATCTGCACCGCGCCGGCCAGAGCCAGCAGCACCGGCGGGATCATACTGATCATGCCGGACAGGGCCATCGAGCCCACCAGCGCCTTGTCCGCCTCCGCCGGGGCGTCGAACCGGCGCAGGTAGGTCACATATACCGCCAGCGCGGCGGCCATCAGCACCATGATCCCGGCCACCAGCCAGCTGATGGGCGCGTTGGCGGCCAGGCCCGCTTCCTCGTCAGCGATGCGCATATCCTGCAGCCAGCGGAGAAGAAAACCCACCGCGCTGACGACGGCGGTAAAGCTGGTCAATTTGAATGCTTCGCTACGCATGTTTCGCTCCATTCCCCCATAGTATTATCTACCGGCGATTATATACCCTGGCGCCGGTCACGTCAAGGGATGCCGCCCCCGGACGGCGGCATGAAAGGAATGCTGCGCCATGAAATTTTTCCCCCGCTTTTTGCTATGGCTGGCCCTCACCGCCGGGCTCTCCGGACAGTTCTATCTGGCCGACGTGCCCCCCGCCGGGACCGCCGACGGGAGGACCGCGCTTGTTCTGCTGACGGAGGACGGGCCCCGGACCATGACCATGGCGGAATACCTGCCCGGCGCCGTGGCGGCGGAGATGCCCGCCAGCTTCCGGCCGGAGGCGCTGCGGGCCCAGGCCGTGGCCATCCGCACCTTTGCGCTGGCCTGCACCCGCCATCCGGGCGCCGATCTGTGCGCCGATCCGGGGTGCTGCCTGGCCTGGCTGGACGAGCCGTCCCTGCGGGAGCGCTGGGGCGCGGACTATGACGCCTTTTATGCCGCCGTGGCCGCGGCCGCGGCCGACACGGACGGGCAGTATCTCACCTACGGCGGCCAGGCCATCCAGGCGGCCTTCCACGCCAGCTCCGCCGGCGTCACCGAGGACAGCGCCAATCTCTGGTCGCCGCTTCCCTATCTCGTCAGCGTGTCCAGTCCCGAGACGGTCCGGGACGCCCCCGGCCTTGTGACCACCGTCACCATGACGGTCCGGGAGCTGGCCGAGGCGCTGTCTGTCGCCCCGGCGGAGGACCCGTCCGGATGGCTGGGCAAGCCGGCGCTGGACAGCGCCGGCCGGGTGAAGTCCATGACCGTGGGCGGGAAGGCGTTCACCGGCTCCCAGCTGCGCTCCCTGCTGGGGCTGCGCTCCACCGCCTTCACGGTGCGCCGGGACGGCGACAGCGTCTGCTTCACCGTGTCCGGCTACGGCCACGGGGTGGGCATGAGCCAGTGGGGCGCCAACACCTATGCCGCCCAGGGCATGCGCTGGCAGGACATCCTGGCCCACTACTATCCGGGCACAGAGCTGGCCGCTTACGTGCCCTGAGGCGCGCTCCCCAGAAAATACAGCTCGAAGCTGCCGGTCACGATGAGCTGGTCACGGTCGTCAAACAGTTCCACCTGGCACAGCCCCATGGTGCGGCCCGCCTCCGTCACCCGGCCCCGGGCGGTCACATACGCGCCCGTGCCGGGATGGAGAAAGTGGATGTCCGCCGTGCGGCCCACCACGCCCCGTCCCAGGGTCGTGCCGGCGACGCCGGCGGCGGTGTCGCACACGGTGAAGAGAAACCCGCCGTGGGCGATGCCGTGGGGATTGTTCTTCTCCGGCCCCAGGGGCGCCCGGCACTCGCAGTATCCCGGCTCCAGCGCCGTCACCTCAATACCCAGCATGCGCATGAAGCCCTCGCCGGCGTTGACGCTCTCTTTCAGTCGTTCCAGATCTTGCATGGCTCTTCCTCCCAAAAAAACGGCGGAACGGGCCTTGACCCGTCCCGCCGCGAGGAATTTTAGCATCATTTGCCCTCGCCGTCAACTTTTTCTACCGCCGCGCGGCCGTCCCGCGCCGTGACGCGCGCCCGGTCCCCGGCGGTCAGCTCCCCCGCCAGCAGCATCTCCGCCAGCGGGTCCTCCACCCACCGGCGCACGCATCGGCGCAGCGGCCGGGCCCCATAGGCAGGGTCGTATCCCTCCGCCCCCAGCGCGTCCAGGGCCTGCTCCGTCACCTCCAGCTCCACGCCCCGCGCCCGCAGCCGGTCCGCCACCTTGTCCATCAGACCGGCCGCGATGGTGCGCAGCTCCTCCCGCGCCAGGGGCCGGAACACCACGATGGCGTCCATGCGGTTGAGAAGCTCCGGCCGGAACACCCGGCGGGCCTCCTCCATCACATGCCCGCTCATGTCCTCGTACCGGCTCCGGTCCGTCTCCTCCCGGCCGGAGAAGCCCAGCGCCCGGCTGCCGCCCACGATCTGCTGGGCACCCACGTTGGAGGTCATGACGATGACCGTGTTCTTGAAATCCGTTTTCCGGGACCGGGAGTCGGTGAGCACGCCGTCCTCCAGGATCTGCAGCAGCAGGCCCCACACGTCCTCGTGGGCCTTCTCCATCTCGTCGAACAGCACCACGCTCCAGGGCTTGCGCCGGACCTTCTCGGTGAGGTATCCGCCCTCGTCGTGGCCCACGTATCCCGGCGGCGCGCCGATGAGCCGGCTGACGGCGTGCTTTTCCATATACTCGGACATGTCCACCCGGATGACGGCCTGCTCGTCGCCGTATACCGCCTCGGCCAGCGCCCGGCACAGCTCCGTCTTGCCCACGCCCGTGGGCCCCAGGAACAGGAAGCTGCCCACCGGCCGGCCCGGGTCCGCCAGCCCCACCCGGCCCAGCCGGATGGCCCGGCAGACGGCGGATACCGCTTCCTCCTGGCCGACGATGCGCCGATGGATGATCTCCTCCAGGTGGCTGAGCCGTTCGCTCTCCTCCCGGGTGAGGCTCTCCACCGGCACGCCGGTCCACCCGGACACCACCGCGGCCACGTCCTCGGCCCCCACCTGCAGCCGCGCGGCCCCGGCGCGGGCCGTCCAGGCGCCCCGGACCGCGTCCAGCTCCGCCCGGCCCTGGCGCTCCTGATCCCGGAGGGATGCCGCCCCCTCGAAATCCTGGGCCTTCACCGCCTGCTCCTTGGCGGCCCGCAGGCTCAGCACCCGTTCCTCCGCGGCCTTGATCCCCTCCGGCACCCGGGCCCCCGCCATCCGCACCCGGCTGGCCGCCTCGTCGATCAGGTCCACCGCCTTGTCCGGCAGGAACCGGTCCGTGATATACCGGCTGGACAGGTCCACCGCCGCGCGGATGGCCTCGTCGGTGATCGTCAGGCCGTGATGGGCCTCATACCGGTCCCGCAGCCCCGTCAGGATGCGCACGCTCTCCTCCCGCGTGGGCTCCGACACCGTCACCGGCTGGAACCGCCGCTCCAGAGCCGCGTCCTTTTCCACATGGGTCCGGTATTCCTCCAATGTGGTGGCGCCGATCATCTGGATCTGCCCCCGGCCCAGGGCGGGCTTGAGGATGTTGGCCGCGTCGATGGCCCCCTCGGCCGCGCCGGCGCCGATGATGGTGTGCATCTCATCCACGAACAGGATCACGTCCCCCGCCCGGGCCACCTCCCGCAGCACCGTTTTCACCCGGTCCTCGAAATCGCCCCGGTATTTGGTGCCCGCCAGCATGGAGGGGATATCCAGCGCGGCGATGCGCTTGCGGCGCAGGTGCTCCGGCACGTCCCCCGCCGCCATCCGCCGGGCCAGGGCTTCCGCCACCGCCGTCTTGCCCACGCCGGGCTCCCCGATGAGGATGGGATTGTTTTTCGTGCGCCGGGACAGGATCTGGATCACCCGGTCCAGCTCCTTCTCCCGGCCCACCACCGGGTCCAGCTGCCCGCGGGCGGCCATCTCCGTCAGATCCCGGCTGTACTGATCCAGCACCCGCGTGTCGCTCCGACGGGGCAGCGTCCGGGCCCCGCCGTCCTCCTGCCGGGCGCGGTAATCCGGCCGGTCAAAGATGTCCATCACGTCCGTATAGAGCTTGTTGGGGTCCACCCCCGCCTCCTCCACGGCCTTCGTCCCCGCGCAGTCGGCCTGGCGCAGGATGCCCATCAGCAGGTGCTCCGTGCCCACGAAGCTGTGGCCCAGCCGGGCCGCGTCGCAGCAGGCCAGCTCGATGCTGCGCCTGGCCTTGGGCGTGAGCCCCTGGGCCGGCGGGCCCGGAGTCCCCCGGCCGGCGGAGCTGGTGACCAGCTCCGTCATCCGCACCGCCTCCAGACCGCTCCGGCGCAGACACCGGCAGGCCAGGCCCTCACCCTCCCGCATCAGGCCGATCAGCAGATGCTCCGTGCCCACATAGCTGTGGCCCAGCTCCCGGCTGGCCTCATACGCCTCTTCGATGGCCTTCCGCGCCCGCTCGGTGAACCGATCCGTTTTCATATGCTCTCATCGCCTCCTGGAGGATTATAGCCCATCCCGGCGGAATAAAAGCGCGAGCGGCGTTGTTTTTTCCGGCCGGCCCCACCGGCGCGCAAAACGGCCCCGCCGCCGCATGGCGCCCCCGAACACTAGGGCCCCAACGGTTTGCAGACCCTGGCTTTATTTTGGAAATCGTGAAAAAACTATTGAAAACGCCCTGTCTTTGTGCTAGTATGTGGGCGTACATAAAAAAAGGAGGTACTTACTATGGCTTATAAGATCTCTGATGCTTGCATCTCCTGCGGCTCCTGCGCCGATCAGTGCCCTGTCGAGGCCATTTCCGAGGGCGACGCCCACTACGTCATCGACCCTGACAAGTGCGTCAGCTGCGGCTCCTGCGCTGCGCAGTGCCCCATGTCCGCCATCGCGGAAGAGTAAGGAACAAGCAAAACGGCGGGCGATATGCCACAGGGCATATCGCCCGTATCCTTTTTTTGAAGCGAGGACGCTCCTATGAAACAGCTCTGGCCGGGCGGCCCCATCTATGCCGACGACACGGTGTTCAGGATCACCACCGATTCCGTGCTGCTGGCCCACTTTGCCGCGAGCCTGGGCAGCTTTGACCGGTGCATGGACATCGGCTGCGGCGGCGGGCTGCTGTCGGTGCTGCTCCACGCACGGGAGCCCTACGCCGTTTTCGACAGCGTGGACATCCGCCCCCAGGCAGTGGACGTCTGCCGGGAAAACTACCGGGTCAACGCCATCGAGGGAGAGGTCACCGCGATGGACGCCCGGCAGTACCGTGCCCTGGGCCGCGCGGGGGAATACGACTTGGTGGTCTGCAATCCCCCCTATTACTACGCCGGGAAGGCCTCGCCGGACGCGGCCCGCGCCGCCGCCAGGGGCGACGGGCTCTCCCCCGCCCAATTCTCCGGCGCGGCCAGCTACCTGCTGCGCCGGGGCGGCAGTTTCTGCCTGGTCCACAAGCCGGAGTTCCTCACGGACATCTTCGCGGCCATGCGTCTGGCGGACATCGAGCCCAAGGCCCTGCGCCTGGTGAGCCATACGGCGGGCAGCGCCCCCGCCCTGGCCCTGATCCTGGGCCGCCGGGGCGGACGGCCGGGGCTCTCCGCCCAGCCGGGGCTGTTCCTATGCAAGGCGGACGGCTCCCCCACCGACGAGGTCCGCCGGATCTATCACCTGCGCTGAAAAAAGCAAAGAGGACGCGCCGCAAATGACCGGACCGGGGGCGCTTGCTCCCGGTCCGGTCATTATATTATGTAAATCAAATTATGTCTACTTCTTCACGCCCCACAGCATCACCGCCGCGCCGGCAGCGGCACAGACCGCCGCCGCGGCCAGCGCCCACTTCACCCCCGCCGCGTCGATGAGCACGCCGCCGGCCAGGCTGGCGCAGATGTTGCCCACGGTGACCATGGCGGTGATATAGGCCTGGGCGCGGTTGGTCTCTCCCGCCCCGGCCATCTCCCCGGCCCAGCGGACCGAGGCGGGGATGAACAGCGCGTAGGACACCGCCTGGAAGAACATGGCCCCGTAGAGCCCTGCCATGGACCCGGCCGCCAGGGCCAGCACCGTCTTTACCGCGAAGAACACCGCCGCGAACCGCAGCATCCCGCCGGCGGAGAACCGCCGCCGCAGCCGCTCGAAGCAGAACATGGCCGGCAGCTCCAACACCGCGATATAGCCCGTCAGAAGGCCCATATCCCCGCTGTCGCCGCCCACGCCCCGGACGATCTGGATGGTGAAGCTGGAGAGGATGGCGTGGGCGAAAAAGAGCAGCGCCGTAGACGCCAGCATCCGCCGGAACCGCCGGTCCGCCAGCACCCGGCCGCCGGAGGCGGGCGCTTTTTCCGCCGGCTCCTCCCGCCGCGCCGGGGGCTCCATCCGGGCAAACCACCCGGTCAGCGCCAGCATGGCCGCCGCCGCGGCGACGCCCGATACCGGCACCGCGATCTCCCCGGTCCGGAGGACCAGCCGGCCCAACACCGCCGCCAGCGCCCCATAAGCCAGCGAGCCCACCGCCCGGCAGGCCCCGAAGGACACCGCCGTGCCCAGCGCCTCGATATAGTAGGCAAAGGCGTTCACCAGCGGCTGCAGCACGATGACGAGCGTGATGAACCCCACGCTCAGTCCTGTCACCGCCCAGTTCTGCCCCGGCAGGAGCGCCAGACCCAGCCCAGCCAGTCCCACCGCCGCCGTCACCGCGCCCATCACCGCCAGCGGCGCTTTTGGCGTCCGATCCGCCAGGGCCGCCGCGGCCGGCTGAAGCGCCAGCGCCAGGATCTGCCCCGCGGCCACCACGGCGCCCATAGCGCTGTTGGAGTAGCCCCTCCCCAGCAGGAACACGCCCATAAAGGAGTAGGCCAGGCAGCTCAGCATCCAATATACGCCGTTCAGAGCCCCATAGGCCCCGTTCCGGCCCCGGTCCGCCCTCACGCCCGGCCCATCCTGGCCCGCAGGCCGTCGGTGATGGCGGCCTCGAACACCTGTACCGCCGCCGCATGATAGTCGTCCAGCTTCCCCGCCACGGCCTCCGGCCCCATCTCCGCCTGGCTGAAGGCGTCCACATCCAGCACAAACTCCCGCCGCCGGTTGGGACGGGGATACTCGCTGTTGAAGATGCCGTAGCGGATGGTGGCGCGATCCGTGCCGTAATTCAGCTCCGTGGTGCACATGTGCCGTGCCAGGGCCCCGTCATTGGCGGCAAAACGCAGTCCGCCTACCAGCAATGGGTTAACATAATGTTCCCAGAATTCCGCACCAAGGCCCGGTTTAATATCGGTCTCCGGCAGCTTTATTTCATTTACATAACGCATTCCCAACCGCCGTATCCGCAGCCCGGGAAAGCTCTCGGCCATGGCCTCGCTCAGCTCCAGAAATGCCTCCCGCAGCGGGGCGTAGCCCTCATACCGCCGCCGGGCCAGAAAGATATATTCGCTGCTGACCGCGGCGTGCGCCTCCCGGTCCCTGGTCCAGAAGTTATGCTCCGTGATCTGGATGGTGCGGGTATCCCGGACCGGGCCCTGGGGCGTTTTCTGCACCCGCACCTCCGTCCGCGGCCGGTTCATCAGCACCCTCTCCGGATAGCCCTCCAGCGCCGCCGTCACGGCCTCCGGCAAGGGGCCCGTGATCGGAGCCGAGCCGGGGACGAAGTCCGCCCGGAGCACCACCTGGGTGATGAAGTCTGTGGCATATCGGGGCATTTCCACCGCCCGCCTTTCCTGCTTGTTTCTTCATATTATAGGGCATCGGCCCGAAAATGTAAAGCGGCGCCCGGTTGACACCGGACGGCCGAAATGGTATAGTATGGGAGCCGAGGAAGCGTATCGAAGTGGTCATAACGGGCCTGACTCGAAATCAGGTAGACCGCAAGGTCTCGTGGGTTCGAATCCCACCGCTTCCGCCAAAAGTGAGACCGCCCCTTCTGGGCGGTCTCACTTTTGGAATATTGGGATTCGAACCCGAGGGCTCTTGGCAAAGCGCCGGTGGCGCTTTGCAACCCGAGGCGGCCTGCGCCGCAGCGCAGGTCGAATCCCACCGCTTCCGCCATAAGAAAAGGCCGCCTTTTGCAGGCGGTCTTTTCTTATTTTTCCGGTTTTTATCCCTTGACGCCGCCGGCGGTCAGGCCGCTGGTCAGGTGCTTTTCGATGCACATGAACAGGATCACCACCGGGATCGTCGCCAGCAGGGACGCGGCGAACAGGTTCTGCCACTCGATCATGTTGAAGGAGGAGAACTGGGTGATGCCCACGGTGATGGGCCGCTTGGTGGCCGTGGAGATGAGCACCGTGGAGATGGTGTACTCGTTCCAGGCGTTGATGAACACAAAGATCAGCGTAGTCACGATGCCCGGCGCGGCCATGGGCAGCAGCACCCGCACCAGGGAGCCCACCGTGTTGCAGCCGTCGATCTTGGCCGCCTGCTCCATCTCCGGAGAGATGGACACGAAGGTGCCCCGCAGCAGCCATATGGCGAAGGCCTGGTTGAAGGCGGCGTTGATAAACATCAGGCCCCAGATGGAGTCGTACATGTGCATCGCGCTCATCAGCTGGGAGATGCCGATCAGCAGCACCACCGGGGAGAACATCTGGCTGACGATGACGAAGCCCAGGAATATGTTTTTTCCCTTAAAGCGCATACGGGCCATGGCGTAGGCCGCCGGGATGCCGCACAGCAGCGCCAGCACCGTGGCCCCGCCGGCAATCAGCAGGGAGTTGCCCAGATACCGCAGCACGCCCCGGTCGATGATGTGCTTCAGGTTGCCCCACTGCCACTCCGTGGGCAGCAGGTGCAGAAAGTCGCTGTCGTTGGTCTCGGCGATGGAGCGGAAGCCGGTGACCAGCATCACGTAGTAGGGATAGAGGATGAATACGCACAGAGCGATCACGAAAGCATACAGCAGCCCACGCAGCACCGTGTGTTTCACGCTGCCCCGGCGCAGCTGGATGCCGCCCGCCATCATGGCGGCGCTGCAGGGCAGCAGCAGCCACATGGCCCCCGTATTCCGGAAACTCAGGCCCTTCAGCATGTTCTCCAGGTCCTCGCCGCCCTGGCCGCCGAACAAAAACGCGTCCAGCCTGGCGAACAGCTCCTCTTTCCCCTCGGTGATCAGATCGTCCAGATACAGATCCACCCGCCGGGACATGAGCACCGTGTTCACCATGAAGAACACCGGCACCAGCAGCATGGCGATGAGCGCCAGGTAATAGGACGCCGTGCGCAGGCTGGCCGCCCGCCCGTCCAGCGAGCGGTACGCCTCGTCCATGCACCCCACCGTGCCCCCCAGGGCGCATGCCGCGCTGAGCGCCAGGCACAGCAGCAATCCCATGAGCACCCAGGCGGAGCCTATGCCCGCGCCCAGGAAGGACCAGCCGTTTTTCGTGAAGGTCTGATCCACGGAGAAGGCCACCATGGAAGTGGTCTCGCCCTTGGAGTTGGTCCGTTCGGTCACCGACTCGCTGACCGACACGTCCATGCCGGAGGCCCGGTATTCCTCCGCCACGGCGTCCACCTCGGCGCGGACCTCCACGTATTTCTCGTCCCCCACGAAGGTGTTGGCGGATTTTTTCGTGTACACGCTGGAGGTGAAATGATAGGCGGGCAGGCTCAGGATGCCCGCCGCCAGGATCAGCGAGAGCAGGATCAGCAAAAGAGCCGTGCGGTTTTTCTTGGCGATAGCCTTGGGATCGTTCACAGCTGCTCCTCCTTCCGCATGACGCCCACCATGTAGACTCCGGCGCAGATACACAGCACCAAAAATCCGATCACGGACAGCGCCGTGGCCGGGCCCTTCTGGCGGTTATAGTAATTGAGCATGTATAGATACGTGACCAGGGTGTCCGTCTTGTTGGCGGGCGCGCCCTTGGTCATGGTGTAGACGATGGGGAAGGAATTGAACACATAGATGATGTTCAGCACGGTGCTGACCGTGAGGCTGGGCTTGACCAGGGGCACGGTGATGCGCCAAAGCTTATCCCAGTAGCTGGCCCCATCGATGTCCGCCGCCTCATAGAGGGTGGAATCGATGCTCTGCAGGCCGGACAGCACGCAGAAGGTGACGAAGGGAATGGTCACGAAAATGCCCACGCCGCACTCCCAGATGAACTCGATCTGGTAGCTGGAGCGCCAGTTGATGGCCTCCTTGATAATGCCCAGGTTCAAGAGGACGTTGTTCAGGTTGCCGTATTCATATTTGATGATGTAGTTCCACACCGACGCCTGGATGACCAGGCTGGTGGCCCAGGGCAGCACCAGGATGGCCCGGGCGATCTTCCGGCCGTGGAATTTCTGGTTGAGCACCATGGCGATGGTGAAGCCGAGCACCGTGCTCAGGCCCACCACGGATACCACCCAGTACAGGGTATTGAGCATGACCGTCTTGAAGGCGGGCAGTCCGATGGCGTCCCGGAAGTTCTGAAAGCCCACGAAGCCGCCCACGATGCCGGCCTTGGACACCTCGCTGAAGGCCAGACGGAACACGATCAGAATGGGGAAGATGACGAACACGGCCATCAAAACGATGCTAGGCAGCAGCCAGATATAGGGCTGCACTTTTTTCTGTAACGTCTTATTCACGCCTCACCCTTCTTTCAAATGACGCCTATACTTTTGCTCTGCAAAAGTTCTCGCTGCGCTCGCCGCGCAAGGCGCGGGGCGTCTGTTCCCTTTCGAGGCGGGCTTTGCCCCCTCGAGCTCCCCCGTTCTCGCAAATGACGCCTATGCTTTTGCTCTGCAAAAGTTCTCGCTGCGCTCGCCGCGCAAGGCGCGGGGCGTCTGTTCCCTTTCGAGGCGGGCTTTGCCCCCTCGAGCTCCCCCGCGGAATAGAAAGAGGGCCGGACCTTCGTCCGGCCCTCGAAAACTCTGCTCTTTCGGGTCTGGTGGTATGTTACTTGGCAGCGGCAGCCTCGGCCTGGGCCACGATGTCGGCCTGGAGCGCGTCCAGCTCAGCGCGGACATCGGCGCCGGTCAGCGCGTTCTGCTCAGCCTTGATGACGCCCTGCTTGACGGCGTCCCATTCACCCAGGGAGGTGGGATAGAACTTGCTGCTGTCCAGCACGCTCAGCCACGCCTCGAAGGAGGGATCGGACTCCACCAGAGCGGCCACGGCGGAGTTGACGGCGGGCAGGAAGCCCTCCATGCTGACCCAGCCCACGTAGTTCTCAGGACGATAGAAGAACTCCAGGAACTTGCCGATGGCCTCGTCGCGGGCGGCGGTCTCCTCCTCGGACAGGGACTCGTCCTTGAAGGCCATGACGCGGTCCATGACGCCCACGCCGGAGCCGATCAGGCCCTCGTTGGCGGGGATGGGCGCGGAGGCCAGGTTGACGTCAGAGTCCTTGCCGGCGCAGTAGGTGGGCATGTCGTTGGGGGCGATGACCATGGCCATGTCACCGGCAGCGAACATATCCTCCAGATCGTAACGGGTCTGGGTGGCGGGGTTGGGGTTGGTGTAGCCATTGTTCACCAGGCTGATGGCGTACTCGATGGCCTCCACGTTGGCGTCGCTGTTCAGGGCCCAGTTGCCCTCCTCGTCGATGAAGCCGCCACCGTTGCCCCAGGTGTAGTAGGCAAAGGCCGCCTGGCCTTCGTCGGTGGTCATGTCGATGCCCCAGGGATACACGTCGCCGTCATAGAAGTCCAGGATGGTCTGGGACACATCCTCCAGCTCGGCCCAGGTGGTGGGGGGCTCGATGCCCATCTCCTCGAACATGTCCACATTGTACCACAGCGCGCGGGCGGAGGCCAGGTCGGGCACGGCCCACACGGTGTCGTCAATGACGGAGTTGGCGATGAAGGAGGGGAAGAAGTCGTTGTACAGCTCCTCGGGGCAGTACTGGCTCACCGGCTCCAGCAGGCCGTCGTTGGCGTAGTTGGCGAACACGTCGATGTTCAGGACGTCCAGCTTGCCGTCCTGGATGCGGGTGTCGGCCACGGTGTAAACGTCGTTCCAGCTCACGACCTCCAGGTTCAGCTTGATGCCGGGGTTCTCGGCTTCGAACTTATCCACGAAGTTGGTGCCGTCCATGCCGGAGCCCAGGAACCAGTCCTGCGTGCCGGAGCTGTACTGGCAGATGATGACGTCCAGGGTGATCTCGTCGTCGGCGAAGGCCGCCGCGCCCAGGGAGAGCACCATCGTCAGCGCCAGAAGCATTGCTAGGATCTTCTTCATGTTCGTTGATCTCCTTTATGATTATTAAATTAGGGCGACCGAAGTTTCAGCCCTTTCCCACGAAAGAAAAAAGCGGACCGCGGGTCCCGGTAGCTTCATTGTACCGGACCGGCGGTCCATATAATAGGAAAATCAAACGATTAATAGTAATATATTCCGCAATAATTTGGCTATCTGCACAATTTGTTTCATTTCACCAAGTTTACTGCCGATTCGCCCGCCGATAGGCGCTGGGGGTCACGCCCGTGGCGGCCCGAAAGACCTTGGTGAAGTAGTTATAGTCACTGTAGCCCACCGCCTCCGCCACAGTGGAGATGGGCGCGTCCCCATGGCGGAGCATGCTCTCGGCCTCCCGGATGCGCCGGCGGGCGATGGCCTGGGTGACGGTGCCGCCGCCCGGCAGACGTTTCGCCAGGGCGCAGAGCTTTGTGGTGCCCATCTGCAGGTCCCCCGCGATCTTCTTCAACGTCAGGCTCTCCCGGTAATGCTGGTCCAGATACAGCTCCAGCCGCTGCAGGTCCGTATACTCCGCCGAGCGGATGATGCCCTCCTGGAGGATATAGGCCGTCAGGGCCCGGAGGATATCCGCATAGGCGGAGGTCTCCTGGAAGGAGTACTGCCGCAGCTGCCAAAAGGCCTCTCTTAGTGCTTTTTTATCCCCCGTGTACCAGGCGGCGGACCGCTCGGTCCGCTCCCACTGCCGTTCCTTCGGCGAATTGTCCAAATACTGCCCAAAGGACAGATAGGCGATGGGCACGCCGTTCTCCACCAGCGGCAGCGCCACCTCGCACAGCCCCAGATGGCACCGGTAGCGATACACCTCTCCCGCGGCGGCGCATGCCTCCACCGCCCGCGCGTCGCAGTCCTCACACCGCCGGTGGCCCTCCGGGTCGGCGTTGACAAGGCGGCAGAACTCCTGATGGCCGCCGAAGATCTGGATGTCCCGCCCCGCGGCGTCAAAGATGCTGGTCTTGAGGCCCGTGAACGTCTGCAGGGCGCTCACCAGATGCAGGAGCTTGTCCGTGTTGAAAAGGATCTTCATGGCGGCTATTCGCGCTCCATATCGCGGAACAGCTCGTCCACGGACACGCCCAGCACCTGGGCCAGTCCGTGGAGCTCGATGTCCGTCACCGTCCGGCGGCCCTCTTCGATGCGGGAAACGGAGCCCCGGCAGACATATACCGCCAGGGTCTCCAGCCGCTCGGAAAGCGTCTTTTGGCTCATGCCCCGCTCCTGACGGAGCCGGCGGACCGTCCGGCCTACCATATTCATCTCGCCGCCGTCTATGATGCGTGCCATACCATCATTCCTCTCATGGTCGTCTTGCAGCAGGACAACCCTATGGTATGCCAACGATCGCAAAAATATGTCCTATAACAGGACATACAAAAAATGCTGTCTGCCGGCGGCGGACAGCAAAAGACCCGGGCCCCAGCGGGACCCAGGTCCTTTGCAAAATATACTTATGCTCTCAGCTCAGACAGCCGCGCCGGACAGCCTTGCCACCACGGCGGCCATGTCATCCCATTTGCGCTCCATGTCCGCCACCAGCTTGAACTGGGTCCGCGCCCGGTCCAGGTTGTGCCCCGGCCGGTGGACGGCGAAGTACACGTCCCCCTCCAGGTAATCGGTCAGAAACCGCACCCCGCACTCCAGCGTCATCAGCTTCGCCCCCAGCGGCAGCGTCTGCTTCTCCCGCTCCGTCAGCCCAGGGCAGGCCTCCAGAAAGCCCCTCGTGAAGGTCTCAAAGGCCCCCAGGTCCATCTCCATCTTGGAGAGGTCCGTCTCATCCTCCGCGGCCGTGGCCGCGCCGAAGCGGATGGAGTCCCCAAAGTCATAGGCCGCCAGACCGGGCATCACCGTGTCCAGGTCGATCACGCACAGGGCCTTGCGGGTCCGGGCGTCCAGCATCACGTTGTTGAGCTTGGTGTCGTTGTGGGTCACACGGGTGGGCAGCTCGCCGCTGTCCCGCATCCGCTGCAGCGCGCCGGCCTCTTCCTCCCGCGCCAGCACGAAATCGATCTCCGGCCGGACCTCCTTCGCCCGGCCCAGCTTATCCGCCGCCAGGGCCTGGCGGAACTTCCGGTACCGGTCCGGGGTGTTGTGGAAATGGGGGATGGTCTCGTGCAGGGTCTCAGCGGGAAAGTCCGCCAGCTGCTGCTGAAAGGTGCCGAAGGCGATGGCGCTCTGGTAAAAGTCCTCCGGCGTCTCCGGGGCCTGCAGGCAGATGCTGTTCTCCACGAAGTCATACAGCCGCCACATGTTGCCCTTGTCGCCGCGGGTATAGAGCCGCCCGTCCACCGTGGGGTTCAGATGCAGGCTGCCCCGTGGATCGGTGCATTTGGAGGCGATGTGCCGGGTGATGGCCACCACGTTCTCCATGAGCCCCTCCGGGTCCGGGAACACGGCGCCGTTGAGCATCTGCAGGATGTACCGTCTGCCGGTGTCTGTGGCGAGCAGGAACGTGTGGTTGATATGCCCGCAGCCGTACAGCTCACAGGAGACGGGCTCGCCGTCCAGCACGAAACGGTGGATGGCGTTTTTATAGATGGTGTTGTCCATGACTGACCCCTTATGACGATGTTGATCGACAGATCTCTCGACCAATCGATATGATAGCATGATTTGCGGCCCCACGCAAGTATGACGCGGCGCACGATCCCCACTTTTGCGGATGCCGCCGCTGAAAACAGGGACAGGAGCCTCCCCGGGAGGCTCCTGTTTTTCATTTTATTGCTTGCCCGCTCTTTCCGCGGCGTTTAGAAGAAGGGGTCGTTCTGGAAGGAGCCGGAGATCTTCCCGCCGGCGACGCCGGTCACGGTCCCGTCTCCGCCGTAGTCGAACTCCATCCCGTCGGGGATGTAGAGGGTCCACCAGGAGCTGAAGGACATGGTGGGCTTCTTATACTCCACCAGCACGGCGGTGTTCCCGTCGCCGTCGGCGATGGTATACATGATCCGGTCGTCCCCTTCGTCGGCCTTCTCCATGGTATAGCCCGCCTCCTTCACCTCGCCGGAATAGAAGCTGTGGGCGACGTCGCCGGACAGGGCGGCATACGTGAACGAGTAGTTATACACGCTGTAGTTGACGCCGTCGATGGTCTCATCGTCCATCTGCTCTATCTCCATGCTCTTCTTGTTGGCGGACAGGGCCGCACGGGGGTCGGGCAGAGGATCGGCGTCCGGGCCGCCCAGGCCAAAGAAGCTCTTGATGCTGAAGCCGCCGGAGGACTTTTCCCCGTCGTCCCACTTCTTCACCAGATCGAACCCCTTGGCGCACAGAAGCACCAGCACGGCCATGCCGTCGTCCTCTTCCATAAAGATGGCCGCCTGGACCGGCGCGTCGAGATCGAGGGCCAGGCCGTCGCCGGCCTGGATGGTGCCGGGGTCATCCTCTCCTGTGTATTCGTAGAACGCGGCCTTGTTCTTATAGGAGGAGTCGCCTATGCCCTCGCTGTATATCATCGTCAGGTCAAAGGGCCCTTCAGCCAGGAAATACAGGTAGTCCTCCAGCTCATCGATGTCGTCGATCTCCACGGCCGCCTGGATATGGTGGAACTTCTCCGCGCCCGAGTCGGGCTCGAACATATCGGCGTCATAGAAAACACAGTCGTCGTCCAAATAAGCGTCCGGCCGGGGAATCTCCGCCGACCCTTTGGCCAGAGCCGTCCCGCCCAGGCCCAGGCACAGGGCCAGCGCCAGGATCAGAGAGATCAGTTTCTTCATTTTCACACCTCCAAAGCGTTTTCGTCCTTAACACTGCGTCAAAACGGTCTGCCGGCGCCGCCGCACGGCAAGATCCCTTGCCGCCATTATAAATGACGACAAGGGATTTTTGGTACGCAGCTTGCATACTTTTCTCAAAAACCGGTCATTCCCACGGGGACACCGCCACGTCGGGCCGTCCGGCCAGCATCCGGCTCACGGCCTCCGCCTGCCCGGCGGTACAGCCCACCCGGCGCAGGAACGGCAGCGCGGGGAGCACATCCTCCAGCGCCGACGTATCCAGCCGCTCCGCGTTCAGGTCCTCCAGCGCCGTCAGTCCCCGCAGCGGCGACGGGTCCATGGGCGCCGTGCCCCGGACGTCCAGAAACTCCATCCCGGTCATCGTCTCCACGCCCTCCAGGCTCGCCACCGGCATATCCGCGAAAAGGTGGGTGAGAGCTGTGAGAGCGGACAGCGCCGTCATATCCTCCAGCGGCTCGTCGCACCACAGATACAGCTGCTCCAGCCCCGTGAGCCCGCCGATGAGCGCCAGATCTGCCTCCCTGACCGGGCGAATAAAAAGGCAAGATAGCTTGGTCATGGAGCCAAGGGCGGCGAGGTCCGCAAGGTCCTGGCAGTCCATGATGCTGAGAAAGCGCAGCTTCGGGATGGCGGCCACCGCCGTCAGGTCGGTCATGGCGGTAGCGCCCGCGGACAGGTTGCACAGCTCCCGGCACCCGACGAGGGGCGACAGGTCCCCCACGGGGTTGTCACCGATGTACAGGTCCAGCAGATGCTCGCACGATGTCAGCGGCGACAGGTCGTCGATCTGGTTGCCATGCAGCGCCAGCCGCTGTATCCAGCTCCCCTCCAGGGGCGTCAGGTCCGTGATGCGCTGATTGCACAGGGCCAGCTCCTGCAGCGCGGGGAAATACCGGATGTCCTCCAGGGTATCCACCGTGCCGCCCTCGGCGCCGAGCTCGCCGTTGACGCGCAGCTCCGCCCCGTGGATATCCATCTCCCACCAGCTGTCGAAGTGCTCGTCCCCGCAGAGGAAGAGGTGGGTGATCTGGGTCAGATCATCCCGTGTGACCGTGCCCGGCTGCTTGCCCAGCTGGCGGCACACCTCCGCCTCGATGGCGGGGCTGGAAAATTCGTATGCCTCGGGGTCTCCGGCCGCGCTCCCCCGCTGCCAGAAGGCGGCTCCCGCCAGGGCGCATACCGCCAGCAGCGCGCACAGCGCCGGCACAAGGGGGCTCCGCCTCCGGCCGTCGGCCGCCCGCTCCAGGGCCCGCTCCAGGGCCGCCACGCTCGGGTACCGGTCCTTGGGGTCGAACCGGGTGCACCGGTTCACCACGGTCCGCAGCGGCGCGGGCGTCTCGCCCTCCTCCAGGCGGCACTCCCCGGTAGCCAGCTCGTGCAGCAGCACGCCCAGGGCGTAGATGTCGGACCGGGGATCGGTCTGCCGGTAGCCGAACTGCTCCGGCGGGGCGGAAAAGGCGGTGCCCCGCAGCTCTGTGTCCCGGCTGTCCTTCCTGTCATAAAAGCGGGAGATGTCGAAGTCGATGAGCACGAACTCCCCCGCCGGGGTGCGGACGATGTTCTCCGCCTTGATGTCCCGGTGGATGAGGGGCGGGTCCATGCCATGGAGCTTCCGCAGCGTCCGGCACAGGGACAGGCCGACCCGCGCCGTCTCCTTTGCCGGGAAGGGCCCCTTCTTCTGCACCAGGTCCAGCAGGGACTCTCCCTCCACATATTCCCGCAGCAGATAGGCGGCCCCGCCGCTGCGGAAAAAGCGGCGCATCCCCGGTATGCCGCCGCCGGCCAGCCCGGACAGGAGCGCGAACTTCTTCTCCGCGTCCTCCGACGGCCGGAGCAGGCGCTTGAGCACCAGCTTTTCGCCGGTCTCCCTCTCCCGCACCAGCAGCGTCTGGCGCTCCGGGCCGTCCTTCAAAAGCGCCAGCGGCTCAACTTCCTCCGCCAGTTCCGGAGGTATGAGCCGCCCGAGCGCGCTCAAGTCCTCATCATGGTCAGACGACATACGATCAACTCCCTGTCTGATATGACTAAATTATAACAACTGCAAGACAAATGTCAATCATCCGCTCAGCGGCCCGCGGACAAAAAAAGTCCCTGATCCTGGATCAGGGACTTTTTTGCTGGCACCCATGAGACGATTCGAACGTCCGACCTGCCGCTTAGGAGTTCTAAAGTGTCAGCACTCTGTAGGGTACCGT
>CANQIO010000019.1 GCA_947624065.1 uncultured Oscillospiraceae bacterium | reverse complement strand
ACCGCGCCGCGGGCCTTCCCGCGAGGCGCTTTGCTAATATACCATCCTCGCCCACCTTTGTCAACACCTTTTTGAAGAGATTTTTAAAAAATTTTTACATGAAGAACCAGGGGCTGGATATACTATCTGCATGTTGGAGTTTCACACAAAATATCCACAAGATGTAGATTACCACCCTCCTTCCGAGACGGTCTACGAAGGCGCGCTATGCCCGGAAAACCTGGAAAAAATATTTTCAGGCTGCGAGGATCTTGAGAGCCGGCGTGTCTCTGCGGGGGGGACAGGGCCCATGGTTTACGTCTGCTGGATCGACGGCGTCGTGTCCGGCGCGGACTCGGCGGAGCAGGTGATCAAGCCGCTCACCGACCCCGCCCGCTTCAGCCGGGCCAGAACGCCGGAGGACGTTGCCAACATCCTTTTTGCCGGCGGCGTATACGGCCCGTCTATGAAAAAAGCGGCCAGCCTGGACGCGCTGGCGGACGCGCTGACCTATGGTCACTGCGCGCTGCTCGTCGGCGGGACCGGCGTCACCGTCCAGGTAAAGACCGACCAGCACCGCAGCGTCCAGGAACCCACCGTGGAGAAGTCCGTCAAGGGCGGCAAGGATGCCTTCGTGGAGGTGATGCGGGTCAACACCGGCCTGGTCCGGTCCCGCCTGCACACGCCAAAGCTGAAGCTCGCCCAGATCACGCTCGGCCGCAAAAGCCGCTCCAAGGCGGCGGTGATGTGGCTGGAGGGCGTGGCGGCGCCGGACCTGCCGGAGCGGATGCTCGCCAGACTGGAGGCGCTGGATGTGGACGGGGTGATCCTGCCGGACGTGTTGGACAGCGGTCTGGCAGACATGCCCCGATCGCCCTTCCCCCAGCTGATCCACACCGAGCGGCCGGATAAATTCGCGTCCCTGCTGTTGGAGGGGCGGGTGGGAGTGCTCGTGGAGGGCATCCCGGTGGGCTTCGTGGCCCCGGCCTTTCTGCCGGAATTTCTGAAAACCACCGAGGACGCCGCCCAGCACTATTGGCCGGCCTCGGTCATACGCGCGCTGCGGTGGATGAGCCTGGCGCTGACGCTGCTGCTGCCGGCGTTTTATGTGGCCGTGGCGACCTATCACCCGGAGATGCTGCCGACCACGCTGCTTTTATCGGTGATCGAGTCCAAACAGTCGGTGCCATTCTCCACGGCGGTGGAGATATTGGGTCTGCTGCTGTCCTTTGAGCTGCTGCAGGAGGCGGGGCTGCGGCTTCCCAATCCGGTGGGCCAGACGGTGAGCATCATCGGCGCGCTGATCGTGGGCCAGTCGGCGGTGGAGGCCAAGGTGGTCAGTCCCATCGCGGTGATCGTGGTGGCCGTCGCCGGCATCGCGGGCTACACCATGCCCAGCCAGGACCTGGGCGCCGCGCTGCGCATCTTTCGGTTCGCGCTGGTGCTGGCCGCCACGGTGGCCGGCATGTTCGGCATCATCATGGGGGCGGTGCTGCTCATCTGGCACCTCTGCTCCCTGGAGAGCTTCGGCCGTGCCTATATGACGCCCATCTCCGGCGGGGGCGGCGGCAATACCGGCGGCACCTTCACCAGACATCCGCCCTGGCGGCATATCTATCGCGACCCGACCATCAACGGCGGCGACATCCGGAGGCGCAAATGAGACGGCTGTCAATATTATTATATGTATCGCTCTCCCTGCTGCTCCTGGGGGGCTGCAACGCCTCCCTTGCGGCCGACCGCCACGACGCGGAACGGCTGCTGCTCATCCAGACCATGGGTCTTGACCGCGAGGACGGGCATCTGGTCATGAGCGTGTCCTCCGGTCTGGGGCCGAACGAGAAACCGTCCCTGGTGATGTCCGCCGCCGCCTCGGGCATCGAGGACGCCATCGCCCGGCTGCAAAACTACTCCCCCGAGAACCAGCTCTTTTACGCCCATGTGCAGTATCTGCTGCTGGGAGAGCAGTTCGCGGGCAGCGATCTGGACCGGGTCATCGAGTGGGTGGACCGCAGCCCCACCCTGCGGATGGACACCAACTTGCTCATCGTCCGGGGCACGGCCAGGGACGCCGTGGTGGACTCCTCGGAACAGGCTACGGACATCACCCAGCGGCTGGCGTCGCTGGACCGGCAGGCGCAGGCCTCCGGCTGGAGCGTGCATACGCTGCGGGAGGTCGCGGCCGCCCTGGCGGAGGGGGACGGGGCGCTCTGCCTGGCGGTCGGCACTGCGTCATCGTACGGGAACGTGTTCACCGAGGACCAGCAGGCGGACGCGGTGGTCCCGGCAGGATACGCCGTCCTGGACGGGAACGGTCTGGCGGCGTTCCTCTCCCCCGAGGCGTCCCTGGGCGCGGAGCTGCTCACGGGAGATCCCACAGGGCTTCTCATCACCGTGGAGGGCTGCACGCTGGAGCTTTTGGGCGGCAGCGCCGAGATCGACGGGCGATTTGCCGGCGACGGCACGGCGGAGGGTCTTGACATCCGCTGCACGCTCCGGGCCGGCCTGTTGGAAAAACCCGAGGACCGACCGCTCTCGCCGGAAAAACTGAACGACGCCCTGTCCAAGACCGTGGGGGAGTGGGTCAGGGAGGCGCTGGACGCGGCACAGCAGCTCGGCTGCGATTACTTGGGTCTGCGGCAGGCGGCGCTGAAAAGCGCCCCGGACAAGGCCGCCGCCGGGCGCGCCTGGCGGGAGGCGTTCCCCGCCATCCCCATCTCCGTCACGGTGGACGGCCTGGTGGAGCGTAGCTATGACTTAGCGGAGTAGGCGGTATATGGACGAGCATCTCATCACAAGAAAGCAGTTCGCCGCGGCCATATTGGTGTCGCTGCTCAGCCCCCTGCTGCGGCTGCTGCCCCAGACGGCGGTGGCCATCGCGGGCGTGGGGGCGTGGCTGTCCCCCTTGCCGGCGCTGGTGCCGGTCTTTCTCCTGGCGGCCATCCTGGAGTCCTTCCGCCGGCATATGCGGCCGGGCGAGGGGATGGGCGGGCTCCTGCTGCGCTGGCTCGGACCCGCGGCGGGACGGGCCGTGCTGGCGGTCTTTGCCGCGTGGTTCCTTTTTTACGGCGGCTTCATCCTGCGCAGCGGGACGGAGCGGCTGGTCTCCACCATCTATCCCAGCAGCGGCCAGGGGCTATTCGCGGCGGTGACCGTGGCGCTGTGCCTGCTGGTGGCGCTGGGCGATCTGCGGGCGGCGGCCCGGACGGCGGTGATCCTGCGGACAGTGCTCATCGGGGCGCTGGCGATGGTGATCGTCTTTTCCGCCTCCAATATGGACGTCTCCCGACTTGCGTCCTTCAGCAAACAGGACGCGGCGGCATCCCTGGCAGGGGCGCTGCCGCTGGCTTCCGTATGCGGGGTGGCCGGGAGCTTCTCCTTCCTCTCCGGCTACGTGCAGAGGCCCAAAAACGGCCGCTGGCTCTGGGGGACATATCTGCTGGCGCTCATCCTGGGCGGGATCATCTGCGCGGCCGTGATGAGCGTGTTCGGCCCGTCCCTGTCCGCGCGGCTCACCTATCCATTTTTCATCATGATCCGCAGCATCTCCCTGGGCGATCTGGTGCCCCGGATCGAAGCGGTGGTCATCGCCGCGTGGATCGTGGCGGATTTCATGCTGGTGACCATGCTGCTGCGGTGCGCCCATGAGGCGCTGCGGACCCTGTTCGGTCTGCCCGATCCGGAGGGCTTTCCCATGGGCAGTCTGCGGGGCGGGCGGCTCTTGCTGTGGCTGGAGGCGGCGGTGGTGTTCGGGATCAGCCTGCTGTTCGATCTGCCGCCTCTGCAGCTGCGGCTGTGGTCGGACCGGTATATCCCTCTGGGGAGCGACTTGGTGCTCTACGGCGGGTTCACCCTGCTCTGGCTGGTCACCCTCCCAAGGCGGAAAAAGGAACAGAGCAGAGGCGCGTGACCTCTGCTCTGCAACCTATTCCTCCGCGTCGATATACATCTCTTCCGCTTCGTCCAGCGCCGCCTGCAGCAGCGCGCGTCCCGCCGCGTTCTCCGCCGTCTCCGGCAGCGCGTCCAGCGCATCCGACGCCGCCGCGCACAGGATGGCGTACATTTTCTCATAGTCTGGCATGATTGTCCCCCTTTTCCACGCTTTCAGTATACGCTTTTTGCGGGGGATGTCAATATAGTCAGTCACCATATAGTGAATTACTGTTCCTCCAGATTGCGCGTAAACTAAATCCATCAACCGCGAGGGGACAGCAGTATGGACTACGGAAAACTGACGCTTCATATCGACCAACTCCTGCAGGAGCGGGGCCTTTCAAAAAATGTCGTCTGCAAGACGCTGGACATCCCGCGCACCAACTTCAACCGCTACTGCCGCAACGACTTTCAGCGGCTGGACGCGCTCTTCATCTGCAAGCTGTGCCACTATCTGGACATTGAGGTCGGCGAGCTGATCGAATATGTCCGCCCGGAATGACATATGGTCAAACTAAACGTGCTGGCGTTATTGGAGAAAAGGGGCAAAACGAAGTACTGGCTTTACAAGCAGCTGGGCATGAGCTACCAGAACTTCAACAGGATGATCAATAACCAGACCCGCTCCATCCAGTTGGAGCGCATCGAAACGCTGTGTCAGCTATTGGACTGCACGCCAAACGAGCTGTTCCTCATCGACTGGGACAAGTAAAAAAGCAAGGGCCGCGCAGGTCCTTGCTTTTTTATGCGGTCGGCCGCTCCGCCGTCTCCGCGTAGTCCCGGATAAAGGCGCGGGCCTCCTCCAAAATGCGTCGGCGGGAGACCAGACGCATGGCCACGGCGGGCTTGCCGCCGGCCTCCACCTTTACCCGGCCCTTCCACTCCGGCTTGGCGTACAGGGCGCTGACGCGCGCAAAATCGAACGTGGCAAAGGTGAAACGGATGAGCCCGCCCTTTTGGGAGATGTCGGAGACCCCCTGGGCCGACGCCTCACCCCGCAGCAGCGCCACCTGAATCAGGGTGTTGACGCTGCTGGGCGGGTCGCCGAACCGGTCACACAGCTCGTCGGTGATGTCGTCCGCCTCCGCCTCGGTGCGGATGAGGGCCACCCGGCGGTAGATGTCCATGCGCTGGGCGGCGCTTTTGATATAGCTCTCCGGGATGTTGGCGTTGACGGCCAGGTCGGCGGCGCACTCCGCCCGCACGGGGATGGGCTCGCCCTTTTCCTCCAGGACTGCTTCCTCCAGCAGCTTCAGATACATGTCATATCCCACGTCGATCATGTGGCCGGACTGCTCCGCGCCCAGGAGATTGCCCGCGCCCCGGATCTCCAGGTCCCGCATGGCGATGCGGAAGCCGGAGTTGAACTCAGCGAACTCCCGGATGGCCTCCAGGCGCTTTTCCGCGATCTCGGTGAGCACCTTGTCTTTTTTATAGGTCAGATAGGCCGCCGCCCGGCGGGCGCTGCGCCCTACCCGGCCCCGGATCTGGTGCAGCTGGGCCAGGCCCATTTTGTCCGCGTCCTCGATGATGAGGGTGTTCACATTGGGGATGTCGATGCCCGTCTCGATGATGGTGGTGCACACCAGCACCTGGGTCTGGCCCTGGGTGACCTTCTCCATGACGGCGGACAGCTCCTGCTCGTTCATCCGGCCGTGGGCCACGTCCACGGACACGTCCGGCAGCAGCTGCATGATCCTGGCGGCGGTGCGCTCGATGTTGTCGATGCGGTTGTGCAGATAGTATACCTGTCCGCCCCGGGCCACCTCCCGGCGGATGGCGTCGGCCACCACGCCCCAGTCGTGCTCCATCACATACGTCTGCACCGGCAGCCGGTCGTGGGGCGGTTCCTCCAGGGTGGACATGTCCCGGATGCCGGACAGGGCCATGTTGAGGGTGCGGGGGATGGGCGTGGCGGAGAGCGTCAGCACGTCCACCTGGCGGGACATCTCCTTGATGTGCTCCTTATGGCTGACGCCAAAGCGCTGTTCCTCGTCCACCACCAGCAGGCCCAGGCGCTTGAACTGGACATCCTTCTGCAGGAGCCGGTGGGTGCCGATGACGATATCGCAGGAGCCGTCCGCCATGGCGGCCAGGGTGGTCTTGATCTGGGCGGGGGTGCTGAACCGGGAGAGGATCGCGATCTGGACGGGGAAACCGAAAAAGCGGCTGACCGCGGTCTGGTAATGCTGCTGGGCCAGGACCGTGGTGGGCACCAAGATGGCCGCCTGCATCCCGTCCAGCACGCATTTCATCACCGCCCGGAGGGCCACCTCCGTCTTGCCGTAGCCCACGTCGCCGCACAGCAGCCTGTCCATGGGCACCGGCTTTTCCATGTCCCGCTTGACTTCCTCCACGCAGCGCAGCTGATCGTCCGTCTCCGTGTACTCGAAGGCATCCTCAAACTCCCGCTGCCAGGTGGAGTCCGGGGCAAAGGCGTGGCCAGGGCTCTTTTGCCGGGCGGCATACAGGCCGATGAGCTCGCCGGCCATGGCCTTGGCGGACGCCTTGGCCCGGCTGCGGGCCTTGTTCCAGTCGCTGCCTCCCAGGCGGGACAGCTTCACGGGGCTGTCCTCGCCCGCGCCGATATACTTGGTCACCAGATCCAGCTGGGTGGCGGGCACATAGAGGCTGTCCGTCCCGGCGTAGCAGATCTTGATATAGTCCTTTTCCACGCCGTCCACAGGGATCTTGAAGATCCCGGCGAAGCGGCCGATGCCGTGGGTCTCATGGACCACCAGATCCCCCACGGCCAGGTCCTCGTAGGACCCCAGCCGTGCCCCGGCCGGCAAGGCGCGCTTGCGGCGGGCGGGCCGAAGGCCGCTCTTGGCGATCTGGGTGTCCGCCAGGACCGCCAGCCTGATCTGGGGGTACTCCAGCCCCGCGGAGAGGCTGCCGACAGCCACGGCGCACACGCCGGGCTCCGGCAGCGCGTCCATGTGCGTGTCCAATTGGACACGGCCTACGCTCTTTTCCCGCAAAATGTCCGCCAGGGCTCGCGCCCGGCGCTCGTCACCGGCCAGGACCACGCAGCGGTAGCCCTCTCCCAGCCAGTGGCGCACGTCCTCGGCGGCCTGCTGGCCGCTGCCGGCATAGGAGGGCAGCTGCTTGGCCGTCAGGCTCATGTTGGTGCGCACGGCCATGGGATAGCGCCCTACCGTGAAGGCGTCCGCCATCACCACCGGCCAGTCCCCCAGCCGCTCCGCCGCCACTTCCCAGGTGGTATAGAATTGGGCCTCCCGGCCCAGAAGCGTGCCGCCCTCGATGAGCATGCGGATGTCCTCGTTCGCCTGCTTGAGAAAATCCCCCGCCCGCTGGGCGCATTTGCCCGGCTGGTCCATCAGGATCAGGGCGTCCGGGGCAATATAGTCCAGCGCTGTCGCAAACTGCGGATAGATCAGGCCCATATACCGGTCCGCGACGGTGAATTCCGTGCGCTCGCGCAGCGCTTCGATATCCGCGGCCAGGTTCTTCCGCAGCTTTTCCACGTCAAACCGGGAGGCAGCCCGATTCAGGCGGCCATAGATTCCCTGAAGCCGCTCGGCAAGGCCCTGGACGCCGTCCTCCGCCAGAGTCGGCAGGGTCTCCGCCGCCGGGAGCACGCGCAGGGACCGCAGCTTTTCCGTGCGGCGCTGGCTGGAAGGATCGAAGGTATGGAGCGTGTCGATCTCGTCTCCCCAGAATTCCAGCCGGACGGGGGCGTCCATCGCCGCGGACCACAGGTCCATGATGCCGCCCCGGCGGGCATACTGGCCCGGGCCCTCCACCTGCTCCGCGGCGCGGTAGCCGGCCTGCTGGAGCTTTTCCGCCAGCGCATCCGGCTCGAGCTGCATCCCGCTCTTCAGGGTGAACGCCGCACGGGCCAGAGCCTCCGGCGGGATCGTGCGGAGCAGGAGGGCCGCCGCCGTGATAACGGCCGCGGGAGGATCATCGCTCCGCAGCGCGTCCAAGGCACGCAGTCTGCTCTGCTCCGTCTGACGGGACACGCTCTCGGAGGTATAAAAGGTGAAATCCCGGCTCGGGACGATCGTCACGGGCCCTTCCAAAAAGGACTGCAGATCCGCCGCCATGGACTCCGCGGCACTGTCGTCCGGAACCACCACGCACAGCGGCCGGCCGCATTTCTCCGCCAGGGCCGCCGCCAAATGGGCCCGATGGACAGGACCCAGCCCCGAAACGAGCGCAGGCAAAGTACCCCCCTCGACGCAGTCAGGGAGGGGGGCTATGTTCTTATTCTCCAGTATGGATAAGGTCAATGCTCTCAACGTTCGTACCTCTGCACCCATTTTATCCGCCGTCCGGCGCCTTTGCAAGTCCCAATACAAAATTTTCCCACATAAACGGTATTTATATATTGTCAATGGCCCAGAATAATGGTATAATCATCTGGATACATATTAATTATTATTAGAACTATCATCTATCCAAAAGGCGGACAGAGATATGGATTCTTTGCAAGACATCTGGCACAGCGTTATGGAAAAGCTGGAGGGGGAGCTGACCCCCACAGCCATCAACACCTGGTTTTCCGACTGCCAGCCGGTGGCGCTGGAGGAAAAACGGATCGTGCTGCAGACCTCGTCGGACTTTAAGCGCAACATCATCAATCAGCGCTTCAGCGACACCATCCGCAAGGCCATGAGCGACCTTTTCAGCTGTGAATTCGATCTGCTGGTGCTCACCGCCGATGAGATAGACGACTACCAGAAGCCGGGCGCAGAGGACGATCTGCCGGAGGCAGCGGCTTATACCTTCGACCGGTTCATCGTGGGCCAGTCGAACAAATTCGCCCACGCCGCCGCCATCGCCGTCAGCGAGAACCCCGGAAAGATCTATAACCCCCTTTTCCTCTACGGGAACTCCGGCCTTGGAAAGACCCACCTGCTGTTGGCCATCGGCCAGGCGATCCGGGAAAAGGACCCCTCCGTCAAGATCGGCTATGTGAAGGGCGACGAATTCACCAACGATCTCGTAACGTCCCTGCAAAACGGCACCATGGAGGAATTCCGCCGGCGGTACAGAAACGTCGACCTGTTCCTGGTGGACGATATCCAGTTCATCGCGGGAAAAGAGCGCACCCAGGAGGAATTCTTCCACACGTTCAACAAGATCTACGAGAGCGGTCATCAGATCGTCATCACCTCCGACCGGCCTCCCATGGATATGGTGAAGCTGGAGGACCGGCTCCGCACCCGCTTTGAGGGCGGGCTCATGGCGGACATCCAGCCCCCAGATCTGGAGACCCGCATCGCCATCATCCGCAACAAATCCATTGGCGTAGGTCTGCTTCTCAACGATGAGATCGTGGAGTACATAGCGACCAACATCACCGCCAACATCCGCCAGATCGAGGGCGTCGTCCACCGCCTCACTGCTTACCGGGACATGCAGGACGACACCATCACCATCTCCAGCGTGAAAAGGGCCATCAAGGACGTGATCCGGATCGGCGTGTTCATCCCCACGCCGGAGGCCATCATCGCCGAAGCCAGCCGTTACTACGGCATCCCGGAGGAGGATATCCGGGGCCAGCGGCGCTCCAAAAATACCGCCATGGCCCGGCAGGTGGCCATGTATCTGATCCGCAGCCTGACGAATCTCTCTCTGGTGGATATCGGCGAACAGTTCGAAAACCGCAACCATTCCACCGTATTGTCCTCGATCCGCAAGGTGGAGGACCTCATAAAAAGCGACCCGGACACCGCCGCTTCCATCCGGGACATCACCTCCAACCTAAACGCCAGGAGTCAATAACTTTCCACATCCCTGTTGTGGAAAATTAAAAACACTCTGTTGAAACTTTTCTTTTTTCCGGCCGTGTTGAAAACAAGACCTCTTCACTTTTGTTTTTCCACAGAATTTTCCACGTTGAAAAACCGTCCGTTCCAGGCGTTCGTCCTTTGTTTCCACATTTTAGACCGATCCTACTACGTTTATTAAAAACTATCCTATCTTTCTGTATAGCGGAGGAGAACTATGAAATTTTCTTGTGAGAAATACTTACTGCAGGCGGCAGTGATGACGGCGGGACGCTGCGCCGCGGCGAAAAGTCCCATCCCCGCGCTGGAAGGCCTGCTGATCCAGGCCGGCGCGGATGTGAAGGTGACGGGCTATGATCTGAAAAAGGGCATCTATACCACCATCCCCGCCGATGTGGCAGAGCCTGGTTCTATCGTGTTGGGCGCGCGGCTGCTGAACGACATCGTCCGGAGCCTGCCCGATGGGATCGTCACGGTCTATACGGAAAACGAGCTGAACACCCGCATCCAGTGCGGGGACTCCAACTTCTCCACCGTGGCGTCGGACAGCGGCGATTATCCGGAGCTTCCCTCTGTGGACAGAGAGAGGAGTATCCGCGTGCCCCAGAACATCCTTAGCAAGATGATCCGCCAGACGGTTTTTTCCGTCAGCGACAACGAGAGCCGCCCGGTCTATACGGGGGAGTTGTTTGAGGTGAAGGGCGATACCCTTACGGTCGTGGCCGTGGACGGATACCGGCTGGCCCTGCGGCGGGAGACCGTGGAGGCGGAGGATGTGGAGGACTGCTCCTTCATCGTGCCCGGCGCCACGCTGAACGACCTGGAGAAGCTCTGCGGCGACACGGATGAAAAGGTCGCGATCACGGTGGGCTCTAAGCATATCTCTTTCGTGGTGGGAGATACGGTGCTGGTCTCCCGCCGGCTGGAGGGGGAGTTTTTGAACTATGAGCGCTCCATACCCTCGGAGTTCTCCATCGTCGCGGAGACCGACAAGGACGAGCTGGTGAAAGCCGTGAGCCGCGTGTCGATCATCATCGACGAGCGGACGAAAAACCCCCTGCGGCTGAGCATAGAGGGGGAGAATCTGACCATTTTCTGCAATACCGGGATCAGCCAGGCCAAGGACCAGTGCCCTGTGAAGGGGCCGAAGGGCGCGTCTTTGGAGATAGGCTTCAACAACCGCTATCTGCTGGACGCGCTGAAGGCGGCCCCGGCGGATACGGTGAAGCTTTGCTTCAACAACGCCTCGTCCCCCTGCGTGGTTCTGCCCGCGGACGGAGGCAGCGCCTTCTCCTACATGATCCTTCCTGTCCGTCTGAAGGCCGGCGTATGAGGGTAGAGCGGATCGCCCTGTCCGGCTTTCGCAACTATGATGAGGAAACGGCGGTCTTTGAGCCGGCGGTGAACGTCATCTGCGGTCCCAATGCCCAGGGAAAGACCAATCTGCTGGAGGCGGTCTATCTGCTGACGGGGGCGCACAGCTTCCGGACGCGGTTCGACCGGGAGCTCATCGGCTTTGACTGCGACTGGGGGAGCGTGCTCGCGGACGTGGAATCCGCCGGCCGGAGTCAGACCGTGAAGCTGCTTTTCCGGCGCGATCAGAGGCGGCAGGTGACGGTGAACGGGGCGAAAAAGACCTCCGCGGCCCTGGCGGGGATGATGACGGCGGTCCTGTTTTCGCCGGACGATCTCTACCTCATAAAAGAGGGCGCCGCGGCCCGCCGGCGGCTGATGGACAACGCCATCTGCCAGCTGCGGCCGGGATATGCCTCCCTGCTGGCGGACTATAACAAGTTATATGAGAACAAGACGCGCATTTTGAAGGATTGGCGGGAAAAGCCAAGCCTCTTATCGGCCCTGGACGAATTTTCCGATGGCCTTGCCCGCTGTTCGGCTCGGATGATCCGTTATAGGGCCTCTTTTGCTGAGCGCCTGACCGCCGCGGCGGCGCCCATCCACCGGGATTTCTCCGGCGGGCGGGAAAAGCTGGACATCTCTTATAAAACCGTGAGCACAGTCACGGACCCTCGGGCCCCGGCGGAGGAGATATACGCGCAGATATGCGCCCATCAGGCCGCCCATCGGCAGGCGGAGCTGGACGCGGGGACATGTCTTACCGGCATCCATAAGGACGATCTGGAGATCGCGCTGGACGGGATGTCCGCCCGCAGCTTTGCCTCCCAGGGCCAGGCGCGGACCGCCGCGCTGAGCATCAAGCTGGCGGAGCGGGAGATATTCAAGGCCGAAACGGGGGAGTACCCCGTGCTGCTGCTGGACGACGTGCTCTCGGAGCTGGACGCCGCGCGGCAGGAATTCGTCCTCAACCGGATCGGTGGCGGGCAGACCCTCATCACCTGCTGCGAGGACGAGAACATCAGCCGCCGCACCGGCGGGCGGGTGTTCACCGTGAAGGACGGGCACATCCGATGAAGAGGCAGATACTCTATCTGGGCGGAGAATTCGCCCTGACGAGCGAGGATATCGTTGGCATATTCGATCTGGACAACACGTCCTGGTCCCACATCACCCGGGGATTTCTCTCCGGAGCGGAGCAGAGGGGAAAGGTACAAAACGCGGCGGAGGACATCCCCCGGTCCTTTGTGGTCTGCCACGATGAGACTGTGATATTGACCCAGCCCAGCACAGCGGCGCTGGTGCGGCGGCTGGAAAACCAGGAGAGGACAAATGGCTGAACTGAACGAAAAAGTTACGCAGGAATACGACGCCTCCAAGATCCAGGTCCTGGAGGGATTGGAAGCGGTGCGGATGCGGCCGGGCATGTACATCGGCTCCACCTCCTCGTCCGGACTGCACCATCTGGTGTATGAGATCGTGGACAACGCCATCGACGAGGCCCTGGCCGGCTACTGCGACCATATCCAGGTGGTCATCGAGCCCGGCGACGTGATCAAAGTCACCGACAACGGCCGCGGCATCCCCGTGGACATCCAGGAGCAGACAGGCAAGCCCGCTCTGGAGGTGGTCTATACCGTATTGCACGCCGGCGGAAAATTCGGCGCGGGCGGCTATAAGGTCTCCGGCGGTCTGCACGGCGTGGGTGCCAGCGTGGTCAACGCCCTGTCCGACTGGCTGGAGGTGGACGTGCACAAAAACGGACATATCTACCATATGGCTTTCTCCCGGGGCGAAAAGACCGAGGACATGC
Source organism: uncultured Oscillospiraceae bacterium (assembly GCA_947624065.1). Classification (GTDB taxonomy): domain Bacteria; phylum Bacillota; class Clostridia; order Oscillospirales; family Oscillospiraceae; genus CAJOIG01. The sequence goes on along the minus strand of CANQIO010000019.1, from coordinate 16,280 downwards.
GCGTCATCGGCACCACCGACCACACCGGCACGGTGGTCCGCTTCCATCCCGACCCGGAGATGTTCGACGACACGGTCTATGACTATGAGACCCTGCACGTGCGTATGCGGGAGCAGGCATTCCTCAACGCGGGGCTGCGCATCTCCACCAAGGACGAGCGCCCCGGCAAAGAGGCCTTCGACGAGATGTACTATGAGGGCGGCATCCGGGAATTCGTCAGCTTCATCAACCAGAACAAGGCCCCCATCCATCAGGATGTCATCTATATGAGCGGCGACCGCGCCGACGCCACCGCCGAGGTGGCGCTGCAGTGGAACGACGGCTATAACGAGGCGCTGGTCTCCTTTGCCAACAACATCCACACCCCCGAGGGCGGCATGCATGAGACCGGCTTTAAAACGGCTCTGACGCGGGTGCTCAACGCCTATGGCCACAAGGCCAAGATCCTGAAGGACGACGAGACGCTCTCCGGCGACGACGTCCGGGAGGGACTGACGGCCATCATCTCCGTGAAGCTCACCAACCCCCAGTTTGAGGGCCAGACCAAGGCCAAGCTGGGCAACTCCGAGATGCGCACGCTGGTGGACAGCGTGGTCAGCGACAAGCTGGAACAGTTCATGGAGGAGAACCCCGCCGTGGGCAAGGCGGTGCTGGAAAAGGCCATGACCGCCTCCCGGGCCCGGGAGGCCGCGAGGAAAGCCCGGGAGAGCGTGCGCCGCAAGACCGGCCTGGAGTCCGGCCAGATGCCCGACAAGCTCCAGGACTGCAACGAGCGGGACCCGGCCCTGTGCGAGATATACATCGTGGAGGGCGACTCCGCCGCCGGCTCCGCCATCGGCGGCCGGGACAGCCGCTTCCAGGCCATCCTCTCCATGTGGGGCAAGATGCTGAACGTGGAGAAGGCCCGTGCCGACAAGATCTACGGCAACGACAAGCTCTACCCCATGATCGTGGCCCTGGGCGCGGGCATCGGCCAGGAATTCAACATCGAAAAGCTCCGCTACCACAAGATCATCATCATGGCCGATGCGGACGTGGACGGCTCCCATATCCGCACCCTGCTGCTGACCTTCTTCTTCCGCTATATGCGCCCGCTCATCGAAAACGGCTACGTCTACTCCGCGGTGCCGCCGCTGTTCAAGCTCACACGGGGAAAGACCGTGCGGGTGGCCTACTCCGAGGAGGAGCGGGACGCCATCTCCGCCGAGATGCGCGCTGACAACCCCAACGCCAAGGTGGAGATCAACCGCTTCAAGGGCCTGGGCGAGATGGACCCCCACGAGCTGTGGGAGACCACTATGGACCCGGAAAAGCGCACTCTGCGGCGCATCACCCTGGAGGATGCCGTAGCGGCGGACCAGATCTTCACCGTGCTCATGGGCGAAGAGGTGGAGCCCCGCAAGCTGTGGATCGAAGAAAACGCCAAATACGCCGTCAATCTGGACTACTGAGGAGGTGACGCATTATGGCACACAACAGAGACTATAAACCGGAGGACATCGCGTTCCCCGAGCAGCATATCGTGGAGAGCGAGCTGGTCCGGGAGATGGAGAAGAGCTACCGGGAGTACGCCATGAGCGTCATCGTGGGCCGGGCCCTGCCCGACGTGCGGGACGGCCTCAAGCCCGTACACCGGCGCATCCTCTATTCCATGTATGAGACGGGTCTGACCAGCGACAAGCCCTTCAAAAAATCCGCCACCTGCGTGGGCGAAGTGCTGGGCCACTATCACCCCCACGGCGACGCATCTGTCTATGACGCCATGGTCCGCATGGCCCAGGATTTCTCCCTGCGCTATCCGCTGGTGGATGGCCACGGCAACTTCGGCGACGTGGACGGCAACCCCCCGGCGGCCTACCGGTACACCGAGGCCCGCATGTCCAGGATCTGCAACGAGATGCTCCGGGACATCGACAAGGAGACGGTGGACTGGGACCCCAACTTCGACGAGGAACGCAAGGAGCCCCGGGTCCTGCCCAGCCGCTTCCCCAACCTGCTGGTGAACGGCTCCAGCGGCATTGCCGTGGGCATGGCCACCAACATCCCGCCCCACAACCTGACTGAGGTCATCGATGCGACCATCTGCGTGCTGGACGATCCGGACGCCACCCTCAGCGACCTGATGGAGCACATCAAGGGCCCAGACTTCCCCACCAAGGGAATCATCATGGGCCGGGCGGGCATCCGCCAGGCCTACGCCACCGGCCGGGGCAAGATCACCCTCCGGGCCCGGACGGATTTTGAGGAATACGGCCGGGACCACCGGACCCGCATCGTGGTGACGGAGCTGCCCTATCAGGTCAACAAAAAGCAGCTGATCCGCTCCGTCTCCGACCAGGTGAAGGACAAGCGCCTGGAGGGCATCAGCGACCTGCGGGACGAGACGGACCGCAACGGCATGCGTATCGTCATCGAGCTCAAGCGCGACGCCAACCCCCAGGTGGTATTGAACCGCCTGTTCGCCCAGACGGCGCTTCAGTCCTCCTTCTCCATCATCATGCTGGCCCTGGTGGACGACCAGAAGCAGCCGAAGATCCTCTCTCTGCGCCACATTCTGGACGAGTACATCGCCTACCAGGAGCAGATCATCGTCCGCCGGACGGAGTATGACCTGAAAAAGGCCCGGGAGCGGGCCCATCTGTTGGAGGGGCTGCTCATCGCCCAGGACAACATCGACGAGGTCATCCGCATCATCCGCACCAGCTACGACAACGCCAAGCAGCGGCTGATGGAGCGGTTCGGCCTGGACGATGTGCAGGCCCAGGCCATCTGCGACATGCGGCTCATCGCTCTGCAGGGACTGAACCGGGAGAAGCTGGAGGCGGAATACAAAGACCTGGAGGAAAAGATCGCCTACTACCAGCAGCTCCTGGCCAGCGACGAGATGCTCCGGGGCGTGCTGAAAGACGAGCTGACCGCCATCCGGGACAAATACGGCGACAAGCGCGTGACCGAGATCCAGGAGGTCGTCGGAGAGATCGACGCCGAGGACCTGATCCCGGAGGAGGACTGCGTCTACACCATGAGCCATAACGGCTATATCAAGCGCCTGCCCGCCAGCGAGTACCGAGCCCAGAACCGGGGCGGCAAGGGCATCCGCGCCATGGCCACCCGGGAGGAGGACTATGTGGAGACGGTGTTCACCGCCTCCAGCCACGACTTTATCCTGTTCTTCACCTCCCTGGGCAAGGTATACAGCCGCAAGGGCTACCTCATCCCCGAGGCCAGCCGCACCAGCCGGGGCTCACCCATCGTGAACTTCGTATCCGTTGAGCCCGGCGAGAAGGTCCAGGCTATGCTCCATATCAGGGAGATGGACCCGGACAAATATATCTTCTTCACCACCGCCCAGGGCACCGTCAAGCGCATGGAGCTGACGGAGCTGAAAAATATCCGCAGCGTCGGCATCCGGGCCCTGACCCTGGACGAGGACGACGAGCTGGTCTCGGTATGCCTCACCGACGGCGGGCAGAATATCCTCATCGCCACGGCGGCCGGCGCGGCCATCTGCTTCAAGGAGGAAGATGTGCGCGCCATGGGCCGGACAGCCATGGGCGTGCGGGGCATCAAGCTTCGCGCCGGGGACAGAGTCGTCGGCGCGGACGCGGTGCACGGCGGCGACATGGTCCTGTCTGTCACCGCCAACGGCTATGGCAAGCGCACCCCAGGGTCGGAATACCTTCGCGGCGGCGAGGCCCAGGGCCGGGGCGGCTACGGGCTGAAGAACTATAACGTCACCGAAAAGACCGGAGCCGTGGTGGCCATGAAGCTGGTCACCGGCCAAGAGGATCTGCTGCTGGTCTCCGACGACGGCACCATCCTGCGCACCGACGCCGGCGCCATCTCCGTCTACGGGCGGTCCACCCAAGGCGTGCGCCTGATGCGGGTGGCGGACGGCAGCCGCATCATCTCCATCGCCTGCACCGATAAGGAGGAGACGGAGGAGCCCGCCGGGATATGAAGGAAGTGACCGTCTATACCGACGGGGCCTGCTCCGGCAATCCGGGTCCTGGCGGCTGGGCCGCGGTGCTGTGCTATGGCGAGGCGAAAAAGGAGCTCTCCGGCGGCGAGAGGGAGACCACCAATAACCGCATGGAGCTGACCGCCGTGATCCGGGCGCTGGAGGCGCTGCGGGAGCGTTGCGCCGTGACGGTATATACCGACAGCCAATACATCTCCCGGGCCCTCAACGAAGGGTGGCTTTCCAAGTGGAAGGCCGCCGGGTTCACAAAAAAGGGCGGGCTGAAAAACGCAGAGCTCTGGCGGGCGCTGGACGGGCTGCTGCAGGAGCACGAGGTGACCTTCCGCTGGGTGAAGGGCCACGCCGAAAACGAGCTGAACAACCGCTGCGACGCCCTGGCGGTGGCCCAGCGGGACCGGTGCGCGCGCCGATGAGGGCCGTTATGCCGCCGGCCCGGCCATATAAGGGGCAGAGCCTGCTTGCCTCGCTGGACGACTATACCGCCGTGGACATCGAGACCACCGGCCTCAGCCCCCGCTATAGCAGCATCATCGAGCTGGGCGCGGTGCGGTTCCGGGGCGGCCGGCCGGCGGACGAGGTGAGCCTGCTCGTCAATCCGGGCTTCGACCTGCCGCCAGCCATCACGGCGCTGACCGGCATCACCGATGACATGCTCTGGACCGCTCCGGGCATCACGGATGTGCTGCCCTACTTTTTGGATTTCGTGGGACAGGATGTGCTCCTGGGCCACAACGTCCATTTCGATGTGAATTTCCTCTATGACAAGGCCCTCGCCATCGGCCTGGCGCCGGTATCCAACGATTTTGTGGACACCATGCGCCTGTCCCGGAAGCTGTATCCGCAGGATAAACACCACCGGCTGTGCGATCTGGCGGAGCGGTTCGGCGTGGTGCCGGACACGGCCCACCGGGCCCTGGCCGATTGCTACACCGCCGCGGCCTGCTATGAGATCATGAAGCCGTACATATGAAGCGACCCCCGGACCGTCTGGTCCGGGGGTATTGCTATATGATAAAGCTTATGCGCCGTCGGCGGCGTACATGGCGGCGCCGGTGAGGCCCGCGTCGCTGCCCAGCGTCGCCAGATGGATACGGGTGCCCAGGCAGGCGTGGAAGGCATAGGCGTCGAAGGCGTTCTGGACCTTCAGTCGGAGATATTCCCCCGCCAGGGCGACGCCGCCACCCAGAACGACGGCCTCCGGGTCCAGCACGGCGCAGGCGCAGGCGATGCCCCAGCCCAGAATGCCGCAGGCCCGGTCCACCACGGCCTCCAGCGCGTCGTCTCCGGCGGCGGCCCGGTCCATGATCTGCTTACAGGTCAGGCCGGGGTAGCCCGCCCGGTCCGCCAGGCGGACGATGCCCGTGGCGCTGCAATACTGCTCCAGGCAGCCGTGATGACCGCAGGTGCAGGCGGCGTCCGTATCCTCGGGGTCCCAGATGAGGTGCCCGATCTCGCCCGCGGTGCCGCGGGCGCCCTCCCGGAGCTTCCCGTTCAGCACGACGCCGGCGCCCACGCCGGTGCCAAGGGCCACGAACAGCACGCTCTCATAGCCCTTGCCGCCGCCCAGCCGCTGTTCTCCCAACGCCGCGGCGTTGGCGTCGTTCAGCACCCGGCAGGGGATACCGGTCTTTGCGGTGAACTCATCCGAGGGCCGGCACACGCCCCAGCCCAGATTTACGCACCGGTTCACCGTGCCGTCCGGCAGCACCGCCCCGGGGACGGCCAGGGCCGCGCCATCCGCCGGGCCGGGCAGGGAGGCGATGATATCCGGGAGGATGTTGCGCCCGCCGTCGGAGGTGTCCGTCTGCACGGACCAGGTCCGCACGACGCGCCCATTCTCCAGCAGGCCCACTTTTGCGGTCGTGCCGCCGATGTCGATGCCGTAATAGCGCTTATTTTCCATAGGTCAGTACCGCCGTCTGGCTGGGCGTGTCCTTGTCCAGCTGGAACGTATCTCCTTCATAATACTTTACGTCGCCGCACAGCGCCGTGTAGCTGTCCAGCGTGCTGATCACATCATAGCCCATGGCCCCCAGCCGGTAGTGCATGGGGAACACCACCCGCGCGCCGATGTCGTCCGCCACGGTCTTTGCCATGGCCGCGTCGATGGTAAAGTGGCCGCCCACGGGGAGCAGCAGCGCGTCCGCGCCCTTCACCGCCGCGAGAGCCTTTCCCGTGAGGCGGTGGCCCAGATCCCCCAGATGGACCAGGCGCATGCCCTCGGCGGAGAGGATATGGATGGTATTCTTGCCACGGAGGAGCCCGCGCTTGTCGTCATGATAGGAGGCCGCCGTTTCCACTGTCAGCGGGCAGTCCCGTCCGGAAAGAGTCACCAGCTCCCGGGCGCAGTGGTCGTGATGGCCGTGGGAGCAAAAGACCGCGTCGGCATGCTGGCGCAGGGGAGCCAGGCCGGGCACGCTCCCGTCCTCGTAGGGATCAAACACGACCGCGTATCCGTCCGCCTCCACCCGAAAGCAGCTGTGGCCGAGCCATTGGATCAACATGTTGCATCACCTCAGTATAGAATGGAAATATTATAGCGTATCAAGAATAATCGCCGCGCGGCTATTATAGCAACAGTGAGTAAATTTGTACACAAAAATCTGTGAGAAAGGTTTTCAAACCGGAAAAGCTGTACATTTTGCCAGGGTTGTGGTATAATGATGAAAAATTGAAGTTTTTTCCAATTATTTGGATGCGGGAGGTGAGCCCATGGACATGATCCTTACGGCCTGGTGCCGGACGGCGCAGGCATTCGCCCGGCTGGCCCGGTCGTTCCGCCGCACGAAAAAACAAGTGCTGGAGACCGGAAACGGGGCGGTGTTCTCCCTGGGCCAGCTCCTGCGGGACAGGCAGCTGAAAAACCCGCTGGTGATCGTGGGGGCGGGGGAGTCCCGGACCCGGTTCAAGCTTTTGAAAGCGCTGGACGACAACGACATCGCCTACAACGTCTGGGAGGAGCTGCCCCCATTGCCGACGGCGGACGACGGGGAGCGCATCGCGCTGTCCGTTCAGAGCGGGGGCTGCGACTGCCTCATCGCCCTGGGGGACGCCGCGGTGCTGGATATCGCCAAGGCGGCCGCAGCCCGAAGCGTGCGGCGCGGCCGGTCCATCCTGGAGATGGCCGGATGGCGCCGGGTGGGCCGGCGGAGGCTCCCCTGTGTGATCGCGGTGCCGACGGTCGGCGGTTCGGGGGCCGAATCCCTGGCGGGCGCGGTGGTCGCGGATATGAACGGCAACCGGTTTTATCTGGAGGACGAGTCGCTGCTGCCGCCGGTGGCGGTTTCCGATCCGGACCTGCTGGTGGACGCGCCCCGGGAAAAGATCGCCGCCGAGGGGATGGCCGGACTTTGCCGCGCGGTGGAGGCGTTTTTGGCCGCGCCCTATGGGGACAGCGGCACGAAAAACCTTGCCGCCCAGGCGGTGGAGCTGTATCTGGTCAGCCTGGAGCCCTGCTGGAACAGCGGTGGCACCATGCGCGAGCGCGCCGATCTGCTGTCTGCCTCCCGGCTGGCGGGCCGGGCGGCGTCGGCCGTGGGCGGCGGGTATATCCGCTCGCTGATCCTGGCCGCGCAGACCGTGAACGGGGCCGGGCCGGCGGAGGCCAGCGCGGTGCTGCTGCCGGAGATATTGGAAAAATATGGAAGTCAAGCCACCGACCGCCTGGCGCTGCTGGCCGTGTTGGCCGATCTGTCGGAGGAAGGCGGCCGCGCGGAGAGAGCGGAGCTGCTGATCCGCCGCATCCGGTCGATGGCTTTCCGCTTGGGGCTGCCGGACCGGCTGGAGAGCGTCACGACCGAGCAGGCGGCAGAGATCGCCGATCTGGCCGCGGCGACGGCGAACCCCCGGCGGGTGAGCCCGGTGGTGTGGTCCGCCAAGGAGCTGTTGGAGCAGTTTTCCGGAGTCTGCGGCGAAGCAAAGGCCGCAACCGAAAATTCGTAATGATCGAGTTTCTGGCATAAAAAGAGCCGCCCTCAACGGGCGGTTCTTTCCATATGCCGTATCACTTGCTGGGGACCAGCAGCGCCTTGCCACCCATGTAGGGGCGAAGCACCTCGGGGATGGTGACGGAGCCGTCGGCCTGGAGATGGTTTTCCAGGAAAGCGATGAGCATGCGGGGGGGCGCCACAACGGTGTTGTTGAGGGTGTGGGCCAGATAGAGCTTGCCGTCCTCGCCACGGACGCGGATGCGTAGGCGGCGGGCCTGGGCGTCGCCCAGGTTGGAGCAGGAGCAGACCTCGAAATATTTCTGCTGCCGGGGGCTCCAGGCCTCGATGTCGCAGCTCTTTACCTTCAAATCCGCCAGGTCGCCGGAGCAGCACTCCAGTTGCCGGACGGGGATCTCCATGGAACGGAACAGCTCCACGCTGTAGCGCCACATCTTCTCATACCAGGCCATGCTGTCCTCGGGCTTGCAGACCACGATCATCTCCTGCTTTTCGAACTGGTGGATGCGGTAGACGCCCCGCTCCTCGATGCCGTGGGCGCCCTTTTCCTTCCGGAAGCAGGGGGAGTAGCTGGTGTAGGTGATGGGCAGTTCCCTTTCCTCCAGGATCTGGTCGATGAAGGAGCCGATCATGGAGTGCTCGCTGGTGCCGATCAGGTACAGATCCTCGCCCTCGATCTTGTACATCATGGCGTCCATCTCCGCGAAGGACATGACGCCGTTGACCACCGCGGAGCGGATCATGAACGGCGGGATATGGTATACGAAGCCCTTGTCGATCATGAAGTCCCGGGCGTAGGCCAACACGGCGGAGTGCAGCCGGGCAATATCGCCCTTGAGGTAATAAAACCCATTGCCGGCCACACGGCGGGCGGCGTCCAGGTCGATGCCGTTGAAGCGCTCCATGATATCCGTGTGGTAGGGCACCTCAAAATCGGGCGTCACGGGCTCTCCGAACCGGGCCACCTCCACGTTGCAGCTGTCGTCCGGGCCGATGGGCACGGACGGATCGATGATGTTGGGGATCACCATCAGCTTTTCGGTGAGGCTCTTTTCCAGCTCGGGCTCCAGTTTCTCCAGCTCGGCCAGCCGGGCGGCCTGGGCGGCGACCTGCGCTTTCACGGCCTCGGCTTCCTCCTTTTTGGAGGGGTCCTTCTTGGCCTGGCCCATGAGCGCGCCGATCTGCTTGGACAGGGCGTTGCGGTTGGCCCGCAGGTCATTCGCCTCCGTCTTGGCGGCGCGGAGCTTTATGTCCAGGTCCAGGATCTCGTCCACGATCGGCAGCTTTTGGTCCTGGAACTTTTTCTTTATGTTTTCCTTTACGGCGTCGGGATTTTCCCGCACGAATTTGATGTCCAGCATTTTCTTTCTCCTGTCTCCTATTTTTTCAAGCTAAACAGCGCGCTGAGAAGGGCTTCCCGATCGTCTGCGCCGTAGTATTCCAGCTCGATCCGGCCTTTTTTCCGGCCATCCACGATGTGTACCTTTCGTCCCAGGGCCTGCCCCAGCTCTGTGCTCACATGGGCCGCGTAATCCACCCCGGCGGAATGCGCTTCCTTTTTGGGGCCTTTTAGCAGCGTAGCGACCAGCGACTCCGTTTGCCGGACGGAAAGACCCTTTTCCGCGACCTGACGGGCGGCCTCCAGCTGCAGGGCCTCGTTTTCTATGGCCAGCAGCGCCCGGGCGTGGCCGGTGGTCAGAATGCCTTTTTCCACCATTTCGGCGATCGACGCCGGCAGGTTGAGCAGCCGCAGGGCGTTGGCAACGGCGGGGCGGCTTTTGCCCACGCTTTGGCTGACGGATTCCTGGGTGAGGCCGAAGTCCTCCATCAGCACCCGATAGCCCCGCGCCTCCTCCATGGGGTTCAGATCCTCCCGCTGAAGGTTTTCCACCAGCGCCAGCTCCTGCGCCTTCCGATCATCCGCCTCGACGATGCGCACGGGGATCTCTGTCAGACCGGCCAGACGCGCCGCCCGCCAGCGCCGTTCTCCGGCGATGATCTGATAATAGCCGTTGTCCTGCCGTCGGACGGTGATGGGCTGGAGCAGTCCGTGCTGCGCGATGGAATCCGCCAGCTCCTGCAGCGCCGGTTCATCAAAGCTGGTCCGCGGCTGCCCTGACCTCGGCTCGACGCGGCTGATCGGCAGTGTCTCCGCGATAGGCGCCCCCGGCGTCTCTTCGCCGAACAGGGCGTTGAGGCCGGTGCCCAAGCCGTAATTCTTCTTTGCCATATGTCCCTCCCGTCAGATCTCAATGGTATGGTCGTGGCGCAGAAATTCCGTCGCCAGCGCGTCATATGCCTCCGCGCCCCGCGACAGGCGGCTGTAGGCGCTGACCGGCTTTCCGTGGCTGGGCGCCTCCGCGATGCGCACGTTCCGGGGCACCACGGTCCTATAGAGCGCGCGGCCGAAATACTGCCGGATCTCCTGGGCCACCTGGCCGGAAAAGCTGAGCCGCCGGTCATACATGGTGAGGACGATCCCCTCGATCTTCAGCGACGGATTGAACCGGCTCTTCGTCAGGCGCATGGAGGTCATCAGATCGGTGAGCCCCTCCATCGCATAGTACTCGCACTGCATGGGGATCAGGACCGTGTCCGCCGCCGCCAGCGCGTTCAGCGTAAGCAGGCCAAGAGAAGGGGGGCAGTCGATGAATATGTAATCATACTGTTCACGCAGCGGCTCCAATGCCCGCTGGAGCACCCGTTCCCGGTCCGGCGTCTCTACCAGCTCCACCGCCGCGCCAGAGAGATTCAGATTGGACGGCAGCACGTCGCCGTATTTTGTCTTGATCACCGCGTCCTGAGCCCTGACGCCGCGCATGAGCACGTCGTACAAGGTCACGGCCGTGCGCTTGTCCACGCCCATGCCGGTGGTGGCGTTGCCCTGGGGGTCCGCGTCGATGAGCAGGATGCGCTTTCTCTGGTTCTTGACGGCGGCGCACAGGTCCACGCAGGTGGTGGTCTTTCCAACGCCGCCTTTTTGGTTGGCAAAGCATACGATACGAGCCATACAGCCCCTCCTTTTCGATGCCCAGCAATTATAGCAGATGTCAGCGCAAATATCAACAGCGGCTCTGTTTCACGTGAAACATTTTGCGGCCGTAGCCACTGTTTCACGTGAAACATCGGAGGGCTATCCCACGAACATGTCGATGTCGGAAAGGGTCAGACCGTGGTGGAAGCACATATTTAAACTATAAGCGATGAGCTTGCCCGCGTCTTTGACAAACTTGTCGATATCCCGGGGCGTGACGATCAGCCCGCCGCCGGCGTCCACAACAGTGGGAACGCCGATGGCCAGCACCGGACAGCCCAGATTCCGGGGGCTCAGTTCGGCGCGGTCGTTCCCCACGCCGGAGCCGGGAATGATGCCCGTGTCAGTCAGCTGCACCGTACGGCACAGCCGCTCGGAGGAGCGCGCCGCCAAAGCGTCCACCACGACGATGGCCGCGGGGGACAGGGCGCCGCTGATGGCGCGGATCAATTCCGCGCTCTCCATGCCGGTGGTGCCCAGCACGCCGGTCTGACAGACGCTGACAGAACGGAACATGGCGAAGTCGTCAGGCATCTGGGCCTTCAGGTGCCGGGTGGCCAAGGTGGAGACAGCGGCGTAGGGTCCGACGGCGTCAGGGGTGATCGCGGGGTTTCCCAGACCGGCCACCAGGACGCTGTCCACCGCGCCAAGGGGCAAAAGCTGCCCCATGCAGGAGCTCAGCAGCTCTACGGCCTTGGGGAAGGAGTCCTCTTCCCGGCGGAAAAAGCTGTCCATATCCACCGTCAGATAGCGGCCGATTGGTTTACATAATGACACTGCGCCCTGCTCATCCAGCACCTCCACGTCGGTCACGGAAAACCCGTCGCACGTGTATTGCCGGCTTCTCACGCCTTCCAGCTCCCCGCCGTTTTGGGGCAGCTCCTCTGTGGCCAGATCGGTGCGGCAGCCTACCATACTCATCAACTCCTGTGCTTTTACACTTATTCTGGCCCAAAAAAGAAAAAAATACTTGCAATTCAAGAAAAGTCTTGATATAATCTCCATCTGCGGACATCATGTTCAGAATTTTGTAGGGAGGTGCAAGAAGATGCCGAACATCAAGTCATCGGCCAAGAGAGATCAGCTTCAGAAGGCTGCCAACGCCAAGAACAAGGCTGCGAAGTCTGCGCTGAAGACCGAGCTGAAGAAATTCGACGCGGCTGTTGTGGCCGGCGACGGCGAGAAGGCTGCTGAGACCTATAAAGCTGCCGTGAAGTCCGTTGACAAGGCTGCCGTCAAAGGCCTGATCCACAAGAACAACGCGGCCCATAAGAAATCCGCCATGACGAAAAAGCTCAACAGCATGGCTGAGTAAGGGCACACAGAATAAAACATCTGCAAAATGACATCCGGCTGCCGGGAGGCGGCCGGATGTCATTTTCTTGTGCCTGCCATTGAATCCGGTCCAAGACAGGAGTATAATGCCGATATGCCATAAAACTGCGAAAGCTGGAGGAGGAACGACATGAAGCGAGCCCTTTCACTGGTCCTGGCGCTGGCCCTGCTGCTCTCCCTGTCGGGCTGCCGGCTGCCCTTCGGCAATAAGCAGGAGCCGGCTTTTACCGGCGGCGCCGGGGAACTGGCGCGGGCGGTGGTGACCGTTACCGGCCGGGACCCCGCGGCGCTGGAGCGGCTGGACGATATGCTGGATTCGGCGGGATTGGCCGCGTATGTGGCCAATTATTATGGTATCCCGGAGAAGGATTGGAAAAGCTGCGTCGCCTACCGTGCCGGCGGCGCCGAGGCATATGAGATCGCCGTGCTGGAGCTGAACAGCAAGGCGGACCCCAACGAGGTCCGCGCGGCCCTGGAACAATACATATATGATCGCGAGGGCGACTTCACCGGCTATGCGCCCGCGCAGGCGGAGATGATCTCCAACTCCCTGGCCCTGGCCCAGGACGGGTATGCCGCGCTGCTCATCTGCGAGGAGCCGGGCCTTGCGCGGGAGACGGTGCTGGCCATGCTGCGGGGGGAGACCCCGCCTACGCCCCGTCCCACCCAGACGCCCGTCCCCGCACCCACGGCTGTGACGGAAGCGCCGCCCACAGCAGTGCCCACGCCGGTACCTACGGCAGTACCTACACCGGTACCTACACCGATACCCACGGCAGTGCCTACACCCGTGCCCACACCGGTGCCCACACTGGTGCCGACGCCTGTACCTACGGCGGTGCCCACACCGGTACCTACAGCAGTACCTACACTGGTGCCGACGCCGATACCCACGCCGGTACCTACACTGGTGCCGACGCCGATACCCACGCCGGTACCGACATTGGTGCCCGCGGCGGTGTTTACGCCAGTACCCACGCCTGTGCCGACGCCTGTACCTACGGCGGTGCCCACACCGGTGCCTACACCGGTGCCGACGCCAGTGCCAACGCCGGTACCTACGGCAGAACCTACACCAGTGCCCACACCGGTACCCACGGCGGTGCCGACGCCGGTACCTACGCCGGTACCCACGGCGGTGCCGACGCCGGTACCTACAGCGGAACCGACGCCGATACCCACTCCGGTGCCCACAGCGGTGCCGACGCCGGTACCTACGGCAGAACCTACACCGGAGCCTACGCCTGTGCCGACGCCAGTACCCACGCCGGTACCTACACCGGAGCCCACGCCGGTGCCGACACCAGAACCGACGGCAACGCCGATCCCGGTGCTGACACCAGACCCGGAGACGGGGCGCATCCCCTTTGTGGACCCGGAGAAGAACGACATGACCGCGTACGACACGGCGGCCATCCTGGCGGCCTGGGAGGCCGCCGACCCGGCGAGCCTGAGCGAATATGACCGCGAGATCTATGACGCGGCGGCGGCCGTGTTGGCCGAAGAGCTGACCGACGGCATGAGCGGCTATGAAAAGGAGCTTGCCCTCTATGGCTGGGTCACCCGGAACGTCGTCTGCCACGACGAGCCGTGGGACGTCCCGATGCAGAACAGCCGGAACGCCTTCACGCCCTACGGCGGGCTCGTGGACCGCGAGGCGGTGAGTTTGGGGATAGCGTCCGGCTTTGAGCTGCTGATGGACATGGCCGGGGTAGAGTGCATTACCGTGGCAGGGGCCTGCCGCGGCAGCACCGATGACCACGCCTGGAACATGGTGCGGCTGGACGGGGAGTGGTACTGTGCCGATCCCGCCTGGGACGCGGTGGATGCCGAGCGCTCCCCGGCAGAGCCGGATCAGTGGGGCGCCGCCGACTGGAACTATTTCAATGTGACCAGCGACTATATGGCGGAGACGGATCACCAATGGGATTATGCCTCCGTGCCGGAGGCGGAGAGGGATTTTGTGACTCCCACGCCGGAGCCGACTCCGGAGCCGACTCCGGAGCCCACCCCGGAACCTACTCCGGAACCTACTCTGGAGCCCACCCCGGAACCTACTCCGGAACCTACTCTGGAGCCCACCCCGGAACCTACCCTGGAGCCGACTCCGGAGCCCACCCCGGAACTCGCACCGGAGCCTGTGACAGAGCCCGCGCCGCCCGTAATAGAAGAGCCTGTCCCGGAAATCACGGAAGAACCCGCACCGGGTCCCATGGAAGAGCCGATCCCAGATACCACAGAAGAGCCCGCGCCGGGACCTATAGAGGAACTGACACCGGAGCCGACGCAGGAACCCGCGCCGGATCCCGTGACGGAGCCCGCGCCGGGACCAGTGGAGGAGCCGATCCCAGATACCACAGAAGAGCCTGCGCCGGAACCGACAGCAGAGCCCATCCCGGAGCCCACGGCGGAGCCGGGGCCGGCCATCGATCCGGCGACGGGCCGCCTGCTGTACGTGGATCCGGAAAAGGACGACATGACCATCTATGACACGTCGGCCATTTTGACGGCCTGGGCCATGCGGGACCCGTCGGGTCTGGGCGAATACGACCGGGCCATCTATGACGCGGCGGAAACCGTGCTGGCCGGGGTTCTGACCGACGGTATGAGCGACTATGATAAAGAGAAGGCCATCTATGGCTGGGTGACCTGGAACATAGTCTATGACTGGGACCACAAAAACCCGCTGGCCACGGTGAGCCGGGACTCCTATACCCCCTATGGCGGCCTGGTGGCCCGCAAGGCGGTATGCCTGGGCGCTGCCTCGACCTTCGATTTGCTGATGGACATGGCGGGGGTGGAGTGCGATATCGTGATCGGCGCCGCCCGCGTGACCAATGACCACGCCTGGAACATGGTGCGGCTGGACGGGGAGTGGTACTGCGTCGATCCCACGTGGGATCTGTACGCGGATTCCGGCAGGACACTGGCGGAGACGGACTGGGGCCCGGCCTATTGGGATTATTTCAATGTGACCAGCGACCGGATGGCGGAGACGAGCCATCAATGGGACTATGCCTCCGTGCCGGAGGCCACGGCCACCACATATGCCGGGTGAGGCAGCGGAAAGCGAGGCGGATCATGAGCGGGAACCGGAACACGAAAAAAGGCCGCGCACAGCAGGGGGCGGGAGGAAAGCTCCTGTTGCTGCTGGTGGCACTGATCGGGGTGGCGTGGGGCCTGAGCAAGGCCCTGGAGAACCACGCCCCGGAGCCGACCCCGCTGCCGACGCCCGCGGCGACGCCCATCCCGGTGGCCACGGCCTGGCCGACCGTCTCCCCGGTGCCCACGCCGCCCAAGCCGGCGGTGGACGTGACCAGCTGGGAGCTGCGGCTGATACGCTATGAAAACCCGCTGGGCGAGGACTTCGTGCCGGAGAGCCTGACCACGGTGGAGAACGGCCAGCAGATGGACTCCCGTGTGGCCCCGGCGGCGTCCAACCTCATCAACGCCGCCCGCCTGGCGGGATACAGCGTGTATTTCTGCTCCGGCTACCGGGACTATGACACCCAGTACACGATCTATTGGAACCACATCAACCAGTATATGGCCCAGGGCATGACCGAGGAGGAAGCCCACGCCAAGACCCGTCTGGCGGTGAACTATCCCGGCGCCAGCGAGCACCAATCCGGCCTGTGCGCGGACATCCTGGAGAGCGCCAATCAGGAGATGGAGCCCTGGATCGGCGGCAGCGGGCTGATGCTCTGGCTGGAGCAGCACTGCGCCGAGTACGGCTTCGTGGTCCGCTACCCCAAGGACAAGACCGACATCACCGGCGTGGAGTACGAGCCCTGGCACCTGCGGTATGTGGGGGTGGACGCCGCCGCATATATGATGGAAAAGGGCCTGTGCCTGGAGGAATTCCTGGCCCTCTATGAGGTGGGATGAAAAAACATGCGGCCGGCCCGAATGGCCGGGGCGGATAAGGAAGTATTTTTGAAATGGTACGGTGTAGTCCCATTGAGGGGCTGCACCGTATCCA
>CANQIO010000018.1 GCA_947624065.1 uncultured Oscillospiraceae bacterium | reverse complement strand
TTAAGGATGTCCGGGTCATCCGCCCGCTTATTCCGCCCCCACGCCCCCGTCGAAACCATTGCAGCCCCTCGTCGGAGCACGGGCCGCGGCCTCCCTTTCCCGCCAAGGCGGGAAAGCTCGAGAGCGGCCCGGCTCCTCCTCTTCAAACCGCACCCGCTTCGCTGGGCTGCGGTTTGAGTACGGAGGAATAATGTGAGAACGATTAAAAAAACGATTTAAATAATTAAGCCTTTTTTGGCTCGGGATAGGTCTGGCCGAAGGTCTCGGCGGTGACCTTCTGCATGATCTGGGGGGTCAGGGGCTTATCGCCCCAGCCGGTCTTGGCGGCGGCGATCCTGTCCACCACGTCCATGCCCTCCAGCACCTGGCCGAAGGCCGCGTACTGGCCGTCCAGGTGAGGGGCGTCCTCATGCATGATGAAAAACTGGCTGCCGGCGGAATCCGGGTCCATGGCCCGGGCCATGGAGAGCACCCCGCGGGTGTGGCGCAGGTCGTTGGTATAGCCGTTGGCGGTGAACTCGCCGGGGATGGTGTAGCCGGGCCCGCCGGTGCCGTTGCCCTGGGGGTCGCCTCCCTGGATCATAAAGCCGGGGATCACCCGATGGAAGATCAGGCCGTTATAAAACCCCTTCCCCACCAGGGAGAGGAAATTGTTCACCGTATTGGGCGCGATATCCGGATACAGCTCCGCCTTGATGACGCCGCCGTCAAACATGCGGATGGTCACGATAGGGTTCTTCACAGGAATGTTCATGCGTTTGCCTCCTTGAATTTCCGGTCCATTTCCCGGCGGGCGCTCTTTTCCGCCGCGTCGTCCCGCTTGTCGTAGAGCTTCTTGCCCTTGCACAGGCCCAGCTCCACCTTTACGAGACTGTCCTTGAAGTAAAGGCTCAGCGGCACCAGGGCCAGGCCCTCCTGCTGCACCTTCGCCCCCAGGCGGACGATCTCCCGCTTGTGCATGAGAAGGCGGCGGTCCCTGTCCGGGTCGGCGTTGAAATAGCTGCCCTGTTTATAGGGGCTGATGTGCATCCCCCGCACCCAGAGCTCGCCGTTTTTCACCCGGGCATAGCAGTCCTTCAGATTCAAGGTCCCGGCCCGGACGGATTTCACCTCCGTGCCGGTCAGCTCGATGCCCGCCTCGAAGCGGTCCAGGACGAAATAGTCGTGGCGGGCCTTCCGATTTTCCGCGATCAGCTTTGTCCCGCTGCCCCGCGCCGCCATTGCGTCCACCGCCTTCCTTCCCATCGGCCCGGCCCGCCTCCCGGCGGCCGGTGGCCGGTCTGTGGTCCGATTATACAACGATTTCCTGCTTTTCGCAATTATAACCTGCCCGGCTTGAAAAAAGTTTACATTCCTGTCACATGCCGCTCTCCAGATGAAACACCCGCCGCAGCCGGTCCAGCGCGTCCCCGTCCAGCAGGCATCCGCCCTGTTCCCTGACGTGGAGCTCCCACTCCCCGCCCGGTTCCAGGGCCCGCCCGTATTCCCAAAGGGCCGTCCGGCCCGCCTCCGCCGACAGCGCCAGGACGTATCCGTCTCCGTATGTATATAAGCTGCTCTCTCCGTCCGGCAGCGCCCGCGCCGCCTCCAGCAGCGCCTCCAGATCCCCGAAATAGAACGCCAGGCGGCGGCCGGGGCCGGGCCGAGCGATGAGCAGCGTCTCCTCCCCGGCGGCGAAGCACTCCGCCTCCGTCTGGGGCCACGGGGTCAGTCCCCGGTCCGCCAGCGCCTGGCGCACAAGGCAGAGCATCTGCTCCCGGGTGGGCGCCTCCTCCCTGTCGATCCAGATGGATACCAGCCTGTCTGTGGCCTGTACAGTCCTCATATCTACTCGTCCTCCCGGCACAAATGGTCCGCCTTCTGATTATAATGCAAAGAAACGGTCCGCGTATAGAATAAAAATGTGGTAATTTCCGAGAGAACGTGTTATACTGAGTGAGATTTTGGTATTATGTAACCTGTCCGCACGGTTTTTTGATCCAAAGGGGGCATTCGATGGAACTGACGGAAAAGCCGCTCCGGCGGGTGAGCACCTACCGGGGCGTGGTGGTGGAGCTGACGGAGGACATCGTCCAGCTGTCCAACGGCGCCACGTCCGTCCGGGAGGTGGTGCACCATCCGGGGGGCGTATGCGTGGTAGCGCTGGACAGCGACGGCATGGTGGCGCTGGTGCGCCAGTACCGCTATCCCTTTGGGAAGGTGCTGCTGGAGCTGCCGGCCGGAAAGCTGGAAAAGGGCGAGGACCCGGACGAGGCCGTCCGGCGGGAGCTGAGCGAGGAGACCGGCCTGGAGGCGGAAAAATGGGTCAGCCTGGGGCCCATCTATGTCTCCCCCGGCATCTCCACGGAGACGCTGTACCTCTATCTGGCCACAGATCTGCGCCAGGGGCGGGCCCATCCCGATCCCAACGAGTTTTTGGATGTGGAGCGCATGCCCCTGACGGAGCTGGTGAAAATGGTCCTGGACGGCGGCGTCCGGGATGCCAAGACCGTGGTGGGCGCCCTGAAAGCGGCCGCCTGGCTGGCTGGCGATTGATTTTTCCGCGCATCCATGGTATACTGTTCAGACATATTTGCCATATAACATCCGGCGGCCGTCCCATGGCCTGTCGACCATTACATATCAACGGGAGTTTTTATGGAAAAGTACGTGATACACGGAGGAAAGCCTCTGCACGGCGAGGTTGAGATATCCGGCGCAAAAAACGCGGCGGTGGCCATCATCCCCGCGGCCATCATGGTCCGCGGCGTCTGCCGGCTGGAGAACCTTCCCCAGATCAGCGATACCGATACCCTCCTGCATATCCTCACCTATATGGGCGCGAGGGTGAACACCATCAACCGCACCACCGTGGAGGTGGACTGCACCGACGTGCAGATGGACTCCCTGCCGGAGGAGATGTGGTCCCTGACCCGGAAGATCCGGGCCAGCTACTATCTGGTCGGCGCAATGCTGGGCCGGTTCGGCCGCGCCTGCAGCACTATGCCCGGCGGCTGCAACTTCGGCGTGCGGCCCATCGACCAGCACATCAAGGGCCTCACCGCCCTGGGCGCGGATATGGACGTGTCCGGCGGCTTCATCCGGGCCGAGGCCGACGGCGGGCGGCTCCGGGGCGCCACCGTCTATTTGGATAAGGTGTCCGTGGGCGCCACGATCAACATCATGATCGCCGCCGCCACGGCGGAGGGCCGCACCGTCATCGAGAACGTGGCCCGGGAGCCCCACATCGTGGACCTGGCCAACTTTTTGAACTCCATGGGCGCCGACGTGCGCGGCGCGGGCACCAACGTGATCAAGATCCGGGGCGTGCGGCAGCTGCACGGCGGCACCTACGCCCTCATCCCCGACCAGATCGAGGCTGGCACCTACATGGCGGCGGTGGCCGCCGTCGGCGGCGCCGTGCGGGTATCCAACGTGATCCCCAAGCACCTGGAATGTATCTCCTCCAAGCTGCGGGAGATGAACGTGGAGGTGGAAGAGGGCGACGACTATGTCCTGGTCCGCCGGGCCGGCCCCCTGCGGGCGGCCAACATCAAGACCATGCCCTATCCCGGCTTCCCCACCGATATGCACCCGCAGATGACCGCCGTGCTGTGCTGCGCGCCCGGCCGGAGCGTCATGACCGAGGGCGTATGGAGCAGCGGCCGGTTCAAATACGTGGGAGAGCTGCGCAAAATGGGCGCCGACATCCAGGTGGAGGAGCAGTCCGCCTTTGTCCAGGGCGGCAAAAAGCTCACCGGCTCCGTGGTCCGCGCCTGCGACCTGCGGGCCGGTGCAGCGGTGGTGATCGCGGGCCTGGCGGCCGAGGGCGCCACCGTGGTGGAGGACATCAACTACATCGAGCGCGGCTATCAGAACCTGGTCGGGAAATTCCGCGCGCTGGGCGCGGACATCTGCTGTGTCGATGAGCCGGATCAGCCCGACGAGCGGACCTTGGGCTGGATCGCCGGCTGATGCGCCTGGTCATCTTCGCCAGCGGCTCTACCGGCAACTGCGCCCTGGTCCGGGGCGGCGGCCGCAGCGTGCTTCTGGACGCAGGCATCTCCGCCAAGCGGATCTGCGAGAGCCTGGCCGCCGAGGAAATGGTCCCTGAGGACCTGGACGGCGTTTTCATCACCCATGAGCACGCGGACCATGTGTCCGGCCTGGCGGTGTTCCTGAAGCGGCACGCCCTGCCCATTTTTGCGCCCGGCGGGGCCGCGGACGCGCTGCGCCGGTCCCTGCCGGAGCACGCGGCGCTCATCCGGACGCTCGTGCCGGAACGGCCGGTCAGTCTGGGCTGCATGACCGTCACCGCTTTCTCCACGCCCCATGACGCCGCCGGGAGCGTGGGCTACCGCTTTGAGGCGGACGGCGCCGTGCTGGCCACCGCCACCGATACCGGCTGCGTCACTGACGGGATGCTGCGGCTCTTCGCCGGCGCGGACGCGGCCCTCATCGAGGCCAATCACGATCTGGATATGCTGCGCCGCGGCCCCTATCCCGCCTATCTGAAGCGGCGCATCCTCTCTGACTGGGGCCATCTGTCCAACGCCGAGTGCACCTGGCTGGCCGCCGTGCTGGCCCGGCAGGGCACGGGCAAGATCATCCTGGGACACATCTCCAAGAACAACAACCTGCCCGGCCTGGCCCGGCAGACCGTATGCCGGGCGCTGGAAGGCACCGGCGCGGAGCTGTACGTGGCGCCGGAGTCCGGCCATCTGGCGTTGGAGGTATCGCCGTGCTGCGTGTGACCGTGCTGTGCCAGGGCCGGCTGAAGGAACCGTACTACGCGGACGCCTGCCGGGAGTATCTCAAACGCCTGGGCGCCTATTGCCGGCCCGAGGTCATCGAGCTTGCCGAGGACGGCCCCATCGCCAGCCGCATCCCCAAGGGTGCCTGGACGGCCGCGCTGTGCATCGAGGGCACGAAGCTCTCCAGCCCCGCCCTCGCGGCGCTTCTGGAAAAGCAGGCCAGCCTGGGCCACAGCCATCTGTGCTTTCTCATCGGCGGGTCCGAAGGGCTGCCGGAGGAGGCCAAGCGCCTGGCGGACTTCCGCCTGTCCATGTCGGACATGACTTTTCCGCATCATCTGGCCCGCGTGATGGTCCTGGAGCAGCTCTATCGGGCGTTCACCATCACCGCGGGAACAAAGTACCATAAATAAAAGGGGTCTCTGCCATGTCGAATTGGGGACTGCATAAGCCCGGCGAGGACTACGACGCCTGGCCCAAGACGGCCGGGGACAAGCCGGAGGAGCCGGCCTTTCTCGTCCACTGCTCGCCGCTGGATATGGAGGCGGATATGGTCCGTTCTATGCTGAAAGCATTCGGTATACCAAGTGTCCTGCGCTATCCCGGAGACGGAGCTTTCGGGAAAGTCATGCTCGGCCTGAGCGGCAGCGGCGCGGATATCTACGTGCCCGCCAGTATGCTGGCCGACGCCAAGGAGCTTTTGAAAGGAGAGCCTGAAGATGATGGATTACAGGAAGGAATATGAGCGCTGGCTGGACAGCCCCGCTCTGTCCAACGAGGAGTGGCATGAGCTGGACGCCATCCGGGACGATGACGACGAGATCAAGAGCCGCTTCCGCGGCCCGCTGGAATTCGGCACCGCCGGTCTGCGGGGCGTGATGGGCGCCGGCCTGGCCCGGATGAACGTGCATGTGGTGCGCTGGGCCACCCAGGCTTTCGCCTCGCTGATCGTGGCCGAGGGCGACGAGGCCCGCCACAAGGGCGTCGTCATCGCCCACGACTGCCGCATCAACAGTCCTGAGTTCTCCCGGGAAGCGGCCTGCGTGTGCGCGGCCAACGGCATCCATGTGCGCCTGTTCGACGATCTGCGCCCCACCCCGGAGCTGAGCTTCGCCGTGCTGCACTATGGGGCCACCGCCGGCATCAACATCACCGCCAGCCACAACCCCAGCGCCTACAACGGCTATAAGGTCTACTGGTCCGACGGGGCGCAGCTGCCCCCTCACCACGCCGAGGTCGTGGCCAAGAACATGGCCGCCATCGACGTTTTCACCGGTCCCTCCGCCATGGACTTCGACGAGGCCGTGGCCAGGGGCCTGATCGAGACCATCGGCGCCGAGACCGACGAGGCCTTCCTGGAGAACGTGCTGGGCCAGGCCATCGATCCCGCGGCCGTCCGGGAGGTGGCCGACGAGTTCCAGGTGGTCTACACCCCCTTCCACGGTGCCGGCCACATCCTGGTGCCCGAGGCGCTCAGGCGCCTGGGTCTGAAGCACATCCATCCCGTCCCCGAGCAGATGGTCATCGACGGGCACTTCCCCACGGTGGAGAGCCCCAACCCGGAGAACCCCGAGGGATTCTACCTGGCGGTGGACCTGGCCCGGAAGGTGGGAAGCGACCTGATCATCGGCACCGACCCGGACTCCGACCGGGTGGGCGTCATGGCCCGGGGCAAGGACGGGGATTACCACACCATCACCGGCAACCAGATGGGCGCGCTGCTGGCCGATTACGTGATCACCGCCCGGCAGCGGGCCGGCTCCATGCCCGCCAAGCCGGTGATCCTGTCCACCATCGTGTCCACCTCCATGACGAAGGCCATCTGCGAGGCAAATGGCGTCGCCTACGGGGAGACCTTCACCGGCTTCAAGTTCATGGCCGAGCGGCTCAGCAGCTATGCCGCCGCCCATACCGGCGAGGAATACCTGCTGGCCTTCGAGGAGAGCTACGGCTACATGATGGGCGACTACGTCCGGGACAAGGACGCCGTCACCGCCTCCATGATGATCGCCGAGATGGCCGCCCACTACTATAAGCAGGGCATGACCCTGCTGGACGCGCTGGACGCCCTCTATGAGAAATACGGCTTCTTCTCCGAAAAGACCGTCAACATCTACATGGAAGGGGTGGACGGCCCCGAGCGCATGGCGGCCCTGATGGCTCGGCTGCGGGAGAACACCCCCGCCCAGTTCGCCGGACAGCGGGTGGTCCGCATGCGGGACTACCGGGACGGCACCGTCTCCGTTCCCGGCCTGGGCACCGTGGGGCGCACCCCCATCTCCGGGTCCAACGTGCTCTATTTCGAGCTGGAGAGCGACACCAGCTTCATCATCCGGCCCTCCGGCACCGAGCCGAAGATCAAGATCTACATCCTGGTCAGCGGAAAGGAGAAGGCGGAGTGCCTGGCCAAGACAGCTGCCTGCGCCGCCGCGGCGGAGGCACTGGGAAAGGAATAAGGCCCCCTCCCCATGAAAAGGACCCTCAGCCTCCTTCTCGCCCTGTGCGTTTTCCTGTCCGTGTCGACGCCGGCCCTGGCCCTGACCGAGGGGCAGGAACGGGTGGTCATCGGCGCGGACCTGACCCAGGAGCAGGTGGAGACCGTATACAGCCAGTTCGGCCTGACCCGCGGCGCGGTGACGGAGCTGTATGTCACCAACGCCGAGGAGCGGGATTACCTGGAGGGGCTGGTGGACGAGAGCATCATCGGCCACAACAGCATCTCCTGCGTGTACATCCGGACCCTGGCCCCCAATTCCGGCCTCACCGTCTGGACCAACAACATCACCTGGTGCACCCAGGATATGTATAAGTCCGCGCTCCTGACCGCCGGCATCTACGACGCCGAGGTGAAGGTCACCGCCCCCTTCGGCGTGTCCGGCACCGCCGCCCTCACGGGCATCTACAAGGCCTATGAGAGCATCACCGGCGCGCCGCTGCAGCAGCAGGCCAAGCAGACCGCCGCCGACGAGTTGGTGGTCACGGCGGAGCTGGCCGACCAGATCGATGACATCGACGCCGTGGCCATCGTGGCGGATCTGAAGCTGCTGCTGGACGAGACCCAGACCATGTCCGACGACTCCCTCCGCTCCCAGGTCAACGACATCGCCTCCCAGTACGGCTACAGCCTGGACCCCAGCATGGTGGATGAGCTCATCGGCCTGTGCCGCCAGCTGGAGGGACTGTCCACCGACGATCTGCAGAGCAAGGTGGAGCAGTTCAAGGCCACTCTCTCCACCGTCACCCAGTACGCCCAGCAGGTCCAGAGCTTTGGGCAAAAGGTGGCCGGCATCGTGGAGAGCGTCGTGGCGTTTTTCCAGAGCCTGTTCAGCTGAAAACCATACCGCATAAGAAAGAGGACCCGCCGCTGCGGGTCCTCTTTCTTTTATGTATCCGAGGCGCAGTCCAGCACGATCTTGAACACGCCGGGAGGATTGCGCAGCGCCAGGCGGAACGCCTCTTTGTAGTCGTCCAGCTTGAAGGTGTGGCTCACGAAGCCGTCCACGGTGTACTTCCCGTCCCGGATCCACTCCTGGACCAGGTCGAAGGTGTACAGCCGCCGGCCCTCCCATTCCTCCATGCCGTGGGAATCGATGCCGATCACCGTCAGCTCCTGCCACCAGACCGGCGTCTCGTCGTACTTCACCGCGTTCATATGGTGGCCCACCTTCACGAAGGTGCCCCGGGCCCGCAGCAGCCGCACGCCCATGGTGTTGGCCCAGCCGCCGCCGATGCAGTCGAAGGCCCGGTCGAAGCCGCCGAAGAAAAAGCGGTTCTTTTTGCTCATGCCCTTATAGACCGGGCTGCCGCCACAGGCGTTGGAGGCCGCCTCCAGCGCGTCGCCCGAGAGCACATGGTCCGCCCCCAGGCGCATGGCGAAGTCCAGCTTGTCCCGGGTCCGGCTCATGGCCCAGACCTCGCAGTCCGGCTGGATCACCTTCAGCGCCTGGATGATGGCCAGGCCGATGACCCCGCAGCCCATGACCAGCACCTTCTCCCCCGCCTTGGGCGGGGCCATCAGCACCGCGTGCACCGCCACGCTGGCCGGCTCGATCATCACCGCCTGCTCCAGCGTCAGCTCCGGCAGGATCTTATACAGCTGCTGCTGGGGGGCGATGAAGCTGTCGGACCAGCCCGCGCCGGTCCACTCCAGGTCGAACCGGGGCTTGGCGCCGTAGTTGGTGCAGATGCTGTAGTTGCCCGCCGCGCAGTTGGGGCACCGGGGCAGGTCCTTGTTGTCGCAGCCGGCCATGTAGGCCCGGATGCCCACCCGGTCGCCCACCTGCACCTGGGTGACGGCGGGGCCGGCCTCTACCACCACGCCCACATTCTCATGGCCCAGGAAGGTCTTTTTGCTGGCGGGGATGGGCTCCAGGGCGGAGTTGGTGCCGGTGGTGGCCTTGAAAAAGCTCACGTCCGTGCCGCACAGGCCGCAGGCGATGTTCTTCACCCGGACCCAGTTGTCCGCCGGCAGCGGCGGGTCGGGGATGTCCTTGGCGTACTTCACGGCGTTGATGCCGGTGAACAGCAGTCCCCTGGTGGCCTTGAACCGGGCCGCGCCCTTGGTGGCCAGCACGCGGGGGATGTCCTTATCAAAATAGATGGTCTTCATTTCGCGCCTCTTCCCGCAGGTATTGTCAGGGCGATGGTACCATATTTCCTGCCCCATGGCAAGGGTTTATATCTAATTCTGGATATATTTGGCCAGGATGTCCTCCACTGCCCCGTCCGATCCGGCCGCCGCCCGCACCGCCGCCGTGAAGTCCGCCGTGGCGGCAATGCCCATCCAGTGGTCCCGGCAGTACCCCCGCAGCACGGCGAGGAACGCGTCCCGGCCCATGGCGTCCATCAGCTCCTTCAGGCACATGCACCCCCGGTCATAGACGCCCCACTGATAGACCGGGTGCTCGTCGGCGGGCAAGTCCACCTTGTCCTCCTTCACCTGCTCCGCGCCGGCGGCGTTGGCGGCGATCTCCCAGCAGGGCCAGTCGCTCCCCGCCGCCTCCAGGCACAGATACCCGGCGAACTCGGCGAAGGCCTCGTCCAGCCAGGGCGACCTGTTCTCGTCGCTGCCCACGACGGCATAGAACCACTGGTGGGCCACCTCATGATAGGTGACCATCCCCTTGCCGGACGCGGAGGCGTCCCCGTCAAAATAGACGGTGATGAGCCCGGAATACTCCATGCTCACGGCAAAGTTGGTGCCCAGGGCGGCGTTGGTGACCACCAGCGTCTGGTGGGGATAGGGCCCGAACAGCTCCCCGAAGTAGTCCAGGGCGTAGGCCGCGGCGTCCATCACCTGGTCCATGCCCGCCTCCGTCACCATGGCGTTATTGGGGTCGAAATACCCCAGCACCCGGACGTCCCCTGCCTGCCGCTCCCGGCGCACATAGCTCCTGCTGGCGATGAGGACCAGATCCCGCCGGTCCAGGCACCGATACCGGTACTCCGTCACGCCGTCCCCCTCGGTCACAGCCAGCTCGTCCCCGTTGCAGGCCAGGGCGTATCCCTCCGGCACCCGCACCGTCACGTCATAGTCCGCCGTCCGGGCATAGCGGCCGTCCCCCTCCTCCTGGAGCGGGTCCGTGTCCCAGCCGTTCCCATCATATACCGCCAGCTGCAGATTGAACCCCGGCAGCTGCACGTCCCCCGCCTTGGCAACGCCGTATTTCTGCGCCAGGTCCGGGATCGTCACCTCGCAGCCGAACACGATCGCCGCCGTCTCCCCCGGCGCCAGCGGCGCGGCCAGCTCCACCCGGTACAGCACGCCCTCCTGGCTGCGCCCGTAGTGCAGCAGCGCCCCCGCTCCGTCGGTGACGGACGTGACGGCCACGTCTCCGTCCTCGGTCTGGAAAAGGCCTTTATACATGTTGGCGTACAGGTGGAACCACAACTCCCTCGCCGCGTCCGCGCCGGTGTTGGTGATCTCCGCCCGCTGGGTATAGGTCATGGTCCGCCCTGTCGGATCCAGGTCACCGTCGATGGTATAGCGCTCCTCAAAGGCCAGGTCCGCCCGCCCGCCGCAGCCGGCCAGCGCCGCCAGCGCCAGGGCCAGCAGACACAATAGCATCGCTCGCTTCATCCGTATCCCTCCCGATGTTCTATTATGATAGAATTTCTATCGCAATAGAACATATCACATCCGCCCGCCTCTGTCAAGGAAAACTGTTGCGCTCCCCTGCCGGCGGTGATACAATAGCCCGGCGCGGGAGCGCAAATCCCCCCAAGAGGTAGTTGGCCATGGAACACATCCGCGCCTTCGTCCGGCGGGAGCCGGTGCTGACCATCGCGGCGGTCGCCGCGGCGGTGAGCTGCTTTCTCGTGCCGCCGGACGGGGCCTATCTCGACTATATCGACTTTCGGACCCTGGCGCTGCTGTACGCGCTGATGACGGTGGTGGCTGGCCTGGGCAAGGCCAACGCGTTCACCGCTCTGGCCCACGGCCTCTGCGGCCGGGCCGGGAGCATGCGCGCCATCGGCCTGATGCTGGTGGGGCTGTGCTTTTTCAGTTCCATGCTCATCACCAACGACGTGGCGCTGCTGACCTTCGTGCCCTTCGCGGTGGTGGTGCTCACCATGGCGGACCGCCGGCAGGACCTGATCTCCGTGGTGGTGCTGCAGACCGTGGCGGCCAATCTGGGCAGCATGCTCACGCCGGTGGGCAATCCCCAGAACCTGTATCTGTACTCCTATTACGACATGTCCGCCGCTGATTTCTTCGGCGCCACCGGGCCGGTATGGGCCGCGTCCCTGGTGCTGATCGGCGGCTGCTGCATGACATTGTCCGGCGACGCCATCCGGCCCCAGCTGGGCGGGAGCCCCCAGGTGGACAAGCGGGCCCTGGCGGTCTATGCGGCGCTTTTCTGCCTGTGCCTGACGACGGTGCTGCGGGTGCTGGCCTGGCCCATCATGCTGGCGGGGGTAGTCGCGGCGGTACTGCTCTTCGACCGGGGCACCCTGCTCAAAGCGGATTTCATGCTGCTATTGACCTTCGTGGCCTTTTTCATCTTCGCCGGGAACCTGGCCCGCATCCAGGCGGTGGACCGGCTTTTGAAGGCGCTGCTCACCGGCCGGGAGTACCTGACCGGCCTTCTCACCAGCCAGGTCATCAGCAACGTGCCGGCGGCGCTGCTGCTGTCCGGCTTCACCGACAACGCCCGCGCCCTGCTGCTGGGGGTGAACGTGGGCGGCCTGGGCACGCCCATCGCCAGCTTGGCTAGCCTCATCGGCCTGAAGCTCTATGCCCGGAGCGAGGGCGCCCGCACGGGGAAGTTTTTGGCTGTGTTCACAGCGGTGAACCTGGCGCTGCTGGTGCTCCTGTCCCTGATAGCGGCGCTCGTTCTGTGATCGCGGCCTGACGGCAACTTCAAAAACGAACGTCCTCCCGCCTTTCCTCGGAAAGGCGGGAGGACGCATATTTTACGGTCTTTGGCTCAGGACGTTTTCGGCAGCCGGATCTTCTCGATGACCTGCCGGAAGTGCTCCCGGGTGAACACCTGGGGCACCGGGTAGACGGGGTTGGCCTCATGCATGGCCCAGGTGATCATCTGCTCGATGTCCTCGTCCCGGATGAAATCAAAGCCCGTGGGGATGCCCATGCGCTGGTTCATCAGGTCGATCTCCTGGATCATGGCGTTGGCCCGGTCCTCGTCGGTGCCGCCGGTGAGCACGCCGGTCAGCTCCGCCAAGTGGCCCAGGCGCTTGTGGACCACGGGGCCGTAATCCCGCAGCACATGGGGCAGGATGACGGCGTTGGCCAGGCCGTGGGGGGTGTTGTAGAGCCCTCCCAAAGTGTGGGCGATGGCGTGCACGTTGCCCACGCCCACCCGGGAGAAGGCGAAGCCGGCCTTGTAGGCCGCGAGCTGCATCTGCTCTCTGGCCTCCATATCCGAGCCGTCCCGATAGGCCCGCTCCAGGTACCGGAAGATGAGGCACACCGCGTCCTCCGCCAGCTTTTTGGTCTCCTTGGTGTTGTTGCTGCGGGAGAAATAGGCCTCCAGGGCGTGGACCAGCGCGTCCATGCCGGTGGACGCGGTGACCGCCGGCGGCAGGCCCACGGTCAGCTCCGGGTCCAGCACCGCGTACCGGGGCATGAGCACCGGGTCCATGATGGCCGCCTTGTGGCGGGTCTTTTCGTCCACGATGACGGCGGCGATGGTGGTCTCGCTGCCAGTGCCGGCGGTAGTAGGCACAGCGATGAGCACCGGGAGCTTTTTCCACACCCGCAGGATGCCGTTCATCTGGGCCACGGTCTTGTCCGGCCGCACCAGCAGGCACGCCGCCGCCTTGGCAGTGTCCATGGGCGCGCCGCCGCCCAGGCCGATGAAGCTGTCGCACCCAGCCGCCAGATAGGCGTCCCGGCAGGCCTCGCAGTTGGCGGAGGTGGGGTTGGGCTCCACGTCGGAGAAAACGGTATAGGCGATGCACGCCTCGTCCAGCAGGGCCGTCAGCCGGGGGGCCAAGGCCTCCCGCAGGAACGGGTCGGTGACGATCAGGGGGTGCTTCAGCTTGGCGGAGCTCAGCAAAAACGGGATGCGGCCGATGCTCCCCGCCCCGGTCACCAGCGCCGGATGGCGCCAGTGGATGGCCGCCTTCACCAGGGCGAAGCCGCCGTGATAGACGCGGTTCGCGCCGATATAGAGCTTATCGAGCAGCAGCATCTCAGGTCACCATTGCCTGGATGATGGCCATGTAGTCGTTCAAAAGGCAGGCGTATTCCGGGCTGCCCACCAGCTCCACATAGCCCTGTTCCTCGGCGGCCACGAACTCGACCTCCTTATCCAGCACCTTCAGCGCCCCGTCCACGCTGGTGAACCGGAACAGCACGAAGGGCGTCCGGCGGGCATAGACGCCATGGCCGGATTTGCTCTTGCCCTGGCACACCCGCAGATAGCAGGCGATCTTGGCCGGGTCGCCGTCCTCCTCCACCCGGAACTGATAGATGCGGTCCGGCTGGCGGTGGCAGAACTCGTGGAAGTCCGGGTCGCCCAGCTTGTTGTATGTACTCATGGCCCGGCAGATCATGTACAGGGAGCACTTGACCTTCAGATACTTCTCCACGTCGTTCTGGGGCTTTTTCGTCATCACCTTCAGCCCCATCAGATAGGTCAGCAGAAAGTAGAACGCCACGGCCACGTTGCCCCGGATGGCGGGCAGATGGGTGCCCGTTCCCTTCAAAAGGGCGTTCATCTTCTCCACGCTGGAGAAGGTCATCACGATGTCGGCGTCCCCGGAGGGCCCCTGGACCACGTCCAGATGGCCGTCCCGGAAGGTCATGGTGCAGCAGATCAGCTCCTCGCCGTTTTTCGCGCCGAACTGGATCACATGGTTGAACTTCTTTCCCTTGAGCTTGGGGCTCTCGTCCATGAGCACCTGCAGCACGGGCATGGCCGCGTTCAGGAACAGCTTCGCGGTCATGATCTCCTGTTCAGTGGCCATATCATTCGTCCTCCCAGTTGTCGTCTTCCGGGGTGTCGATGCCCATCATGCGCCGGGCCTCGTCGGCGATGCCGTTGGCGTCCAGGCCGTAATAGGCGTACAGGTCCTCGGCGTAGCCGATCTCGGCGAAGATGTCCTTGACGCCGTGCTTGTGGAATTTGCAGCCGATGCCCTCCTCGGCCAGCACGCTGGCCACCGCGTCGCCCAGGCCGCCGATGATGTTGTGCTCCTCCACCGTGAGGATATGGCCGGTCTCCCGGGCCGCGGCGATCACCGCCTCCCGGTCCAGGGGCTTGAGGGTGTGCATGTTCACCACGCGCACGTCGATGCCCTCCGCCTCCAGGGTCCTGGCGGCGTTCAGGCTCTGCAGCACGCCGATGCCGCAGGCGATGATGGTCATATCTTTGCCCGGCCGCATGGTCACCGCCTTGCCGATGGCGAACTCGTAGCTCTCGTCCTCATAGCAGGGCGGCTCGAAGCCCCGGCCGATGCGCATGTATACAGGTCCCGGCACGTCCAGGCAGGCCCGGACGGCCCGGCTGGTCTCGATGCCGTCCGCCGGGCAGATGACCGTCATGTTGGCGATGGCGCGCATGACGGCGAAATCCTCGGTGCAGTGGTGGGTGGTGCCCGCGTGGCCGAAGCTCATGCCGCCGTGGGTGGCGATGATCTTCACCGGCAGATTCTGATAGGCGATGTCGGTGCGGATCTGCTCCCCCGCCCGCAGACAGGCAAAGATGGCGAAGGTGCTGGCGAAGGGGATGAGCCCCGTCTTGGCCATGCCCGCCGCCGCGCCGAACAGATCCTGCTCGGCGATGCCCACGTTGAAGATCCGGTCCGGGAACACCTCGCCGAACTTGTTGAGGGCGGTGGATTTCTCCAGATCCGCCGTGAGGGCCACGATCCGCTTGTCCTCCTTGGCCAGCTCCGCCAGGGTCCGGCCGTAGATCTCCCGGCTGGTCATGGTGCTGGAGTCATAGCACGTCCAGTTGGTACCGGTGACAGCGTTGTCCGCCATGTCAGCCCACCTCCTTATAGGCCCGCTCGATGGATTCCTTGGCGCGGGCGCACAGCACCGAATCCCCGGCGGCGTAGTGGTAGGGGATCTGGTTCTCCATGAAGTCCACGCCCTTGCCCTTCACCGTGCGGGCGATGATGACCACAGGCCGGTCCTTCGCGGCCCACGCTTTGTCCAGCGCCCCGCCGATCTGCACAAAATCATGGCCGTCGATCTCGACGGGGTCGAAGCCGAAGGCGCGCCACTTGTCCGCGAAGGGCTCCAGCGCCATCACCTGCTCGGTGGTGCCGTCGATCATCAGCCCGTTGCGGTCCACGATGGGGATCACGTTGGTCAGTTTATAGTGGGCGATGGCCATGGCCGCCTCCCAGATGCTGCCCTCGCAGCTCTCCCCGTCGCCCATCAGGCACACCACCTTGTTGTCCCGGCCCTGGTATTTGAAGCCCAGGCCCATGCCGAAGGCGATGGGCAGCCCGTGGCCCAGGCTGCCGGCGGACACGTCGCAGCCCACCACCTTGTTGCTGTCCGGATGCATGGCGAAGGGACTGCCGAAGTGGTTGAAGGTCTTTAAAAGGTCATGGGGGAAATAGCCCCGCTTGGACAGCACCGGGATATATCCCGCCGCGGCATGGCCCTTGGAGAGGATGAACCGGTCCCTCTCCTCCCAGTCCGGCCGCTCCGGATCGATCTTGAGATATTTGAAATACAGAGCCGTCAGCAGATCCAGACAGCTCAGCGAGCCGCCGATGTGGGCCCCGCCCGCCCAGGCCATCACATCCACCACGGTCAGACGCAGCTCCTTGGCGATCTGGCGCAGCCGGCGGTCCTCCTCAGGGGTGACTGGCATGACAACGCCTCCTTTGCGCAGCTTTTCTGTCACACTGATTATAACACAGGAAAACGCAAATTACATAAATTTCTGGAAATAAAAATGTTAAAAGATTCTCATCTCCGGAGGCCGTTCTTGGTCTAAAGCACACAATTGGTCACACACTCTCTGTTTCCCCGCCGGGAGGCGCGCGGCCGGCCCGCCCACATGAGCGCGCCGGCCGATCGTATTTTCTCTCTCAAAGGCGGCGTCACGCCCGTCCCATCTCGCGCCGCAGCAGTCTGACGGCCCCCTCCGAGGCGTCCTGTGCCGCCGGCACGATGCGCACGTCCGGCCGCCTTTGGCGGATATACTGGCACACCCCGTCCCGGATCGGCTGGTTTTTCAAGAGCACGCTGCCGGCCAGGGCGAGCTCGTGCTGCTCCGGCATACGCGAGAGCACGGTCTCCGCCAGCAGTCCCAGCTCCCCGGCACTCTTTTTCACGATCTCCAGGGCGGCTCTGTCCCCCGCCGCGGCCGCCTGGTCCAGCACCACCGCCAGCGACGCGATCTCCCGCTTGGTCCGGGCCGGCGCGTAGACATACCCGACAACATCTTCTATACTGGCCGCGCCCAGCCTCTCCATGGCCAGGCGGCGCAGGACCGTGGGGCCGGTCCGGCCGTCCTCCGCCCGCACCACCGCCGAGAGGATGGCGATGGCGATGGCATAGGCGCTGCCGCCGTCGTCGATCAGGTGGCCGTATCCGCCGGCGCGCACGGTGTCGCCGTTTTCCCGGCGGCCCAGGCAGATGGAGCCGGTGCCCGCGATGAGGATCGCCCCGTGGCAGGCGGGAAACGCCGCCGCCAGGGCGGTCTCCCCATCGGAATAGGTATGCACTGCCGTCCGGTATCCCCCGTCGGCAAAGGCCTCCGCCAGCAGCTTCCTGGCGCTGGGATTGCTGACGCCGGCCGCCCCGACGGCCGCGCCGCCGCAGTCCTCCGGCGGGAAGCCGGCGGCCTGCAGCCATTCCAGCATCTCCGCGATGGTCCGGCGGAACTGGGCCGGGCTCTGGCCGTTGACGTTCAGCGGTCCGGCGGTATGGCGGGCGAGCACGTTCCCCCCGCCGTCCGTTACGCAGATCTTCGTGGCGGTGCCGCCGCCGTCCACGCCGAGAAGGTACTCCATGGCG
This sequence comes from uncultured Oscillospiraceae bacterium, assembly GCA_947624065.1. GTDB lineage: Bacteria > Bacillota > Clostridia > Oscillospirales > Oscillospiraceae > CAJOIG01. The sequence goes on along the minus strand of CANQIO010000018.1, from coordinate 12,065 downwards.
CCGTCTCCTTTCCATGACCCGTATGCGCTCAGTATAACTGCCCGGCCGGGAAAAAGCAAGCGCGCCGGGAGAAAGTCCCGGCGAGCGCCCCTTCTCTGCTTTGGTTGACAATCCCCGCTCTCCCCTGCTATACTGGCCCCAGCAGCGGGGCCGCGTCCGGCACCCGCATGGGGAAAGAGGGCTTTTATGGTGAGACCATTTGAGAAAACGATCGACCTGGTGCGGCAGGCGGTGGACGGCGGAAAGCTCGCGGGTGCCGCCCTCGCCATCGGCGACCGGGACCGGCTCTATGTGCAGGAGACTTTCGGCCGCACGTCCTTTCCGGAGCTCACCGGCGACAGCACGCCGGTGGACAGCCGCACCCTCTACGATATGGCCTCCGTCACCAAGATCATGTCCACCACCATGGTCGCCCTCCGCTTCATCGCGGACGGGCGGATGGACCTGGCCGACATGCTGCCGGTATACTTCGGGGACATGGTGCCCCCGGACAAGGCGGAGATCACCCTGTTCCAGCTTCTGACCCATACCTCCGGCTTCCCGGCGGAGATCCGCCTGGAGCGGTTTTTGAAGCCCGGGGACGACGTGGCGGATTTTCTGCTCCACGCGCCGCTGGCCTATGCGCCGGGCAGCCGGGTGGAATACAGCTGCATGGGCTTCATCCTCCTGGCCAAGGCCCTGGAACGCGTCGGCGGGCAGCCTTTGGACCAGCTGGCCCGGCGGCTGGTGTTCGAGCCCCTGGGCATGGCCCGCACCGGATACCACCGGCTGGATGGGCCCATCGACCCGTCCAACACCGCCTATACCGAGCGGGACCACCTGACCGGCCAGTGGCTGGTGGGCCGGGTGCACGACGAGAACGCCCGGTTCCAAAACGGCGTGTCCGGCAACGCGGGCGTCTTTTCCGATTTGGAGGACTGCGTCCGGTTCGCCCGGATGCTGGCCGGCCGCGGGACCCTGGAGGGCGTGGAGCTGATCCCGCGGATCATCTTTGACCGGGCCATCCAAAACTACACGCCGGGCATGGACGAGAACCGGGGCCTTGGCTTCCACCTGGCCAACGGCCACTTCAGCTATTCGGGCCTGTTCTTCGACCAGAGCGCCTTCGGTCATACCGGCTTCACCGGGCCGCATATGCTGGTGTCGCCGGAGACGGGGCTGTATGTGGTGCTGCTCAACAACCGGGTGCATCCGGACCGGGACCGGGACAGCGGCAACCTGCGGCTGCGCCGGCTGGTGCACACCCAGGCCGCCATCGAATACAGCCGCCTCACCGCCCAAAAGCCGTCCATATGAAAAATGCCCCCCCGCGATCGGGCGCCGCTATGGCACTCCACCGTGGGGGGACTTTTTAGGCCCTTTTGTCTTTCCTGTGCGAAATCCATAACAAATTAAAAGAAATCTCCATTGCATATTGACAAATTGAGCAAAAAGCCATAAAATTAACTAAAAGTTTCTATACTTTGCCGGGTTTCCGGGAAAAGTTCCATCAGACCGTCGATCCACAATGAACATTATGATTATGAAGGAGGAAAAAAGCATGAAAAAGGTCATATCCCTGCTGCTGGCGCTGGTCATGCTGCTGTCCCTGACAGCCGTGGCCATGGCGGACGGCGAGGCCGAAAATCCCTATGGCCTCGTGTACGCTGAGGACCAGACCCTGCACACCGTGTACAACCTGGAAGCGTCTACCCTGCACCCCTATAAGGGCGACAGCTCCGCGGGCACCTGGGTAGCCATCTCCAACCTGACCGAGGGCCTGCAGACCGTGGATCAGTACGGCAACTACATCCCCGGCCTGGCGGAGAGCATCGAGATCAGCGAGGACGAGCTTACGTACACCTACCACATCCGCCAGGGCGTGCACTGGGTGGACTGGGAAGGCAACGAGAAGGATGAGCTGACGGCTCAGGACTTCGTCACTGCCGCGCAGTATGTCTGCACCCCGGCCAACGCCGCCGGCTCCGTCGATTACTACGACGGCATCGTCAAGGGCGCCACCGCGATCCTGTCCGGTGAGGAGACCGATATGGACGCCCTGGGCGTGAAGGCGCTGGACGACTACACCCTGGAGATCACTCTGGAGCAGCAGGTGCCCTACTTTGGCGACTACGGCGGGCACTTCCTGCCCATGTGCACGGCCCTCTATGAGGAGCTGGGCGACAGCTACGGCATGGACAATGAGTCCCTGTACTACATCGGGCCCTACCGCCTGACCGAGTTCGACCCCCAGAGCGAGAGAGTCTATGAGAAGAACTACAGCTACTGGGACGCGGACAACGTACATATCGAAAAGGTGATCGCCACCTATAACGCCGAGGCGTCCACCCTGGCGCCGGAGCTGTTCCGGCGCGGCGAGATCGACCAGGCGAAGATCAGCGCCGACATCGTGTCCGAGTGGCTGAGCAGCGATGAGACCGCGAACATCACCATCCCCGGCCAGCCTGACGGCACCTATATGTACTACTACCTGTTCAACTACAAGCCCGCCTTTGGCACCGAGGCGGAGCAGGAGAAGTGGAACGCCGTGGTGGACAACGAGAACTTCCGCCAGTCCATCTTCTATGCTCTGGACCGTGTGAAGGCGAAGATGGCCCAGGAGCCCTACGATCCTGAGCTGTTCCTGTCCAACTCCATCACGCCGGTTGGCTGGTGCTCTGTGGACGGTGTAGACTTCACCGAGATCGGCCCCATGAAGGAGATCACCCATCGCGAGAACTGGGGCTTCGATCCCGACAAGGCCGTCGAGTACCGGGATAAGGCCATCGAGGAACTGACCGCCGCCGGCATCAGCTTCCCCATCGAGATCTATCTGCCCTATGATCCCACCACCATGAACCTGGACATGGAGACCCAGGTAGTCAAGCAGCAGCTGGAGGAGCTGCTGGGCACGGATTACATCACCATCAAGATCGAGACCGGTCCCTCCACCGGCTTCCTGGATTCCGTCCGCCGCGCGGGCAACTACGGCATGCTCAAGAGCCGCAACGGCGCCGCGGAGTTCGATCCGGAAAAGTGGACCATCGCGTTTGAGAAGGGCAGCAACTGGTGCTTCCTGGATCAGGCTGTCGGCCCCAACGTGAAGGCCCAGGCGGATGAGTACGAGGCCCTGCTGGAGAAGGCCAGAGCCATCACCACCAACTCCATGGAGCGCTACGAGGCCTTTGCCGAGGCGGAGGCGTACCTCATCAACCATGCCCTGGTGATCCCTGTCAGCGCGGATTCCACCGGCTACATGGCCACGAAGCTGAACCCCCTGGAGGGCATGCACAACACCGATGGCAGCTTCAAGTATTACCACCTGCTGGCCGAGCCTCTGACCGTGGAGCAGTACGACCAGATCTACGCCGACTGGCTCGTGGCCCGGGACGCGTCCCGCAAATAAGCCCGGACGACCGTTAAGCGTGGGTTCCCGCGTGCATGTCCTGCGGCCTGCACGCGGAGCTTATAAATCTATTTCAAAAAGGGGAACGAACACATGAAGAGAGCTATTTCCTTGCTGCTGGCCCTGGTCATGGTGCTGTCCCTGTCGGCCATGGCGCTGGCGGACGACGGTGTCACCGAAGGCCCTCACGGCCTGCAGTACGCGGAGGATCAGACCCTCCACCTGGTGTATTCCACCGAGGCGGAGACCCTCCATCCCTACTCCGGCAGCAACACCGCCGGCACCTGGCAGGCCATCTCCAACCTGTGCGAGGGCCTGACCAGCGTGGACCAGTACGGCAACTTCATCCCCGGCCTGGCCGAGGACCCCGAGGTCAGCGACGACGACCTGGTGTACACCTATCACATCCGTGAGGGCGTCCACTGGGTGGACTGGGAAGGCAACGAGATGGACGAGCTGACCGCTCAGGACTTCGTCACCGCCGCCCAGTACGTCTGCGATCCCGCCAATGCCTCCGGCGCCGCGTCCTACTATCAGGACATCGTGGCCGGCGCTACCGAGCTGCTGGCCGGTGAGACCACCGATTTCAGCACCCTGGGCGTGAAGGCCATCGACGACCACACCCTGGAGATCACCCTGGCCAAGCCCGTGCCCTACTTCTACGGCTACGGCGGCCACATCATCCCCGTGCCCACCAGCTATTTCAACGAGCTGGGCGCCAGCTACGGCATGGACCCCGAGTCCCTGTGGTACATCGGGCCCTACCGTCTGGTGGAGTTCGAGCCCCAGATGAGCAGAGTCTATGAGAAGAACGAGAGCTATTGGGACGCGGACAACGTCCACATCCAGCGGGTCGAGATGACCTACAACGCCGAGGCCGACGCCCTGGCTCCCGAGCTGTTCAAGCGCGGTGACATCGACGAGGCCACCATCACCGCCGCCATCGTCTCCGAGTGGATGAGCGCCGACGACACCAAGGACATCACCCTGCCGCCGCAGCCCGATCCCACCTACACCTACTACTACGGCTTCAACTACGTGCCCAACATCGACGAGAAGTACGATCCCGACACCTGGGTGAAGGCCATCGACAACGAGAACTTCCGTCAGTCCCTGTATTGGGGCATCGACCGCATCAAGGCCGGCAAGGCCGTGATGCCCTTCAACACCGAGAACTTCCTGATCACCACCATCACCCCGGTGAGCTGGTGCAACATCGACGGCACCGACTACACAGAGATGGAGCCCATCGCGGAGATCACCCACCGGGAGAACTTCTCCTTCGATCCGGACAAGGCCCTGGAGTACAAGGAGAAGGCCGTGGAAGAGCTGACCGCCGAGGGCGTCACCTTCCCCATCAAGGTCTACATGCCCTATAACCCCAACGTCACCGGCTGGGATCAGGAGATCCTGATCGTCAAGCAGCAGCTGGAGGAGCTGTTCGGGCCCGACTACTTGGACATCACCATCGAGGCCGGCCCCTCCACGGGCTTCCTGGCTGACGTGCGCCGCCCCGGCAAGTTCAGCTTCATGAAGCTGAACAACGGCGCCTCCGACTACGATCCCCAGGCCTGGACCGTGGCCTTCTCCGAGGACAACAACTGGACCTTCCTGGACAAGGCCTTGGGCCCCAACGTCCAGGCGCTGGCCCAGGAGTATCTGAAGCTGCTCAACGAGGCCAAGTCCATCACCTCTCTGTCCGCGGAGCGCTATGAGGCCTTCGCCAAGGCCGAGACCTTCCTGCTGGAGCACGCGCTGGTGATCCCGTTCTCCTCGGATACCACCGGCTACACGGCCACGAAGATCAACCCCTTCGAGAAGATGCATAACAGCGACGGCGGCTGGAAGTACGCCCGCGTCCTGGCGGAGCCCATGACCGTGGAGCAGTACAACGCCTGCTATGCCGACTGGCTGGCCGCCCGTGCCGAGTCCATCAAATAAGTAAAACGGGGAAAAACGCCAGAGGCTGGCTATCGGCTCTCCGATAGCCAGCCTTTTGGATTCAGAAGCGGTAAACACTATCTCCCCGCGAGGGGACAAACGGCAACGGAAGAAAGGAGGAGAGAACGGTAACATGCTGAAATACTGCCTGAAGCGGGTCCTTCGGGCCTGTATCAGCCTGGTCATCATCATCGCCGTGGTGTTCTGTCTGCTGCGGCTGATGCCCATCGACAGCTACTTCCCGAACCTGGACGATATGACGGAGATCCAGCTTTACAACGCCAAGGAGAAGCTGGGGCTGAACGACCCGGTGCCGGTACAGCTGGGCAAGTTTTACGTGCAGCTGCTCCACGGGGACCTGGGCGTCTCCAACAGATACCGGGTGGACTATCCCATCATGAAGATCCTGGCGAAAAAGGCGCCGATCTCCATCAAATTCGGCCTGCTGGCCATGCTCATCAGCCTGCCCCTGGGACTGCTGCTGGGCGTGCTGATGAGCCGGCACCGCAACGGCCTCATCGACCGCATAGGCACGGGATACGTGGTCCTCATGCAGGCGGTGCCCGCGGCCGTATATTATTTGATGCTGCAAATTTACGGCAGCAGCTGGACGGGGCTGAACATCCTGTACAACAAGAGCATCCCGTCCAGCATCATCCTGCCGGTGGTATCCCTGGCTCTGCCCTCCATCGCCTGGTATGCCATGTGGCTGCGGCGGTACATGGTGGATGAGGAGAACCGGGATTATATCCGCATGGCCCGGGCCAAGGGCGTGCCCGAGCGGGCCATCGGCTTCAACCACGTGTTCCGCAACGCCATCGTGCCCCTGATCCATGGCATCCCCTCCTCCCTGCTGCTGACCATCTCCGGCTCCATCTACGTGGAGTCCCTCTATTCCATTCCGGGCATGGGCGGTCTGCTGGTGGAGGTCATCAAGATGCAGGACAACTCCATGGTGCAGGCGCTGGTCATCGTGTACGCCGCTCTGGGCATCATCGGCCTGCTGATGGGCGATATCCTGATGGCCCTTGTGGACCCGCGGATCAGTCTCACGAAGAAGGAGGGAGCTCGCTGATGGCATCGAAATATTCCATGTCTGAAAACGTCGCCGCAAAGCTGGAGAAGAGCCTGACGGAACAGGACCTGGCGGAAGCGGGCCGGCTGCCGGACGTGCTGACGAAAGAGCAGATCGACTCTCTCCCCGCGAAGCTGTTCTCCCGGCGGGAATACAGCGAGGAGGAAGCGGAGCGGACCGGCTATTCCGACTACTCCTACTGGCGCAGCACGCTGCGGGCGTTCTTCAAAAACAAGATGGCGGTGGCGATGCTGCTGATCGCCGCGGGCCTGGTGCTGTTCTCGGTGATCCAGCCCTACCTGCCGGGACAGTACGACCCCAACTACATCAACAACGACCCGGCCACGGGCATGCAGATCATCAACCAGCAGCCCGGCGGCCAGTTCCTCCTGGGCACCAACGCCATCGGCCAGGACTTCTGGGCGCGGCTGTGGGCCGGCACCCGGACGAGCATGTTCATCGGCCTCACCGTGGCTGTCATCCAGACCGTGGTGGGCATCGCCCTGGGCATGATCTGGGGCTATCTGCGCAGCGTGGACGTGTTTTTCACAGAGCTGTATAACATAGTGACCAACATCCCGTCCACCATCATCCTGATCCTGGCCTCCTATATCCTGAATCCCGGCATCTGGACCATGATCTTCGCCATGTGCGTCACCGGCTGGCTGGGCGTGGCCCAGTATATCCGCACCCAGGTGATGATCATCCGCGACCGGGACTTCAACATGGCCTCCCGCTGCCTGGGCACGCCTCTGGGCCGGGTGGTGATGAAGAACCTGCTGCCCCACATCGTGTCGGTGGTCATGCTGCGCATGGCTCTGGCCATCCCCTCCGCCATCGGCAGCGAGGTGTTCATGACCTACATTGGCCTGGGCCTCCCCATCGAGACGCCGTCCCTGGGCAACCTGGTCAACGCCGGCCGCGTCATGCTGATGAGCCCGTCCCTGCGCTATCAGCTGATCTATCCGGCTCTGGTGCTTTCCGTGATCACGGTGTGCTTCTATATGGTGGGCAACGCCTTCGGCGACGCGGCCGACCCGAAGAACCATCTGTAAGGAGGGCGCGCCATGAACGACAATGTGATCTTATCCATTCAGGATCTGAACATCAAATTCACCCTCCGCGGCCAGACCCTGCATGCCATCCGGGGCGTGTCCCTGGACCTGTACGACGGGGAATGCCTGGCCATCGTGGGCGAGTCCGGCTCCGGCAAATCGGTGCTGGTGAAAAGCTGCATGGGCCTTTTGGACAAAAACGGCTTTGTGGACTCCGGCTCCATCCTCTATGACGGCAAGGACCTGGCAACATACACCAAGAGCAAGGACTGGGAGAAGATCCGCGGCGGCCAGATCGCCATGGTCATGCAGGACCCCATGACCAGCCTCAACCCCCTCAAATCCATCGGCTGGCAGATCGCCGAGTCCCTGAAATACCACCAGAACCTGACCGGCGAGGCGGCCAAGCAGAAGGTGCTGGAGATGCTCGCGGACGTGGGCATCGACGACCCCAAACGCCGCTACAGCCAGTATCCCCATGAGTTCTCCGGCGGCATGCGCCAGCGGGTGGCCATCGCCATCGCCATTGCCTGCAACCCGCGCATCCTGGTGTGCGACGAGCCCACCACGGCCCTGGACGTGACCATCCAGGCGCAGATCCTGGACCTGGTCCGGGACCTGCAGAAGAAATATCACCTGACCACCATCTACATCACCCACGACCTGGGCGTGGTGGCCAACGTGGCCGACCGGGTGGCGGTCATGTACGCCGGCGACATCGTGGAGATCGGCACCTGCCGGGAGATCTTCTTCGAGCCCAAGCATCCCTATACCTGGGCGCTGCTGTCCAGCCTGCCCCAGATCGCCACCTCGGGCGAGAAGCTCTACTCCATCCACGGCACGCCCCCCAACCTGTTCATGCCCGTGCGGGGCGACGCCTTCGCGCCCCGGAACCCCTATGCTCTGGACGTGGACTTCCTATACCGGCCGCCTTACTTCGACGTGAGCCCCACCCACAAGGCAAAGACCTGGCTGCTGGACAAGCGCGCGCCGAAGATCGAGCCGCCGGCGGCTCTGAAGGAGATCCGGAATCTGAAAGCGCTGGGAGGTGACTGGGGTGAAGAATGAGAAAAAAGAAGTGCTGATCAGCGTCAAGGACATGCGCGTCACCTTTGGTCGGGGCCGGAAGGCCTTCGAGGCCGTCCACGGCGTCAGCTTCGACATCTATAAGGGCGAGACCTTCGGCCTGGTGGGCGAGTCCGGCTCCGGCAAGACCACCATCGGCCGCGCCATCATCCGCATGTATCCCATCCAGGGCGAGGTGCTCTACAACGGCGAGCGCATCAGCGGAAAGATCTCCCGGGAGCTGGACAAGAAAGTCATCCAGCAGATCCAGATGATCTTTCAGGACCCCATGGCCTCCCTGAACGAGCGGGCCAAGGTCAGCTACATCGTCTCGGAGGGCCTGCTCAACATCCAAAAGGGCCTCAGCAAGGAGGAGATCAAGAAACGGGTGGACGAGGTATTGCTGGAGGTCGGCCTGCTGCCGGAGTTCTCCAGCCGCTTCCCCCATGAGTTCTCCGGCGGCCAGCGCCAGCGCATCGGCATCGCCCGGGCGCTGATCATGGAGCCCTCCTTTATCATCGCCGACGAGCCCATCTCCGCGCTGGACGTGTCCATCCGCGCCCAGGTGCTGAACCTGCTGTCGGATCTGCAGGAGCGGCGGGGCCTGACCTATCTGTTCATCGCCCATGACCTTTCCGTCATGCGGTTCATCTGCGACCGGATCGCCGTGATCCAGAAGGGGCGCATCGTGGAGCTGGCGGAGACGGAAAAGCTGTTCGCCCACCCCATCCACCCCTACACCCGAGCGCTCCTGTCCGCGATCCCCATGCCGAACCCGGAGGTGGAGCGGGACAAGGTGCTGCGCGTATACGATCCGGAGAAGTATGCCAAGTGGGAGCACGGCCACACCTGGGGCGAGATCGAACCCGGCCATTGGCTCCTGGCGGACGACGAGACCATCCAGCACTATCGCGAGACACTTTGAGTTCCCGGAAACGGGAAAGCGACGCCACATCATCGATAATCATTATCAGGAGGGCAGCATGACGGAACAAGCGGCATCCGAACAGCTCCGGCTGGAGATCGGCCAGCATTTCATGGCCGGCTTCGACGGCTACGCGCTGACGCCGGAGCTGGAGCGGTATCTGGCGGAATACAAGATCGGCAACATCATTCTTTTTAAACGCAATGTGCGCGACAACGGCCAGCTCCGGCAGCTGTGCGCCGACATCCAGCGGTGCGTGCTTGCAAACACCGGTCACGGCGCCCTCATCGCCATCGACCAGGAGGGCGGCTCTGTCGTCCGCCTGGGCGAGGACGCCGTCAACGTCCCCGGCGCCATGGCCGTGGCCGCCGCCGGCGGGCCGGAGCTGGCCCGTGAGGCGGGCCGGATGACCGGCCGGCAGCTGCGCGCGCTGGGCGTGAACTTCGACTTCGCGCCGGTCATGGACGTCAACTGCGACCCGGCCAACCCGGTCATCGGCGTGCGCAGCTATGGCGACACGCCGGAGCAGGTGAGCGCCTATGGCGCGGAGATGCTCCTGGGCCTCCAGGAGGAAGGGGTGCTGGCCTGCGCCAAGCACTTCCCCGGCCACGGCGACACCAACACCGACTCCCACGTGGGCCTGCCCGTTGTGACGAAGCCCGCGGAACAGCTCCGGCGCACGGAGCTGCCCCCCTTTTCCAGGGCCGTGGAGGCCGGCGTGGCCGGCATCATGACGGCCCACGCCCTCTTCCCGGCGCTGGAGCTGGATAAGATCCCGGCCACCATGTCCCGGCGGATCATCACCGGCCTGCTGCGGGAAGAGCTGGGCTACGACGGTCTGGTGACGACGGACTGCATGGAGATGGCGGCCATCGCCGCCTATTACGGCACGGCCCGCGGCGCGGTGGCCGCGCTCCAGGCCGGCGCCGACCTGGTCCTCGTCTCCCACACCCCCGACGCGGCGAAGGAGGCGATCTGCGCCGTGGAGACGGCCGTGAGGGAAGGACACATCGACCGCGAGGCCCTCCGGGCGAGCACGGAGCGGGTCCTGCGCGTCAAAGAGGCCTATCACATCGGCGGGCAGCCGCCGGCATACGACAATACCCAGGACCGAGCTATGGCCGAGGAGATGCTGCGCCGGTCCGTCGCCGGATACCGGCTCCCCGGCGGGAGCCTCCCGGACATCGGGCCCTGCCCGCTGTTTGTCTCGGGCGATTCCTATCGGAATACCATCGTGAACAACGAGCAGGTGCAAAAGCTCAGCTTTGCCGAGCGTATGGCGGCGTGCCTGGGCGGGGACAGCCTGCCGCTGGGGCAGGCGCCCTCCGACGAAGAGATCGAGGCGCTGTTCGCGGCGGCGGAGCGCCACAGCGCCCTGGTGCTGGGCTCTTTCAACGGCCATTTGAAGCAGCGGCAGCGGGTGCTGCTGGGGCGGCTGGACCAGGTGAAGGTGCCGGTGCTGGTGGTGGCCTTCGGCCTGCCCTATGACCTCTCCGACACGCCGGCGGGCGTGGCCGGGCTCGCGGCCTGGGAATATACGGAGCGGAGCGTCGAGGCGGTGCGCGCAGTCCTGACGGGCGAGCGGCGCGCCACTGGGCGCATCCCGGTCCGCCTGGCATAAAGGAGGACGCCGCGTTGAGAGTCATCCTGGGCGCGGAGCGCCTTTCCAAGTATGACCGCCTTTTTCGGGGAAAGCGCATCGGCCTCATCACCAATTTCAGCGGCATCACGCCGGACTGGTCCCGGGACACCATCCATCTTCTGGTGGACGCGGGCTATCACCTGGCGCGCATCTTCACCCCGGAGCACGGGCTCTATGGGGCCGAGGCCGGGGCATCTGTGGCGGACATGCGCCACCCCAAGCTGGGCATCCCGGTGGTCTCCCTCTATGGGGAGCGCCGGGCCCCCGCGGCGGAGGACCTGACGGACCTGGACGTACTGGTGTACGACATCCAGGACGTGGGGCTGCGCTACTATACATACATCTACACCATGTGCTACTCCCTCCGGGCGGCGGCGGACGCGGGACTGCCCTTCGTGGTCCTGGACCGGCCCGATCCGCTGGGCGGGAGGCTCGTCAGCGGCGCGCGGATGGACCCGGAGCTGCACAGCTTCGTGGGCGACTACGAGCTGCCCATGCGTTATGCCCTGACGGCGGGCGAGGTCGCCCGGTATTATCTGAAATACACCGGCGTCAGGGCGGACCTGACGGTCATCGAACTGGAAAATTACACCAGAGACATGCTGTTCCCGGACCAGGGGCTGCTCTGGAACACCCCCTCCCCCGCCCTGCCCACCTTTGCCAGCACGATCTGCTACAGCGGCGGCTGCCTCTTTGAGGCGACGAACATCAGCGAGGGCCGGGGCAGCGACAAGCCCTTCCAGATCTACGGCGCACCGTTCATCGATATGGACGACCTCTATGCGGACATGAAGGCGCAGGCCCAGGACGAAGCGCTCGTTTTCCGGCGCCGGTCCTTTGTCCCCAGCGCCAGCAAGTATAAGGGAGAGCTGTGCTTCGGTCTGGAATTCTGCCCGCTGCGGCCGGACTTCGATTTCCTGCCGACGGCCCTGAAACTGATGAAAGCCATTTTTACCCGCTATCCCGATAAGACAGCG
>CANQIO010000017.1 GCA_947624065.1 uncultured Oscillospiraceae bacterium | reverse complement strand
GCGATGCGGATGACCTCGTCCTTGATCTGGTCCTTGGCCAGCAGGATGTGGGCGTCGTCCTGGGTGAAGCAGCGGACCCGGAACATGCCGTGCAGCGCGCCGGACAGCTCGTGCCGGTGCACCAGGCCCAGCTCGCCGTAGCGAAGGGGCAGGTCACGGTAGGAGTGGGGCTCCAGATCGTAGACCAGGATGCTGCCGGGGCAGTTCATGGGCTTGATGGCGAAGTCCTCTTCGTCGATCACCGTCGTATACATATTGTCTTTATAGTGATCCCAGTGGCCGGAGGTCTCCCAGAGGGTGCGCTTCATGATCTGGGGCGTGCTGATCTCCAGATAATCCCACTTTTTATGGACTTGGCGCCAATAGTCGATCAGGGTGTTTTTCAGCACCATGCCCTTGGGCAGATAGAACGGGAATCCGGGGGCCTCGTCCCGGAACGCGAACAGGCCCAGCTCCCGGCCCAGCTTGCGGTGGTCGCGCTTTTTGGCCTCCTCGATCCGGGCCAGGTATGCGTCCAGCTCCGCCTTGGTGGGGAAGCAGGTGCCGTAGATGCGCTGGAGCATCTTCCGGCTGGAGTCGCCCCGCCAGTAGGCGCCGTTGACGGTGGTGAGCTTGATGGCGTTGCCCTTGATGCGGCCGGTGGAGTCCAGGTGCGGCCCGGCGCACAGGTCCGTGAAGTCGCCCTGCTTATAGAAGCTGATGACCGCATCCTCGGGCAGGTCGTTGATGAGCTCTACCTTATAGGGCTCGTCCCGCTCCTCCATGAAGGCGATGGCCTCGGCCCGGGGCAGTTCGAACCGCTCCAGCTTGATCTTCTCCTTGCAGATCTTGCGCATCTCCGCCTCCAGGGCCTCCAGGTCCTCGGGGGTGAAGGGCTTGTCGATGTCGATGTCGTAATAGAACCCGTCGTCGATGGCCGGGCCGATGGCCAGCTTGGCCTCCGGATACAGGCGCTTGACCGCCTGGGCCAGCACGTGGCTGGTGGTGTGCCGGTACATTTTTCTGTATTCGGCATCGCTGAAATCGTATTCCATGTTTCCCTCCTAAAAACAAAACACCCCTGACTTTCGTCAGGGGTGCGTAAAATACACACGGTCCCACCCTAAACTTTCACTCAAAGCGCTTCACGCGCGCCGCACGGCGGGGCTTACTCGTCACCTTTGGGTCCCGCGGCTCGGGGATGGTCAGCGTTCGGGGCGTCACCCAAGAGGGCTTCCAGCCATCCGGCCCTCTCTCTCTGGCGGTCGTTTCCCGGCGCAATTCCCGTCATCGCCTTTGTTCCTATGCAATATAGCACTGTTGAAAACCGTTGTCAAGCGGTATCAGTACCGGAGATCGTTGTTCCCCACGCGATATACCGTACCCGGCTCCTCCCCCGCATATGGCTTTCGTATCTCGATCAGATTCAAAACATCGTAGCCCCGGGAGCGCAGAAACGCGATGACGCCATCGTTGTTGGGATGGACATAGTTATACACCGTGTCCTGTTCATAGGACCGAGCCAGGGCCTCCGCACAGTCGAACAGGGCAGATGCCACATGCCGCCGACGGTGCTCCGGGCGCACGTACAGCGCCTCCACCCATACGCAGCCATCGTCGATCCGGCAGACCGCGTAACCGAGAAACTGCCCCTGCTCCAGCGCGGCAAAGATGGGATAGCCCTTTTCCAGATAATACAGCAGCTCCTCCCGTCCCGCCTGCACGTCGGGCTGTACCACGTCGCCCTTATAGGATCTGAGCGCCACGCGAAAGTCCGCGTCCAGCGGCGCGAGAGCGTCCACATCATCCGCACCGATCTTCTTGATCTCCATTGCGTTCAGCCTCTTTGATGTTCATGATCGTAACCGGCATTTTCTCTTACCTCAGCGCCGCGCTCACCAGCCAGCAGGCGCCGTACAGCACCGGCTGGTGGACGAGATAGATCATCAGCGTCCGCCGCCCCGGCCAGGCCAGCCACGCGGGCGCGCCGGCGGTGCGCAGACGGCTGGACGCCGGCAGCGCCACGAGTTTTTTCCCGAACCATCCGCCCAGGAAAAACATGAAGATATTGGGGAAAAAGGGCACCCAGTCGGCGGACTGGAACCCGTGGGCCCGCAGTCCCAGCCAGAACAGCCACTTTGGCTCCACAAAGGTGGTATAGCTGATCACCCGTGTGACCAGGTACAGCCCCGCCCACAGCCAGGGCGCCAGAGCGTCCGGCACCTTTTCCACGTACCGGCCCATGAAGTGGTACAGCACCATGGCCGCGCTGAGAAACTGCAAAACGCCGAAGCGGATGGGCTGCGCCACCACATAGGACGCCGTCACCACGACGGCCCCCGCCGCGGCGGCGATGAGCCCCCGGCGGAGGTCAGAATGGGTAAAGTGGGAGCTGACGCCGGCGAGGAAGATGAAGCTCAGGGCGATGAAACGCTGCAAGATGAACACCGGCCACCACTGGGTGACGCTGTAGGGCAGCCAACCGAACAGGATGCAGTCGAACATCAGGTGATACCCGGCCATCAGCCAGCAGACCAAGCCCCGCCAGCCGTCCAGCCAGCGGATGCGTTCAGACATTGAACAGGAAGTGGGTCACGTCCCCGTCCTGCATCACGTAGTCCTTGCCCTCGGCCCGCAGCAGGCCCTTCTCCCGGGCCGCCGCCTCGCTGCCGCAGGCCTTCAGATCCTCAAAGGCGATGATGTTGGCCCGGATGAAGCCCCGCTCGAAGTCCGTGTGGATCTTGCCGGCGGCCTGGGGGGCCTTGGTGCCCTTCGTGATGGTCCAGGCCCGGCACTCGTCCGCGCCACAGGTGAGGAAGCTGATGAGCCCCAGCAGCGCGTAGGAGCACTTGATGAGCCGCTCCAGGCCGGACTCCCGGATGCCCAGCTCCTCCATGAACATCTCCCGGTCCGCCGGGTCGTCCAGCTCGGCGATGTCCTGCTCGAACCGGGCGCACACCGGCAGCACCATGCTCCCCTCGGCGTCGGCGATGGCCTTCACCTGCTGATAGTAGGGGCTCTGCTCCGCCTGGGCGAAGCCGTCCTCGTCCATGTTGGCGGCATAGATCACGGGCTTGAGGCTGAGCAGATCGGACTGGGCCACCATCTCCGCCTCCTCCCCCTCGCAGGGGAAGCTGCGGGCGGACTTGCCCTCGTTGAGCCAGGCGGCCAGCCGGGCCATCAGGTCCGCTTCCTTCGCGTATTTCTTATCCCCGGATTTGACGTATTTCTGGGCCTTCTCCAGCCGCCGCTGGACCATCTCCAGGTCGGCCATGATCAGCTCCAGATCCACGGTCTCGATGTCCCCCGCCGGGTCGGTGGAGCACTCATGGCGGACGATGTTGGGATCGTCAAAGCAGCGCACCACATGGATCAGCGCGTCGGTGCCCCGGATGTTGCCCAAGAACTTGTTGCCCAGGCCCTCGCCCTTGGAGGCGCCCTTCACCAGGCCGGCGATGTCCACGAACTCGATGGTGGCGGGGGTGTATTTCTTGGGGTGATACATCTCCGCGAGAAAATCCAGCCGCTCGTCCGGCACCGCCACCACGCCCACGTTGGGCTCGATGGTGCAGAAGGGGTAGTTGGCCGACTCCGCCCCGGCGTTGGTCAGGGCGTTGAAAAGCGTGCTCTTGCCCACGTTGGGCAGTCCCAGAATGCCAAGTTTCATATGTCCTCTCTCCTATCGACAAAGGCGGGCAAAGCCCGCCTTTGTAAAGTTTTATTGCCGCTCGTCCGGGCTGTCCGGACCGGCGGGGCCGGGCTCCGGGGGCACGGGGGCAGACGCCTCTCCGCCGGGGCCCTGAGGCGCGGCGGGCGCGCTGTCCGGCTGCGCGGGCGCGGCCGGCTCCTTGGGCGACACGGCCTGCGGTGTCTTGGGAGGCAGGCAGCCATGCTCACAGAAGTAGTCGAAGTCCGCCCCGTCCATGGACTCGTGCACCAGCAGGTATTCCGCCACGGCGATGAGCTGCTCCCGATGCTCGGTGAGAAGCTGCTCGCAGCGGGCCATGGCCTCGTCGAAGATGTGCTTGACCTCCTCGTCGATGACGGCGGCGGTCTCCTCGGAATAGCTCTTGGTGGTGCCGAAGTCCCGGCCGATGAACAGGCTGTGGCCGGAGTCGTCGAAGCTGATGGGACCCAGCCGGTCGCTCATGCCGAACTGCATGACCATGGCCCGGGCGATCTTGGATGCCTGCTGGATGTCGCCGGAGGCGCCGGTGGAGATATCGTGCATGAACAGCTTTTCCGCCACCCGGCCGCCCAGCGCCATGACGATCTGCTCGAACATCTCGCTCTTGGCGCGGAAGGTCCTGTCCTCGCTGGGGCGCATGAGGGTGAAGCCGCCGGCCTGTCCTCGGGGGATGATGGTGATATAGTGCACCGGGTCCACGTGCTCCAGGTACTTGGCTGCGATGGCGTGGCCGGACTCGTGGTAAGCGGTGAGCCGCCGCTCCTTGTCGGTGATGACCCGGCTCTTCTTGGCGGGGCCCATCTCCACCTTCAGGATGGCGTCGTCGATGTCCGCGTTGACCACGAAGCGCCGATGCCGCCGCACAGCCAGCAGGGCCGCCTCGTTCAGCAGGTTCTCCAGATCCGCTCCGGAGAAGCCGGCAGTGCCACGGGCGATGGAGTTGAGGTCTACGTCGTCCCCCAGGGGCTTATCCTTGGCGTGGACCCGCAAAATGGCCTCGCGGCCCTTCACGTCAGGCAGGCCGATATAGACCTGCCGGTCGAACCGGCCGGGGCGCAGCAGGGCGTTGTCCAAAATGTCGGCCCGGTTGGTGGCCGCCATGACGATGACGCCCTCATTGTTGGTAAATCCATCCATCTCCACCAGCAGCTGATTGAGGGTCTGCTCGCGCTCGTCATGGCCGCCGCCCAAGCCGGAGCCGCGCTGGCGGCCCACGGCGTCGATCTCGTCGATGAAGATGATGGCGGGCGCCACCTTTTTCGCCTGGTCGAACAGATCCCGCACGCGGCTGGCGCCCACGCCCACATACAGCTCCACGAAGTCGGAGCCGGAGATGGACAAAAACTGCACGCCCGCCTCGCCGGCCACGGCCTTGGCCATCAGGGTCTTGCCGGTGCCCGGAGGGCCCACCAGGAGCACGCCCTTGGGGATGCGGGCGCCCATGGCGGTATAGGCGGCGGGATTTTTGAGAAATTCCACCACCTCCTGCAGTTCTTCCTTCTCCTCGTCGCACCCGGCCACGTCGGCGAAGGTCTTTTTCGTCTGGCCCTCCTGGGCCACCTTGGTCCGGGCCTTGGAGAACTTGGCCACGCCCCCGGCGCCGCCGCCGGTGGCCCGGCTCATCATCACGTACCACAGCACGCCGAAGACCACGACCACGATGAGGTAGGGCAAAAACGACAGCCACCACGGGGCCACAAAGCCCTGGTTGTCGTCATACTCCGTGAGGATGCCCGCGTCCTTCTGCTCCTTGATGGTCTTGCCCAGGTCGTTGTAGAACATGTCCACGTCCCGGATGGTCCGCGTCAGCTCCCGCTGGCCCTCATAGGGCTCCCGCAGGTAGAGCGTCAGCTCGTTGCCGCTCATGACGAAGGACTCCACCCGCCGGGCCTCGAACAGGTCGATGACCGTGGAATAGGGCAGTTCCACCGACTTCTGGTTCCCGGTCAGGGAGAAGATGGCCGCCAGCAGGATCACCAGCACCAGGGCGTAAAAGCCGATGTCCCGGGCCCGCTTATTGGGGCCGCCGGGACGGTTGGGCCCGCCCTGTCCCCCCGGTCCGCCGGGCCCGGGGGAGTGATTGTTATTGTTGTTGTCGCCAGGCATATTGTTCATGTATATACCTCAAGAATAGATTTCCGGCTTCAAAAGGCCGATATAGGGGAGATTGCGGTATTTCTCGTTATAGTCCAGGCCGTAGCCCACCACGAAGGCGTCGGGGATGGTGAAGCCGGCGTAGTCCGCCTTGATGGGGGCGGTGCGCCGCTCCGGCTTGTCCAGGAGGGTGACGATGCGGATGGAGGCGGGCTTGCGTGCCATCATGTAGTTTTTAAGATAGCTCAGGGTATTGCCGCTGTCCAGGATGTCCTCCACGATGATCACGTCCCGGCCCTCGATGTTCTCGGTCAGGTCCTTGATGATCTTCACCGCGCCGGTAGAGGTCGTCCCCGCGCCGTAGCTGGACACGACCATGAAGTCGACGGTGCAGGGGATATCACATGCCCGCACCAGGTCGGCCATGAAGATGAAGCAGCCCCGCAGCACGCCCACGAACAGGGGATTCTTCCCCTTGTAATCCGCGCTGATCTGCCGGCCCAGCCGGGCCACGATGCCCTTCAGCTCCTCCTCGGTGGCAATGTACCGTTCCACATCGCTGTGCATATCCTTATCCTCCCTCGCCCGGCAGACGCCGGAATTCTATCTTCAGGATCTCCCCGGCCCCGCCGGTCGGCGCGGCCCGTTCCGCCGCGCCCACGCCGTATACGGCCAGGATGCCGGCCCCGTCCCGCAGCACGGGCACAGCCGTCCGCTCCCACGGCGGCACGTCCGCCTCCCGCAGCAGCTGCTTCAGCCCTTTGGTGCAGCCCCGCCCGGCCGGGCGGAACCTGTCGCCGGGCCTTCGGCCGGTGATTGTAATACTACCACATATATTCTCACATTGGAAGAAAAAAATGTTGTACGAATTGTGAACAACGCAAGACCCGGCGGTGATTTTTTCCGCCGCCGCCCGCAGCCCCGCCTCCGGCAGGTCCGCCGTGCCCGGCACCGGCAGGGTCCGCGGCCGCAGCGGCGCGCCCGTCTCCGCGCCGAACCAGAGCCGTCCGGCAAAGGCGCCCACCCGCATGCCCGGCACGTCCGCCATGCCGCCCTCCCGGGCCGCGCGCAGCGCCGCCTGCACGTGGGCCAGCGCCAAGTCCCGCCCGGCCATCAGGCGCACTGCCCTGCTGGCCACCGGCCATGGGGCCGCCGCCAGGGCCGCCGCGTCCACGGCGTTTCCCGCGGCGTGCTCCCGCAAAAACACCTCCGCCTGGGCCGTGAGGTATTCCTCGTCCGCCCGGAGCAGCGCCGCCGTCCGGCCCGCCGCCCGGACAAAGGCCGGGTTCACCGACGTCAGCGCCGGCACCGCGCCGTGGCGCACCCGGTTGCGGGCATAGTCGTCGCCGCCGTTGGTGGAGTCCTCCACCCAGGGGACGCCCTGCCCGCGCAGATATGCCTCCGCCTGGGCCTTCGTCACGTCCAGCATGGGCCGCACGACGCGCCCCCGCGCCGGCGGGATGCCGCCCAGCCCCTTCATCCCGGTCCCCCGGGCCAGGCGCAGGAGCATCGTCTCGGCGTTGTCGTCGGCAGTGTGGGCCGTGGCGATGCACGCCGCCCCCAGTTCGTCCGCCGTCCGCTCCAAAAAGTCATACCGCAGCGTCCTGGCGGCCGCCTCGGTCCCTATGCCCCCGTATCGGGCGAACGCGCCGTCCCCGGCCCGCTCTGACCGGAAGGGGATGTCCCGCTCTTCACAGAACGCCCGGACGAAGGCCTCGTCCCGGTCCGATTCCGCGCCCCGCAGGCCGTGGTTATAGTGGGCCGCCGCCACGGGATAGCCCAGCTCCCGGAGCCGGCACAGCAGATACATGGAATCCGCCCCCCCGGACACGGCGCACAAAATCAGCCCCTGCCGGGGCAGCAGGTCAGTATCCATCCTCGTCGTGGCGGCGCTCGTCGTTCACATAGGTGGTGTACTCCGGGATCCACCGCAGATAGACCGTCCCCACCCGGCCGTGGCGGTTCTTGAGGATGATGGCCTCGGCGGAGTTGGGGTCCTCGCACTCCCGGTCATAGTACCCCTCCCGGTACAGGCCGATCACCGCGTCGGCGTCCTGCTCGATGGAGCCGGACTCCCGCAGGTCGCTGAGCATGGGCCGCTTGTTCTGCCGGGCCTCGTTGGCGCGGCTGAGCTGGCTCATGCACACGATGGGCACGCCCAGCTCCTTGGCGGTGACCTTCATCATGCGGCTGATATCGCTGACGGCCTGGGTGCGGCTCTCGTTGGCCCAGGAGTTGCCGCTGCCGGCGCTCTGCATCAGCTGCAGGTAATCCACCACCACCAGCCCCAGATCCTCGATCCGGCGGCACTGGGCGGCCATCTCCGCCACGGTCATGGTGGGGTTGTCGTCCAGGCGGATATCCACCTTGCTGAGGGCGCCGGCCGCCTCGGCCAGTCTCCCCCACTCGTCGCTGCTGAGCCGCCCCTGATTGAGCTGATAGAGGTCGATGTGGCTCTCCGAGGAGAGCATGCGCATCACCAGCTGCTGGCGGCTCATCTCCAGCGAGAAGATGGCCGCCGTCTTTCCGGAGCTCTTGGCGGCGTTGACGGCGATGTTCAGGGCGATGCTGGTCTTGCCCATGCCGGGCCGGGAGGCGATGAGCACGAAGTCTCCCTCCCCCAGTCCCTGCAGGCACTCGTCGATGTCCGTCAGGCCCGTGGAGATGCCCGGCAGCTGGCTGCCGTTGGCGGCCGCCTGGGAGATCTGGCTGAGCACGTCCTGGAGCACCCGTGTCATGGGCACCAGCCCGCCGCTGACCGACTCCTTCCGCAGGGCGTAGATCCTCCGCTCGGCCAGCTCCAGCACGTCCTGGGCCTTGCCCCCCTGCTGGTACGCCTGCTCGCTGATCTCCGCCGCCGACTCACCCAGCGCCCGCATCAGCGCCCGCTCCCGGACGATGGCGCAGTACTGCAGCACGTTGGCGGCCGTGGGCGTGACGTCCATCAGCTCCATCAGATACTGCTGGGAGTTCTCCTTCCAGCAGCCGCGCGCGCGCATCTCGTCCAGCACGGTGACCGGGTCCACCTTCCGGCCCATGCTGAACATGGCAAAGACCGTCTCGAAGATGTCCCGGTTCGTATCGATATAAAATTCCGCGCCCTTGACGCTGTTGACCACATCGGGGATGCAGGCAGGGTCGATGAGCATCGAGCCCAATATCGCCTGCTCCGCCTCCGCCGAATAGGGGGCCCTGCGGCCCAGCAGCTCGTCCATCGCCGACTCTCCTAAACGATCATTTCTCCTCGGTGACCATCACATGGATGGTCCCGGTGATCTCATAGCCCAGCTTGCACTTGACCTGGAAGGTGCCGAACTGCTTGATGGGTTCGGACTGCACGATCTGGTTCTTCTCCACAGTGATGCCGTGCTGGGCGGCCAGGGCCTCAGCGATCTCCTTGGAGGTGACGGAGCCGAACAGCTTCCCGCCGGCGCCGGCCTTGGCCTTCACGTGCACGATCACCGCCCCCAGCTTCTCGGCGTATTCCTGCGCCTGGGCCCGCTCCTTGGCGATCTGGGCCTGGCGGGCCTTGTCCTTCAGGCGCATGGTGTTGAGGTTGTCCGCCGTGGCCTCGATGGCCAGGCCGCGGGGCAGCAGATAATTGCGGCCGTAGCCGTCGGAGACCTCCTTCAGCTGGCCCTTTTTGCCCTGTCCCTTGATGTCCTGCTGCAAAATGACTTTCATATGTTCTTCCTCCTTGCTTGGATGCTTATGCTCTATGCTGTGCCGCGCACCACCATGATGAGGGATACCTCGGTGTCCCACTGCCGCTCGCCCCGGTCATACTGCCTCTGCCGGGCGTCATAGCGGGCGTTGGCAAGCGTCTCCATCCGCTCCCTGTCCCGGTCCGTGATGTCTCCCCGCTCCAGCCACGCCGTGGACGCGATGGCTTCCAGCTGCCCGTACCGCTCCGCGTCGATCATCTCCCGGGCCAGTTCAGGGGAGAAAGCCGGGTCGTCCGGCGTCAGGCCGATCGCCGCGTAGCCGGTGCGCACATCGGCGAACCCATAGCGCTCCATGGCGGCTGGCAGCTCCGCCTCACTCATATGGTACCTGCCGACGGCGTATTTTTCAAAGGTGTCGTCCGCCTGGGCAGCCCGGTCCCAAAACCGTTTTTCTTCCTCACCAAGCGCCAGGCATGCCGCCGGGACACTGATCCCCCTGCGGGAGGACAGCACCAGACACACGCCGCCGGGACGCAGCACCCGCCGCTGCTCGCCAAAAAACACGCCGGGCTCGATATGTTCGCTGACCGTGTTGGAGATGGTCACGTCGAAGGCGCCGTCCCCAAAGGGCAGCGACGCGGCGTCTCCCTCCAGGAAACGGACGCCCGGCTCATGCTCCCTGGCGAAACGGATGAACTCGCTGTCCCGGTCCAGGGCCGTGATCTCCGCCTTGGGATACCACCGGCGCAGCGCGCCGGCCAAAGCGCCCGGGCCACAGCCCACCTCCAGGATCTTCAGCCGCCGATCCCCGTCCAGATCGAACAGCGGCTCATACCGCTGGCGGAAAAGATCGTGGAATCGCAGCTTCCGGCTGTGATACAGCGTCCTGACGCCCTGCACGCGGCTCGACCAGATCACGTTCACGCGCCAGTCCCCCTACTCGTCCAAATACTCGTCGATGGCCGCTTTCAGCTTTGCCTCCGCCTCTTCCAGAGAAATGCCCGGTATCTGCGCGCCTGCGGCGGACTGGTTGCCGCCGCCGCCCAGCTTCTCCAGCAGCACCTGCACGTTGGTGCTGCCGATGCTCCGGGCGGACAGCATCACGCCGCCCCCCGCCGGATACATCACCACGGACGCCTCCACGTCGGAGATGTTCAGCATCTCGTCGGCGGCCTGGGCCGCCACCACCCGGTCCACCTCCCGGTCCATGACCGCGAGACAGATGTTGTCCCGGTACATCTTGGACCGCTCCAGGATGGAATAGCGGCTGACGGTGTGGTCCATGTCGCTTTGGAGCATGCGCTTGACCGCCACCGTGTCGGCCCCCATCCGCCGCAGGAAGGCCGCCGCCTCGAAGGTCCGCTCCCCGGTGCGGAGGGTGAAATTCTTGGTGTCGGTGACCAGCCCCGCCAGCAGCGCCTCCGCCTCGATCCGGCTGATGTCGTCCTTTTCCACCAGCTCCTGCATCAGCTCCACCACCAGCTCCGAGGCGGAGGATGCGTAGGGCTCATGGAAGGTCAGGGTGGCGTTGTCGATATAGGTGGCCGCCCGCCGGTGGTGGTCGATGATCACCAGGCGGCTGATGGTCTGCAGCAGCGCCTGGTCCTCCACCTGCTCGGGACGGTTGGTGTCCACCACGATCAGCAGGCTCCGGGAATTGGCCTGTAGCATGGCCTCCTTGGGGCTGACGAAGATGTTGTCGTATTCCTTGTGCTTTTTCAGCTCCTCCATCATCACCGAGCAGGCGTTGGGCCCGCCGCCCATGACGATGCGCACCCGCTTGCCGAAGGCCTTGGCGATGCAACACAGGCCCACCGCCGCGCCCAGCGCGTCCATATCCGCGTACCGGTGGCCCATGATGAAGGTGGTGGAGGCGTCCTTGATGAAGGTCCCCAGGGCGTTGGCTACCACGCGGCTCTTGACCTTGGTGCGGGTCTCCACCTCCGTGGCCCGGCCGCCATAGAACTCGAAATTGGCCCGGTTGCGGACCACCGCCTGGTCGCCGCCCCGGCTCAGAGCCATCTCCACGCTCATGGAGGCGAAGTTGAAGTCCTCCTCCAGACTGCCCCCGTCCAGGCCCGCGCCGATGCTCAGCGTGGCGTGGATGCCGGAGCTGTTGGAGACCCCCCGGACCGTGTCCAGCACAGAGAACTTTCCCCCCACCAGCCGGTCGAAATACCGCCGCTCGCACAGGTAGATATACCGGTCCCGGTCATACCGGCGCAAAAAGCCCTGCATTCCCTCCGTCCACTGGGCGATATGGTCCTCCAGCTGGTTGCGCAGCTCGTTTTTCATCCTGTCCGGCACGGGCTTCATCAGCTCGTCGTAGTTGTCGATCATCAGCAGCATGACCACCGGCCGGGAGGCCTCGTATTCCCGGCGGGTGTCGTCATAGTCGGTCACATCCACCCAGTAGGTGATGGCCATGGTGCTGCTGACCTGTTCGCTGCCCTTGCCCCGGACCAGATTGCCGTGGACCTGATACCGCCGGCCGCCCAGCTCCACCAGACCGGGGCACCGGGTCCGCCCCTCCAAGACCCATTTGCCCTGATAGCCGGGGACAAGGGCGGTGATCTCCGTGTCCACGCTGGGCTCCTTGCGGCCGCAGATGGCAAAAAACTCCTGGTTGCCCCAGACCAGCCGGTCCGAGTCCACGAAATAGGCCGCCATGGGCAGGGGAAAGTTCATCATGGCGTTGTCGCGGGCCGCCTCGGTGTCATAGGTCACCGATTGGATATATTCCTTCAGCTCCCGCCGCCGGCGGCGGAGCATGGCGTTGTGCACCCCCAGCAGCACCAGCGCCGTCACGGCCTCTCCCCCCGCCAGAGCCAGGCCCGCCATGTCACGCCGGAAAAACACCCCGGTCACCGCGGCGAACACCAGCAGGCACAGGATATAAAGCCGGGACCCCGGCTGTCCAAGTCGATTGGATATCTTATTCATGGCATACTGCTCCAAATTAGATATACTAAGTCATTATACCAGACGCTCCATAATATTACAAACACATTTTTCCCGTCCCTTCTCCACATATTTCATTTGTCCCGGCAAACAATAGACGGGAGGTGAAAGGATGAAAGCGGTCATACTCACCGGCGGCGCTGGCACGCGTCTCGCCTCCGTCTCCGGCGGGCTGCCCAAGCCCATGATGCCCCTGCTGGGCGCGCCGCTGCTGGAGCGGACCGTGGCGCTGCTGCGGGACAACGGCTTCGAGCGGCTGTGCATGACGCTGTGCTACAAGCCCGACGTCATCCGGGACCACTTCGGCGACGGCTCCCGGTTCGGCGTGTCCATCGAATACCGCCTGGAGCGCGCGCCTCTGGGCACGGCCGGCGCCGTCCTGAACTGCGCGGATTTTCTCGGCGGAGAGGACTTTCTCGTGATGAGCGGCGACAGCGCCTGTGACCTGGACCTGGCGCAGCTGGCGCAGGACCGCCGCCGGGGCGTCACCGTCGCCCTGACGGCCCGATCGGAGCCGCTGCCCTACGGCCAGGTCCTGACGGACCAGGAGGGCCGGATCACGGGCTTTCTGGAAAAGCCCACCTGGGAGCGGGTGGTGACGGACCGGGTCAGCACCGGGATCTATTGGATCAGCGCCGATGTGCTGGACTATATCCCCTCCGGGCGGCCCTATGACTTCGCCAGGGACCTTTTCCCGGATCTGCTGGCCCGGGGCGTGCCCATGTACGGCCGGGTACTGGAGGGCTACTGGTGCGACATCGGCACGCCCCGTGCCTACTACCAATGCAACCTGGACGCCCTGGACGGGCTATGGCGGGTGCCGGGGGTCCAGGAGCCGCCCCGGCGCATCCTCCCCTGCCATGACCGGGCGCGGCTCATGCGGGTCATCGGCGAGGCGCTGGCCGGATTCGGCGCGGACTTCTCCGACGGGCTCACCGTCTCCGGTCCCGCCGGCCAGGTGCGGCTGGCCCCCCTGGCGGACCAAAGCGCCCTCGCCCTGGAGGGCGACCGGGCGGCAGTGCGCCGGATCGAGGCCCTGGCCCGGAAGCTGGACAGCCAGATGCAATAAAGCCGCCCCCTGCTTGACAGGGGGCGGCAATCTCTATACTGGAATACCGCTCACTCCAGGACCACGACCGGCGCGTCCGGCGCGTTGCGGCCGATGGAGGCGATGCCGTTTTTGGCGCTGGCCTTGGCCTTATAGCTCTCGCTGACGGCGACGATCTCCCCGTTGGCGGCCTTCAGGCGGAAGCGGAACTGGCCGCTCTTGTCCTTATAAAGCTCGTACTTGGGGTGGCTCAGCGTCTCGACGCCCGCGGCGCTCTGGTCCTCCACATGGGCCCCGCAGTTCTTCCGGACGCTCTCCACGCCGTTCTTGCAGGCGCTGAGGCTGCTGTAGGTCTCGCCGCCGGTGGCGATGACCTGACCGTTGGTGGCAAAGAGGCTGAAAACATACTCACCGTTCTTCGCTTTTTTGATCTCGAACTTCGCTGCCATGGTAAACTCCTTCTTTCTGTTTGTTGTCTTTCCACGCTGGACATGATGCTTGTACTATTGTAAGGCCATATACAGCAAAATGCAAGAAAAAAAGCCGTTTACACCGTAAAAATTTGCCACATTTTCACGACATGCCCGCAAAAAAGCCCCGCTTGCCGAAGCAAGCGGGGCGTATTTTGTCCACCAGTGGGCTCACTTGGAATTGAAGATCCGGAAAATGCTGTCGAAGGGGTCCTCTTCCTCGGGCTCCTCGGCGGGCTTTTTCTCCTCCGCGGGCTTGTCCGCCTGGGCGAACAGCCGTTCCACGGCGGGAGGCTCGTCCGCGGGCTTGTCCGCCTGGGCGTTGGCCGACGCGGCCTTTGCGGTCTGGGTCCCCTCGTCAAAGCCGGTGGCGATGACGATGACACGGATCTCGTCCTCCATGGAGTTGTCGAAGGAGGCGCCGAAGATGATGTTGGCGTCGGGATGGGCGGCCGACTGGACCAGGTTGGCAGCGGTCTCCACATCGTCCAGACCCATGTCCTCCGAGCCGGTTATGTTGATAAGAACGCCCCGGGCGCCGTTGATGGAGGTCTCCATCAGGGGGCTGGAAATGGCCATCTGGGCGGCGTCCTCCGCCTTGCCCTTGCCAACGGCGTGGCCCACGCCCATGTGGGCATAGCCGGCGCCCCGCATGATGGTGCAGACGTCGGCGAAGTCCAGGTTGATGAAGCCGGTGTTCTTGATGAGCCCGGAAATGCTGGTGACGGCCTCGTGCAGGACCTCGTCGGCGATCTCAAAGGCGTTGGCGAAGGTCACCTTCTGGTCCGTGGCGTATTTCAGCCGGTCATTGGGGATCACCAGCAGGCTGTCCACCTTTCCCAGCAGGGACTCGATGCCGTCCATGGCCTGGGTCATGCGCTTTTTGCCCTCAAAGCCGAAGGGCTTGGTGACCACGCCCACGGTGAGCACGCCCGCCTCCCGGGCGATGTCCGCGACCACAGGGCCCGCGCCGGTGCCGGTGCCGCCGCCCATACCAGCGGTGATGAACACCATGTCGGTGCCCTCCAGAGCCTTGGCGATCTCGTTGCGGTTCTCCTCGGCGGCCTTCTCGCCCACAGAGGGGTCGCTGCCGGCGCCCTGGCCATGGGTCAGCTTATCGCCGATCTGGATCTTCAGGTCGGCGGTGGACATGGAAAGGGCCTGCTTGTCCGTATTCACGGCGATGAACTCCACGCCGCTGGTGCCGGAGCTGACCATTCTGTTCACAACATTGCCGCCTGCGCCGCCGATGCCGACGACCTTCAAGGTCACTACATTCTCCGGTCCGGTCTCAACCGAATGTGCCATCTTTTCTGCCTCCCGTATATTGGTATGGGGCGTATCTTGGGATTCTGTCAACTTATCTTGCATTTTATTACGAAATTCCGTGCAGGTCAATAGATTTTTTAAAAATATTATGTCAAACGACGGAAAAAATATCAGTCCGGCACGTAATAGACGTGCACGCCGTCGGAGAGGTTGAAGGTGCCGGTCTCCTCGGCCGCCATGGTCTGCACGGCGCTCATGAGCATCCGCAGCTTATAGCCGGTGTTGTTATTGGGTCCCATGCGCACGGTGAACCGGTCCAGGTACCGGAAGGTGGGGCTGGCGGCGTTGGCCAGGTCCAGCGTGGACACGTTCTGCACGATCCCCAGCTCCTGGATGCTGCTCAGCATCTCCTTCAGGTAGGCCAGCTTCAGATCCTCGTCGGGCTCCACGGTCATGAACGCGCCCGCCTCCGGGGTCAGGGGCGTCACGTTCACCACCTGGATGAGCCCCGCCATCTCCTCCGGGGTGGCCAGCGCCTGCAGCAGCTTGCAGTTGGCGGTGATGGACCAGTTCTGCCCCTCCCAGGTCACGTATGCCAGCGAGTAGCTCTCCTCCACATGGATGATGAGCTTGTTGGGCAGCTGCCGCTCCACCCAGGCGTTCTCGATCCGGGGCAGGTTGGCGATGATGCGGCTGCCGGCGGCCACATGGTTGATGAAAAACAGGTTGTCTCCCTCGCCGATGCCGGAGGCGTCGATGATCTGCTCGGGGGTGTACTCCAGCGCGCCTTCCACCTCAATGGTCTGCACGCGGAAGAACACGCCCATGCCGAACACCACCGCCACGCACACCAGCACGAAGGACAGGGGCGCGAAGAGGGCGTTTCGTTTCGTTTTTTTCCTGGCTACGCCGTAGCGGTCACGTCTTGCCAAAGCGGTTACCTCGCTGCGATCTCAGTCGTCCGTCAGCCGGACAAATTGATTTTACACTGTTTTTTCTCTCTGCGCAAGTCCCAGTACCATCGACACGATCCGGTCGGTGGCGTCTCTGACGCCCATTTCCAGGGAGGCCTTGTGCATTTTTTCAAGGGCCGCGCCGTCGTACAAAAGCCCCGTCACGGCGTCATACAGCCCATCTCCGTCGAATTTCCCCTCCAGGAGCATCCGGGCGGCCCCAGCCCGCTCCAGGACGCGGGCGTTGTTCTCCTGGTGGTTGTTGACCACGTTGGGGCTGGGCACGATCACCGCCGGCTTTCCCAGGTATGTCAGCTCGCTGACGGTGGACGCCCCGCCACGGCACACGATCACGTCCGCCGCGGACATGACCATGGGCATGTCGTAGATATACTCCCGCACGTCGGCGCAGGCGGGCAGCGGTCCCTGCGCCTCCAGCCGGGCGCGCACCGCGTCATAGTACTGCTTGCCGGTGGCATAGATGAGCCGGAAACGGCCGTCCGCCCCCATCCGGCGGATGAAGCCCTCCATGGCCGCGTTCATATACTCCGCTCCCAGGGAGCCGAACACCGCCAGCACGATGGGCTGCTCCGGGTCCAGTCCCAGCTCCCGCCGGGCCCGGAGCCGGTCCGCGCCGCGAAAATCCACCCGGACGGGGGTGCCGGTGACCTGGACCTTGTCCGGATGCTTATAGTACTGCCGGCTCTCCTCAAAGCCCACCAGGATGCGGTCCATGCGCTTTTCCAAGAGCCGGGTGGTGAGCCCCGGCAGGGCGTTGGACTCATGCACCAGCGTGGGCACGCCCAGGTCCGATGCCGCCTTCAGCACTGGGTAGCACACATAGCCCCCCGTGCCCACGGCGACGTCCGGCCGAAATTCCCGGATATACCGTTTCGCCGTGCGCACGGCGGTGACGACCCGCCCCACGGTGCGCACGTTGGCCAGCAGCTTCTCCGGCTTAAAGCTCCGCTGGAAGCCGGAGATGCGCACGGTCCTGAGCGCGTACCCCTCCCGGGGCACCAGCTCCGTCTCCATGTGTCCCTCCGCCCCCACGAACAGGATCTCCGCGTCGGGGACCAGCTCTTTGACGCGCCCGGCCACGCCCAGCGCGGGATTGATATGACCGGCGGTGCCGCCGCAGGTGAACAGTATCCTCATAGGCTATCGCTTCTCCGGAATGTCCCGTGAAAGGGACAGGATGATGCCCAGCTCCGCCATTTGCAGCAGCAGGGCCGTGCCGCCGTAGCTGAACAGCGGCAGAGAAATGCCCGTACAGGGGATGGAGTTGGTGCACACGGCCACGTTCAGGATCACCTGCATGGCCAGGTGGGTGGTGATGCCCGCCCCCACCAGGGCGCTGTACCGGTCTCTGGCGTGCATGGCCAGCCAGTAGCCCCGGAGGATCAGCAGCGCGAACAGCGCCAGGATCAGCATGGCGCCGATGAAGCCCAGCTCCTCGCAGACGATGGAAAAGATGAAGTCGTTGTGCTCCTCCGGCAGATAGAGGTATTTTTGCAGGGAGTTGCCCAGGCCCTTGCCCAGAAGCCCGCCGGAGCCGATGGAATAGAGGCTCTGGACGATCTGATAGCCGGTGTCGGAGGCGTCAGTGAAGGGATTGAGCCAGGCATAGAACCGGTTGCGCACATAGGGGAACAGGGCGTAGCCAATGCCCAGCAGGGACCCGGCCGCGACGCCGCCGCCGATGAACCAGTACAGCGGCAGCCCGCCCAAAAACAGCATCACCATGCCGATGGCCAGGATGATGATGATCGCGGACATATGGGGCTCCAGCACCAGCAGCACGCACACCCCGCCCAGCACCGTCACGAAGGGCACGATGCCGTACCGGGGATTGGACATCTTGTCCTTATACCGGCAGATGAGCATGGAGAAGTACATGATCACGCCGATCTTGGTGATCTCCGAGGGCTGGAAGGTGGTGAATTTCAGGTTGATCCACCGGCGGGCGCCGTTGACCTTCTCGCCGATGCCGGGGACCAGCACCACCGCCAACAGCGCCACCGACACCATCATCACGATGCCGGAGATGTGCCGGTAGAAGCCCATGGGGAACCGGGAGCAGACGAACATCACGCCCACCCCGCACAGCGCGAACAGCGCCTGGCGCACGAAATAATAGGTGGCGATGCCGCCGGTGTCGTTGGTGGGGTCGTAATAGGCCCGGGCAAAGCTGGCCGACAGCACCATCAGCACGCCCACTGTCAGCAGCAGCAGGCTCAGCAGCGCGAAGGGCAGGTCCACGTTCCCCCGCTCCCCCGCGTCGTCATAGGTATAGTCCGCCAAGCGGGAATTGTCATAGCTGACGGCAGCCGATTTAGCCGGCATTGGCTCCACCTCCAGAACGTTCGCGGCGCATCAGTCGTACCGGCCGATGCAGGAGAAAAACGCCACCACGGAAAACACCAGCGAGATGCTGGAAAACAGGGCGACGATCTGTTTTTCCGTCCACTTGTGGCCCAGCCATCCGCCCATCTCCAGATGGTGGTGGAAGGGGGCCATTTTGAAAAACCGCTTGCCGTGGGTGAGCTTGAAGTAGCCCACCTGGATGATGTCGGACAGGGTCTCGAAGATGAACACGATCCCCAGCGGCACCAGGATCAGTGGCATATCCAGCGCGAAGGCCATGCCGCACACCGCCCCGCCCAGAAAGAGGCTGCCGGTGTCGCCCATGAAGCACTTGGCCGGATAGAAGTTATACACCAAAAAGCCGAACAGCCCGCCGGTGAGCCCCGCGGCGAACACCGCCAGGGACCCGGCGTTCCAGCAATAGGCGATGGCCGTATAGCACACGAACACCGGGATGGACACGCTGCTGGCCAGGCCGTCCAGGCCGTCGGTGATGTTCACCGCGTTCACCGTGCCCACGATGATGAACGCCGCCAGCACGAAATACAGCCACTCCGGCAGCCGCACCGTCACGTTCCAGAAGGGCACGTACAGGCTGGTGGTCAGGTATCCCTCCAGCCGCAGCAGGTACAGCAGCGCCACCGCAACCGCCAGCTGCAAAAAAAACTTGGCCTTGGCCGACAGGCCCAGGTTCTGCTTTTTCTTCAGCTTCTCATAGTCGTCCAGAAAACCGATGGCCCCGTAAAACAGGGAGAACACCAGCACGAACAGCGCCCCCCTGTCCCCTTCCTTCAGATAGGGGAAGCCCAGCGTGAGCACCACCGCCGTCACCGCGGCGATGAACAGCACGCCGCCCATGGTGGGGGTGCCGGCCTTGGATTTATGCCAGTTGGGGCCGATCTCCTTGATCTCCTGGCCGGCCTTGATCTTTCGCAGCCACGGCACGTACGCGACTCCCAGCAGCACCGCCACGGCGATCGCCGCCAGAAAGCTGATCGTAAGACGCATGGTCATGGTGTGTTCCTCTCGTTCCTCTTTTTCTCCAGGTGCTCCGCCACGATCTCCCGCTCATCCATGTGGCGCTTGACGTGGTCGACCTCCTGATAGGTCTCGTGGCCCTTGCCCGCCAGCACGATCACGTCGCCGGGGAGGTGGTGGTCGATGGCCCAGCGGATGGCCGCGGGCCGGTCTGCGATCACGGTCTTGGGCGCGTCGGCCGGCATGCCCTTGAGGATGTCGGCGATGATGGCGTCCGCATCCTCTGTGCGGGGGTTGTCGCTGGTGACGACGCAGTAGTCCGCCTCCCGCGCGGCGATGGCGCCCATGATGGGCCTCTTTATGGGGTCCCGGTCCCCGCCGCAGCCGAACAGGGCCACCACCCGGCCGTCGGAGACCTCCCGCATGGTCCGCAGCACCTTTTCCAGCGCGTCCGGCGTATGGGCATAGTCGATGACGATGGCGTAATCCCCGTCGGTGGGGACCACCTCCACCCGGCCCTTCACGCCCCTGGCCCGGGCCAGGGAGGCGGCGCAGTCCGCCAGCCCGATCCCCAGCATACGCCCCGCGGCCATGGCCGTCAAGGCGTTGTCCACAGAAAACGCGCCGGGGATGCCCAGGCGCACCGGCGCCCGCTCCCCGCCGGCCGCGGCAGTGAAGCGCACCTCCGACGCCGACAGGACCACGTCCTCTGCCCGCAGGTCCGCCTCGGCGCCTTTGGCGGAGAAGGTCATCATGGGGCACTGCGCCTTTTCCAGCATCAGCGCGTGCCAGGCGTCGTCGGCGTTGACGGCGCCCCGCTCGCACTGGGAAAAGAGCCGGGCCTTGGCCAAGGCGTAGTTCTCCATGGTGCCGTGGAAATCCAGGTGGTCCTGGGTCAGGTTGGTGAACAGGCCCGCCTGGAACCGCACCGTGGCCACCCGGTCCAGGCTGAGCGCATGGGAGGACACCTCCATCACCGCGTGGGTGCACCCGGCGTCCACCATCTGCCGGAACAGCTTTTGCAGCTCATAGGACTCCGGCGTGGTCCGCTCGGTGGGCAGCTCCTCCTCCCCGATCCAGTTGGAGATGGTGCCCACCAGGCCCACCTTGGCCCCCAGGCAGTCCTCCAGAAGGTGCTTGATGAGGATGGTGGAGGTGGTCTTGCCGTTGGTGCCGGTGACGCCGATCATGGCCAGCTCCCCCGAGGGGTGGCCGAAATAGGCGTC
Source organism: uncultured Oscillospiraceae bacterium (assembly GCA_947624065.1). Taxonomy (GTDB): domain Bacteria; phylum Bacillota; class Clostridia; order Oscillospirales; family Oscillospiraceae; genus CAJOIG01. The sequence continues at coordinate 9,666 of CANQIO010000017.1, read as the reverse complement.
CGACACCAGCGCCAGGGCCAGGCGGCTGTCCGCCGTGACCACGAAGGGCCCCTCCCCCTCCGGCGGCTGCTCGCAGATCACCGCCGCCGCGCCCTTTTCCAGGGCCGCGCCGATGAACCGGTGGCCGTCGCTCTGCATGCCCCGCACCGCCACGAACAGGTCCCCCGGCTGCACCGCCCGGGAGTCGTAGCGCACGTCGCGGATCTCCGTCTCCGGGTCCGCCGTCATGGCCGTCACCGGGACAGCCTTCAAAAGCTCTCGCAGCTTCATATCAGAATATACCTACCTTCGTGGCGTCGTTGAGCCGCACGGTGATCACCGTGCCCTTATCCACCATGGTGCCCTCCTCGATGCTCTGGCTCACGGTCAGGATCGAGGCACTGTCCATCATGGTGCCCTCGCCCCGGACATACAGGTCGCTCCATCCGGCGATGATGCGGGCGTCGGCATAGCGCATGCCCACCAGGCTGGGCACCTCCACCAGCTCGCCGCTGGGCTCCTCCCCGCAGTAGAGGATCACCTGGCTGCCGGCGGCCACCTTGGAGTTGGGGGCGGGCAGCTGGGCGGTGACGGCGTCGCCGGAGCCGATGACGGTCTTGACCTCAAAGCCCACCTTGGCAAGGGCCTCCTTGGCCTCCGCCAGGCTCTTTTTCACCACGCGCGGCACCCGCTGGTCCACCAGCGCCGCCTCGCCCTCGCCGTAATCGGGCTCCACGCCCAGATAGGGGAGCACGTCGGACAGGATCGCGCCCACCGTAGGCGCGGCCATGGTGCCGCCGGACACGCCGTAGCCGCAGGTGGGGTCCGGGTCCTTCAAAAGCACCAGCACCGCCACCTTGGGATCGTCCGCCGGGGCGAAGCCCAAAAACGAGCAGATGTACCGCTTGGTGCCGTGCTCCACCTCATAGGTGACGTCCTCGGAGGTACCGGTCTTGCCGCAGACCCGGTAGCCGGCCACATAGGCGTTGACGCCGGTGCCGGACCGGTTGCCCACCACCTGCTCCAGGATATCGCAGCAGCGGCGGCTGGTCTCCTCGCTGATGACCTGGCGGACCACCGTGGGCTCGGTCTGGCGGGCCACGGTGCCGTCGGCGTTGAGCACTTCCTTCACCACATAGGGCTTCATCAGGTACCCGCCGTTGGCCACGGCGCTGACCGCCGTGATCAGCTGCAGGGGCGTGATGGTGAAGGTCTGGCCGAAAGAGGCGGCCGCCAGCTGGGAGAGGTTGGACTTGTTGAAGAACACGTCCTCGCTCCACCAAAGGCTGCTGGCCTCGCCGCTCAGATCCACGCCGGTGCGCTCGAACAGCCCGAAGGCCCGCAGATAGTCGTAAAACCGCTCCGCGCCGATCTTCATGCCGATGGTCACGAAGGCCACGTTGCAGGAATACATGGCCGCCTCGGTGAGGTTGATGTCCCCGTGGCCATAGATGTTGGCGCAGTTCAGGGGGTCGGTACGGCCCAGCACCTCGATGCTGCCGCCGCAGTAGAAGGCCGAGTCCTCAGTGACGGCGCCGGTCTCCAGGCCGGTGGCCAGGGTGATGATCTTGAAAACGGAGCCGGGCTCATAGGTCTCGGTGAGGGCCTTATTGCGCCACATCTCCGCCCGCTTCTCCGCCACCAGCGCGTCATGCTGCTCCAGGGTGAGGCCGTTGGATTCCTCGATGATCTCCTGCTCCGTCTCCGGGCTCATGGTCAGGTAGTCGTTCAGATCGAAGGTGCCCAGGGACGCCATGCCCAGGATCTCCGCCGTGTTCACATCCATGACGATGCCGGCGGCGCCGCCCCGCAGGCCGAAGTCCTCCGCCGCCGCGCTCAGACGGCTCTCCAGATAGTGCTGGACCGTCTCGTCGATGGTGGTGACGATGCTCTGGCCGTCCACGGCGTCGTAGTAGTCCTCAAAGTCGGTGAACATCATGTCGGTGCCGTAGGCGTTGGTGGCGCGCACGATGCGCCCGTCGGTGCCGGACAGCACATCGTCGTAATAGTATTCCAGGCCCGCCAGGCCGTGGTCGTCCGCCCCGACGAAGCCGATCACATGGCTGGCCAGGCTGGAATAGGGATAGTACCGCTTGGTGGCCTCCTCGATCTTCACGCCGGTGAGGGTGCGGTGGTCTTTGCTGTCGGCGACCGGGTTGCCCTGGGCGTCCCGGCCGGCGTTCTCTTTGAACTCCCGGACCTTGTCGGCCACGTCGTCCTCCACCTTCCGGGCCACGGTGGAGTACCAGCTGTCGGTATGGGTGGTCTTTTCGAACACATCGGCGTAATCCAGCCCCAGGATATCGGCCAGGCCCTGGGCGATATAGGCGGGGTTCTCCTTGTTCGCCTTGATCTCCGCCGGGGATATGTAGATGTTGCTGACCGAGGCGCTCATGGCCAGGATGTTCATGTTCCGGTCGTAGATGGTGCCCCGCTGGGCGGACACGGTGGTCTGGCGCAGCTGCTGCTCCATGGCCGCCGTCTCGTACATATCGTGGTCCAGGATCTGCAGCTGGAACAGCCGCATCCCCAGCAGGATAAATGCAACTATGCCGCACACCACCATCAGGCACAGTGTGCGGCGAAGCGTCATTCGATTCAAAGAGGCGGACTGGTCCGTCCGGCGTTTTTTGAACAGCATCTCGGAATCTCCTTTGGATGGGGTATAGCGCTATCGTCTCCCGTCAGTATCAGTATAATACCCTTGTCAACCGAAAATGCCTTTTGTCCACGCGCGGACCGCGCCGGCCAGGTCGTCCAGGCCCAGGGAGAACATATCCGTCTGCTGGCGGGTGACCACTACGGCCTTGTCGGCGGAGGCCACGCCGGTCAGATAGCAGATCTGCTCGCTGTCCGGCTCCTGCATCCCCAGCATCTCCACGGCGATCTCTTCCACGTCCTTGAGGTTGAAGATGGTCTCGTATTCCACGGTGAGCTTGTCCCGTCTTGCCTCCAGGTTGGCGATCTGGTCCTCCAGCTCCGCGGCGGTATGGGAGATGTCCGTCAGCTGGATCTGGGCCAGCAGCATCATGGTCACCAGCACCACCACCACCGCCACGCCCAGCAGCGACAGCGGCGAGATGCCCTGTCCCCTCGCCTCGGCCCGGCTTTTGGACTGGCCCCGGGTATCCTCCCGGATCCACTCCTGCTGGCGCAGACGGCTCCTGCGCCCGCGGCGGCGTTCCGGCTGCTCGTAGACTTCTTCCTCTTCCTCGGGATAAAACGCAGGGTCGGAGAAGTCATAGGCCAGCGTACCGTCCACCGCGCCGGTGACGAAATTATAGCTGTTGAACGTCCTGACGTCTGCCATAAGTCATACCCTTTCCGCGATCCGCAGGTGAGCGCTGCGCGCCCGGGGGTTTTCAGCCAATTCCTCCCCGCTGGGAGCAACAGGCTTTCTCGTCACGCTCTTGAGCGTCTTTACAAATCCGCAGGTACACACCGGAAAGTCCGGCGGACACGTACAGCCGTTCTCTCTCTGTCGGATGGCCTCCTTCACCAGCCTGTCCTCCAGGGAATGGAAGCTGATGACCAAAAGCCGTCCGCCCACTTTCAGCCGGTCCGGGGCCGCCTGCAGCATCCGCTCCAGGGAGCCCAGCTCGTCGTTCACCGCGATGCGCACCGCCTGGAAGCAGCGCTTGGCCGGATGCTGCTTCTCCCGCAGCGCCGCCGCCGGCATGGTCCTGCGGATGATGTCCACGAACTGGCCGGTGGTCTCGATGGGCTCCGTCTGGCGGGCCTCCACTACTGCTGCCGCGATCCGTCCGGCATAGCGTTCCTCGCCATAGCGCCAGAAGATGCTGCGCAGCTCCGCCTCCGACCAGCCGTTGAGCACGTCCCGGGCCGTCAGGGCCGCCGTCTCGTCCATCCGCATGTCCAGCGGCGCGTCCTGCATGTAGGAAAAGCCCCGGCTCGCGTCGTCCAGCTGGGGCGACGAGACCCCCAGGTCAAAGAGCATCCCGTCCGCCTTGTCGATGCCCAGGCTGTCCAGGATGGCGTCCAGGTCGCCGAAGTTGCCCTTCACCAGTGTCGCCCGCTCCCCAAAGGGGGCCAGCCGCCGCCCGGCGTATTCCAGCGCCTGGTCGTCCCGGTCGATGCCGATCAGCCGTCCGGTGGTCAGCCGCTGCAGGACCGCCTCCGCGTGGCCGCCCATGCCCAGCGTTCCATCCACATAAGTCCCGGCAGGGTCGATGTTCAGATAGTGGATCGACTCCTGCAGCAATACGCTCTGATGCCGCATCAGAAATCGAGCTCCTGCATCACGGCCGCGATGTTCTCCGGCGACGCCTCGGCGTCACGCAGGCCGGCCCACACCTCGCTGTCCCAGAACTCCGCGTGGTTGTTGGAGCCCAGCACAGTCACATTTTTCGTCAGCCCCACCCGGTCGCGCAGGTTCTGCGGCAGGAGCACCCGCCCCTGGGCATCCAGCTCGCACCGGCTGGCAAAGGCGTACAGGGGCCGCATGGCCCGCTGCTTCACGTAGGGCATGGCGTTGACCTTGTCGGAAAACAGCTTCCACTGCTCCGCGCTGTAAGCGCACAGACACCGGTCCATGGAGAGCGTCACGTAAAACTCCGCTCCGAGCTCTTCGCGCAGACGCGCCGGGATGAACAGACGCCCTTTCGCGTCCAGGGAATGCTGATACTCGCCTGTCATCCGGCTCACCTCCTGCTCCATCGTCGTGGGAAATCGAAACATTTTCCCCCACTTCGCCCCACCTTGCTCCCTATTATAGAGGGCGGTTTCTCAAATTGCAAGTGGAAAAAGCAAGTTTTTTTCCGGTTTTATCTACCAATTTTTTCCTATTGTGCTCCACATTTTTACGCCCCACAACATCTAGTTTCGTCGGATTTTTGGCGATCCCCGACGCCATTTCTCCCTCCGGAGAGCCGGCTCCCACGCGGTGTGTCCCGGCCTTCCGGCATAAAAAAACCGGCGGCCCCTCTCGGGACCGCCGCGGTCTTTCCACTGGTCTGCTCTGCCGCCCCACCGGGCGGGCGTTCTGATCGGATGCCGGCGCTTTCAGGGTGCCTCATCCCCCACATCGTACTGCCGATACTCCTCCCCCTCCAGCGTCACCCACCGGAACAGGGTCCCCTCCAGCGTCATATAGCCCCGCTGGCTGCCCCACTTGGGCAGGCTCACGGAGCCGGGGTTGAACAGCAGGAACTTCATATGCCGCTTCGTGGCGGGCACATGGGTGTGCCCCTGGAGCAGGATGTCGCCCTTCTCCATGTGGGGCGGCCTGTGCAGCGCGTCATAGACGTGGCCGTGGGTGGCGAACAGCGTGTGATGCCCCACCGGGAGGGTGTCGCATACCTCCAGGGGGAACGCGAGCATGGCCATGTCCTCATCGCTGTCGCAGTTGCCCCGTACGGCGGTGATGATGTCCTTTTTCCCGTTGAGCATGGCCGCCACCGCGGCCTTATCCGCGGTGCCGCTGCCGTTATAGAGCAGGTCGCCCAGCAGGAGCATCCTGTCCGCATGCTCCCGCTCAAAGGCCTCCATCAGCTTCTCACACCACTGGGCGTAGCCATGGATGTCCGACGCGATCAGCCATTTCATAGGTGTTCCCTCCGTCCCCAGCTTTTCCTGGCCAAATGTAGTATAGAGATTATACCACGCCCGCCGCGGGTTGGCAAGGCGCCCTGTTGTTGACACCCTTCCGGCGAGGGGGTATAATTTTTGCAGAAAACGCGGGAGGCGAGGCCGTTCCATGAGGGATGCGGGGCAGAAAAGCGAATATGGCCCGCCCCCCTTCACGGCGGCCCAGCGGCGGTATTTGGCGGTAAAACGCTGCCTGGACGCGGTGCTGGCGGCGCTGCTGCTGGCGGTGCTGGCCCTGCCCATGGGGCTCATCGCGGCGGCGCTGAAGCTGTCCGATCCCCGCTCGCCGGTGTTTTTCCGGCAGCGGCGGGTGGGCCGGGACGGGACGCTGTTCACGTTGTGGAAGTTCCGCAGCATGGACCGGGCCGGCCGGGTGACCTCCTTCGGCCGGTATCTGCGCGCCGCCAGTCTGGACGAGCTGCCCCAGCTGGCCCAGGTCCTCGCCGGCCGCATGTCCCTCATCGGCCCCCGCCCGCTGGTCCCCGAGGAGACAGCCATCCACGCCATGCGCATGGCCGCCGGGGTCTATCGGCTCCGGCCGGGCCTGTCCGGTCTGGCCCAGGTCAGCGGCCGGGACAGCGTGACCGACGCGGAGAAGGCCGCCTATGACCGGCAGTATATGCTGCGGCTCAGCTTCCGCCAGGACTGGCGCATCTTCTGGCTCACACTTATAAAAGTCCTGCGCCGGGACGACATCGCGGACCGCTGATCCCCTTTGCGCAGCCGCGTGCCAACAGACAACAAAAAAACAGGGACGGCACTCAGCCGTCCCTGTTTTTTGCCTCACGCCGGGACCTTGTCGAACCCGTGGACCCAGTCGGAGGCGAGGTAATAGATGAGATAGATCACCGAGCTGATGCTCCAGGTGATCGGATAGGCCCAGTAGATCAGGCCGATGCCGCCGTGGAAATGCATCACCAGCGCGATGTAGCAGATGCGCAGCACGCACCACACCGACAGCATCACGAACATGGGCACGAACGCCTTGCCCGCGCCCCGGCACACCGCCGCCACCGAGTGGGAAAAAGCCAGCAGGCAGTAAAACAGCGCCACCGTTCTGGCCTGCCGCACGCCCAGCTCCACCACGCCCGGCGTGCTGTCAAAGGCCGCGACGAACTTTGGCGCCAGCAGCCAGCAGGCCACGCCGATGGCCTCCGCCAGGATCACCGCCGCCGCGATGCTGAACCGCGCCCCCTGTTTGGCGCGGTCATATTTTTTCGCGCCCAGGTTCTGGCTGATAAAGGTGGTGCAGGCCATATTGAAGCTGGTGATGGGCAGGAACGCGAAGCCCTCGATCTTGGCGTGGGTGCCGTAGGCGGCCATGGCCAGCTTGCCGAAGGAGTTGATCTGGCTCTGGACGATCACGTTCGCCAGGCCGATGACGGAGTTCTGCACGCCGGAGGGCAGGCCGTACCGGACGATCTCCCGGAGCAGCCGGCCGTGGAAGCGGATCTGCCGCCACCGGACCGTGAACACCTGTCCCTCCCTAGTCAGGTGGATCAGGCACAGCGCCACGCTGGCCGCCTGGGAGATGACCGTGGCCACCGCCGCGGACCACACGCCCCAGTGAAAGACCATCAGGAACAGCGAGTCCAGCGCGATGTTCAAAAGGGACGAGAAAATGAGATAATACAGCGGCCGCCGGCTGTCCCCCAGCGCGTTCATCACGCTGCGGCAGATGTTGTACATCACCAGCGCCAGACCGCCCAAAAAGTAATAGCGAAAATACTCCACCGCCTCGCCCATCACGTCCGGGTCGGTCTGCATCCACCGCAGGAACGTGGGCGTCAGCAGCACGCCCACCGCCGTGAGCAGCAGTCCGCTGACGATGCCGAAGGCCATCACCGTGTGGATCGCCTGGGAGACCTTTTCGTTCTCCCCCGCACCGAAATACCGGGAGATCACGACCCCCGCTCCCATGGCCATGCCCATGAAAAACGAGATCATCAGCTGGATCAGCGTCCCGGAGGACGTGACGGCGGCCAGCGCCTCCGTGCCCAGGCTCCGCCCTACCAAAAAGGCGTCGGCGGTATTGTACAGCTGTTGGAACAGCTGGCTGAGCAGCAGCGGCATGGCGAAGCCGATCATCAGCGAATAGGGGCTGCCCTGTGTCATATCGACCGTGTGGGACGGCTGTCCGTGGGCCTGGGCACGCAGATAGTGGATCATGATCCTCTCTCTTCCATATGAGCTATGCCGCCGCTGTCAGCGGCGGCGGTCATTGTCGGTTCGCGGCGAATAGAGCGCCAAGCGCCCGTATTATAGCCAATGACGGCGGGAAAAGCAACCCATTCCCAAAATTTCGTTCCAAAGCCCCTCCCGCCGCCGTCTGCCTCATCCTCTCAGCTCTGCGCAGGCAGCACATCCTCCGCCGGTCTGCCGTTGACGCTGAGGCACTGGCCGAAGCGGCCGTCGTGCTTGGGGTTGAACACGGCCTTGTTCACCGCCTGGACCTGGGGCGCGGTGGACGCGGTGACGGTCACCTCGCCGCTGCGGCACTCCCCCAGCAGCCCGTTTTCGTTGTCGTCCCGGAAATAGTACCACCCCGCCGGGAACATTCCCGCGTCTCTGCCGTCCCGGTAGATGCCCCGGCACGCATGCACATGCGTCAGCCCCGAGTGGACCATGATCCCGTCCGCGCCGATGTAGTACCAGATGCCGCGCTCCGACTCCACCCACATGTCCGCCACATATTCGCCGCTTGCCGGGCTGCGGTAGCGCCACTCTGCCCCGTCCTTCACCCACGGGTCCGGCGCGAGTTTGGCATTGACCGCCGCCGCGATCTGCCCCATGCGGCTGTAGAGCCAGGTGCCGGGGCAGCTCTTGTTGGCATAGTCCCGGTGCACGGTCATGTTGCAGCCATTGAGATGGTTCATGCGGGTGTTCTTATCCGTGGACCACACCAGCTTTTTGATCCCGTTCCGCCGGCAGATGTCCGCTACCAGCAGGATCAGCTTATCGTATGCCGCCTGCCGCACCGCCAGCGGCTCGGTGGTATCGCTGGCCACCTCGATGGTAATGGCCCGGTTGTCGTTGGCGGTGCTGGAGGTGCACCAGGACCGGTCCTTCTCCTCCACATACATGCCCACCCGGCCGTCATAGCCGATGCCGTAGTTGCTGGACGCCCGTTTGGACGTGGGCGCGAACACGTTCCCCAGCGTCTCCACGGAGCACTGGCCCACCACGCAGTGGATGGTGATGGTGTCGATGCAGACCCGCCCCGGCGTGCGGTTGGGCGAGATGTGCACATGATCAACCAGCGGAGAATTGGTATAGCCCATCAGTCGTCCTCCCCCTTGTTGTCGCTCAGTTCCTCCAGCGCCGCCGGGCAGAGCTCCGTGTCCTCGCCCTCGGTGGTGCTGAACTGCATGTCCATGACCTCATCCATTGCCGTTGCCCTCCTTGTTATACTGCGCCGTGCTGATGCCCAGCAGCGCGCCCAGCAGCGTGCAGACCACTGCGGAGGTCTTGCTGACCTCGCTGGCATAGGGGAACCCCCACACCGCCGCCAGGCCCACATAGGCCGCCGTCACCGCCGGGATGACCACCATCGTCACCCACTTGAGAATGTCGTACACCTTATCAGGCAGTTTCATGATATGTACCCTCCTTATATTCTGCTTTCGCAGTTATTTCAGTTATCCACCACCGGGAGCTTGTCCACCTCGCGCATGACTGTATCCAGGTGGCCGTTGCCGCCCAGCCTCTCATAGGCGTCATGCATCTCGTGAAGGGTCTCCTTGTCCTCCAGGGTGATCCTCTGCGCCCCGATGTAGCACAGCCCCAGATACCGGATGCGCTCCGTGGTGATGACCTTCTGGCTGTTCACCACCGCGTCCAGCTTCTGCTCCATCTTGTCCACCCGGGAAGGGGAGATCCGCTCCGCGTCGTCGCTCTTTTTCCATCGCCGCTTTACCGCCTCGGAAAGGAGCGTCGCCAACGCGCCCATCGCGCTTGAACTGATGATGGCAACGATGATCGTAGTCCATGCGTTCACGGTCACGCCACCTCCACATAGAGCCCCACCAACTCCGCCAGGGAGTTATATACCGGGTTCCCCGTATCCCGCGTGCACCGGTA